>QCOP01000016.1 GCA_003212885.1 Prochlorococcus sp. AG-432-D11 | reverse complement strand
ACTATTTCAATAGATTCGACCTCAGGAGAATTTTCCAATGGAGTACCCTCTACAGCAACAAGTGAATTAATGGGAACACTTTCCGGATGAGGATTTAAATTTGATAAAACACGTAAAAGAGATGCTCTATCAGTTATGGACTCACCTAAACCAATTATTCCTCCACAACAAACAGTAATTCCAGCTTCTCTAACTCTATAAAGGGTCTCAAGACGTTCCTGATAAGTTCTCGTTGTAATTATCTCTCCATAGTTCTCAGGGCTTGTATCCAAGTTGTGGTTATACGCCGTTAACCCGGCGTCAGCCAACCTTTTTGCCTGATGATCTGTAAGCATTCCAGCAGTGACACATGCCTCCATACCCATCCTTCTAACTCCACGAACCATCTCCAACATGGATTCAAAATCCTTTCCATTTCTAATCTCTCTCCAGGCCCATCCCATGCAAAAACGTTCTGCCCCAGATTCTTTAGCTGTCTTAGCTCTATTTAAGACAACCTCAACATTTAAATCAGGCTGACTAGTAACGTCACTACTGTGATGAATCGATTGAGGGCAATATGAACAATCTTCCTCACATCCGCCAGTTTTTACGCTTAAAAGAGAAGCTAATTGAACTTTATAGCCTGGATTTGCCTGTCTATGAACATTTTGGGCTTTCCAGAGCAAATCCATCAAAGGCATATCGAGTAAACTTTTAACTTCTTCTATAGTCCAGTCATGTCGAATACTTAAGACTGTTTTTGAAAGAGATTCTGTATCTATTGGATGCATAAGAAACAAATTTACAGTTGTTGGGACTGAGTAGGTTCTAACCCACCAAAACGTCTGAGTCTTGACTGATAATCTGCTAGAGCCTTAATCAATTCATGATCATCAAAATCTGGCCAAAGAACATCTGTAAGATATATCTCTGAATATGCCAATTGCCAAAGCAAAAAATTACTTATTCTACGTTCACCACTAGTTCGAATTAACAAATCAGGGTCTCCGATTTCAGACGTATAAAGTTCAGATGCAAACATTCTTTCATCTATAGAAGAAGGATCTAGGTCTCCTTTGACAGATTTCTCTGCTAGTTTCCTAGCTGCAAGAACTAATTCTCTTCTCCCACCATAATTAGTACAAACATTAAAATTAATACCTTTATTGGACAAAGTTTCCTTTGTTGCTTCAGCTATTAACTCACGTAACCTTTCAGGCAATCTTTCAAGATCACCAAAAAATGTTATTTTAACCCCCTGAGATTTCATCGACATTATTTCTCTTTTAAGTACTCGCTCAAAAAGAGTCATCAAAAAATTAACTTCCTCAGCTGGTCTTGACCAATTTTCTGTGGAGAATGCATAAACAGTTAAAGCTTTCACGCCCCAATCAGAGCATAAGCGCAAAGTCTCTTTCAATGTATCTACACCAGCGGTATGTCCCATTGTTCTTGGCAAGCCCTTGGACTTAGCCCATCTACCATTACCATCCATTATCACAGCAATATGAGTTGGGATTCGCAAAGGATCCAATTCATTTGGCAATGAAGTTATTGAATTATTTAGATTTGAATCAACAGCCTTTGAAGGAACCATCAAAAACTCTCCTTATTTAAGTCCTGATTTAAAGGCTTAGGTGTTGAAGTGCCTTTAGAATCTCCCGAAGAAGCGGTCAAAGTCTTACTAGGCGGCAAATTTGCCGGACTTTTTACAACCACTGTACCTGTTGAAGAATTCATAAAGTCTTTAAGTAAATCCAACAATCTACTACTTGTTATAGGCCTTTCCAAGCGTCCTTGATTAGCCAGAGATAAAGTTCCTGTTTCTTCAGAAACCACAACACAAATACATCTGTCAAATCTCTCAGTTATTCCTAAGGCTGCTAAATGTCTTGTCCCATATCTGCTTATTCCTTGCCTAGACAGAGGAAGTATTACACCTGCAGATAAAATCCTATTACCTTTGATTAAAACAGCTCCATCATGAAGAGGTGTTTCTGCCGCAAAAAGATTAAGCAATAAATCAACAGATAACTTTGCATCAATAGGAACACCAGGATATAGAAAGTCCTCTGGTCTTAGATCACTTCCCATATCCAATACAATCAAAGCTCCTTTTCTATTTTGAGAAAGACGACCTGCTGCTTCAGCTAACTGTGTCACAGTACTTTCATTAGCCCTAAATTCTTTTTGAGGGTTCCCTAACAAGACTGCTAGCCTTCCTGTTCCAAGAAGCTCCATCAGGCGCCTTAGTTCTCCTTGCCAAAGAATTGCCAATGATAATGAACAGGCCAAAATGAGCGCATCAATAAGCTTTGAAGTGATTGGAAGGTTTGCAAAACGCTGAACAAACCAAGCTAAAGAAACAAGAAACAAATATCCCCTAAGAAGCCAAAGTGTTCTTGGCTCTTTAACTCTTGAAAATAGTAAAATTCCAAGAACTAATGCAAAAAGAAGATCCAAAAGGATACGCAGGTTTATAATCCACCAAAAATTCACTCCTTAAACCATCTTTTTTTTCTAATCTACCTAGCCTTTCGCAATAAAGCGATCAGGTAAGAGATCAAATTGCAATAGATCTTCAGGCATTTCTCTTTTTTGTATTAATTCGGAAATACCATCCTTTACTAAAACAGTAGGTGGTCGAGGGATTCGGTTGTAATTTGAACTCATTGATAAGTTATACGCACCAGTTCCAAAAATACCTAAATAATCTCCACTCAAACTGCGAGGGAGAGAATATTCCTTCAAAAGAACATCACCAGATTCACAGTGCTTACCTGCAATAGTAACTATTTCATTATTCTCAGAAATAGCCTTATCCACTAACAAAGCAGTATATAAGGATTCATAAGTAATAGGCCTAGGGTTGTCACTCATACCTCCATCTACAGAGATATAAGTCTTTAATCCATTAATTTCCTTTCGAGCACCAACTTTATATAACGTTATCCCTGCCGTTGCAATTATTGATCTACCAGGTTCACAAATCAATCTTGGCAGTTGGATATTTCTTCGTTTACATGAATCAATTAAAGTCTCAGAAATTGTTTTTATCCAACTATCAATTGATGGAGGGTCGTCGGAAGATACATATTTTATCCCTAGACCACCTCCTACATTTAAATCCTTTACAGGATGCCCTATTTGCAAAGCATATTCATAAACATTAAGCATAACTTCTATCAAGTCTGAATGAGGTTGTAGCTCAAAGATTTGAGACCCAATATGTGCATGTATTCCGATCAAATTTGCCCATGCAAATTGTTTTAATTGATTTAAAGTATTTTTAACATTTTCAATTGAAAAACCAAACTTACTGTCTATATGACCAGTACGAATATAATCATGTGTATGACATTCAATACCAGGTGTAAAACGAAGCATTAATTGGACTTTTCTACCACTATTTGTATTAACTATTCGATTCAATAAATCTATATCATGTTGATTATCAAGAACAATAGTTACATTATTATTGTATGCAATTAATAACTCATTATAAGATTTATTATTACCATGAAATACTATATTATCACTAATTACCCCTCCTTTCAATGCAGTGATCAGCTCGCCCTCAGAGACTGCATCTAGCCCAAAACCTTCTGATGCAATAATACTAGAAATACATAATGAGCTATTTGCTTTTGAAGCATATAAAGGAAGAGATTCTCCAGGATAGTATCTCCTTAAAGATTTAACATAAGCTCTGCAAGATTTACGAATAGTTAATTCATCAAGAATATACGCTGGAGTTCCATATTCTTTCGCAATTTCACCAAGAAAACATCCGCCAACAATTAGCCTTCCATTGGAATCAACCCTAGTGTTTAATGGGGTTATATTCTTGTTTGGGCTATCAAAATCTTGATTGTTTTCAAAAAGCATTTGAGTTTTCATGAAAAATGACTTTAAGGCTTTTCAAGAAGGAGTTTCTTAAAGTTAACACCCTACATTAAAAATGCTTTCAAAGAAATAGCTAACTTTTGAAAAAAATGAACCATGATCATTCAGTGATTGAGTTAAGAGAAGAACATATCCACCAATGTTTTAACTTAGACAAAATATCATTAGAAGGCTTTTGGAGTAAAAATCAATGGAGAGAAGAATTAACAAATGAAAGAAACCTTACTATTGGAATAGTAATTAATAATAAATTGATTGCTTTTGCTTCTGGATCGATAATTAGTGATCAACTAGAAATCAACTTAATCGCTGTTCATCCACAAAATAGAAAAAAGGGTTTTGGAAAAAAAATCTTATGTAGCTTGATGGAAAGAGCAAAATGCCTGAATGTAAAAAAAGTCACACTTGAAGTAGAGAGTGAAAATATCCCAGCCAAAAATCTCTATACGATGTTGAAATTCAAGCAAGTAGGTACAAGGAAAAAGTATTACCGAGACGGAAATGATGCTCTAATCTATTCAAAATCGTTAATATCTTAAACCAAGCCACCGAGTGAAAGGACGCTAAATGTGCGCTGCGAGAAGAGCTAAGAGATGCTTGATGAAATTGATTACGGTTTACACGAAAGCTCAATACAAACACAATCTATTCTCAACCCTGATAAATTAGAGTTATTAATTGCGGGGCTGCTAAAAAATGTTTGAGAGGTTTACTGAAAAAGCAATCAAAGTAATTATGCTTGCTCAAGAAGAGGCAAGAAGACTTGGTCATAATTTTGTTGGTACGGAACAAATACTTCTTGGATTAATTGGTGAGGGCACAGGAGTAGCTGCAAAGGTCTTAAAATCTCTTGGAGTAAATCTTAAAGATTCAAGAGTCGAAGTTGAAAAAATCATTGGGAGAGGATCAGGTTTTGTTGCCGTTGAAATTCCGTTCACACCTAGGGCAAAAAGGGTGCTTGAGCTTTCTCTTGAAGAAGCAAGACAACTGGGACATAATTACATAGGTACTGAGCATCTCCTACTTGGCCTAATAAGGGAAGGAGAAGGGGTTGCAGCAAGAGTTTTGGAAAATCTGGGAGTAGACCTTGGCAAAGTCAGAACCCAAGTAATAAGAATGCTTGGAGAGACCGCAGAAGTTGCTTCAGGCACAGGTGGAGGGCAAGGCAAAAGCTCACAAAAAACAGTTACACTAGATGAATTTGGAACAAACCTTACAAAACTTGCATCTGAATCAAAACTAGATCCAGTAGTTGGTCGCCATGATGAAATTGATAGGGTTATTCAGATTCTTGGAAGAAGAACAAAGAATAATCCCGTTCTAATTGGAGAGCCAGGAGTTGGAAAAACTGCAATAGCAGAAGGTCTTGCTCAAAGAATTCAACAAGGAGATATTCCCGATATTCTTGAAGAGAAAAGGGTTCTGACTTTAGACATTGGATTATTAGTTGCTGGCACAAAATACAGAGGAGAATTTGAAGAGCGATTAAAGAAAATAATGGAAGAGATAAAAGCTGCAGGAAATGTAATTCTAGTTATTGACGAAGTTCATACTCTAATTGGTGCAGGAGCAGCTGAAGGAGCTATTGACGCTGCAAATATTCTTAAACCAGCCCTAGCAAGAGGCGAACTTCAATGCATAGGTGCGACAACATTAGACGAATATCGCAAACATATTGAACGAGATGCTGCTCTAGAAAGAAGGTTTCAACCAGTTATGATTGGAGAACCTTCTATTGAAGATACAATTAAAATTTTAACTGGTTTAAGAGAACGCTACGAGCAACATCATAGATTAAAGATTACTGATGATGCACTTGAAGCAGCTGCAAATCTTGGAGATAGATACATATCTGATCGTTTCCTTCCAGATAAAGCAATTGATTTAATCGATGAAGCTGGAAGTAGAGTTAGACTATTAAATTCAAAACTTCCTGCAGAAGCTAAAGAAATTGATAAAGAATTAAGGGGAGTTCAAAAAGAAAAGGAACAAGCAGTCAGAGATCAAGACTTCACTCAAGCGGGAGAACTAAGGGAGAAAGAAGTAGAATTAAGAGACAAGATTAAAACAATACTTGATGAAAAAAAAGAAAATCAAAATATCAATTCAAGTCAAACTAAAATAGATTCTAACCAAAAATCAACAGAAGAAAATACAAGACCAGAACAAATAATTTCATCAAACATTAATAAAACACCTACTGTTAATGAGGAAGATATTGCACACATAGTAGCTGCATGGACAGGTGTCCCAGTTCAGAAACTCACAGAGAGCGAGTCCGTCAAATTATTAAATATGGAAGAGACACTTCACAAGCGATTAATTGGTCAAGATGAAGCAGTAAAAGCTGTATCTAAAGCTATTAGAAGAGCTAGAGTTGGTCTAAAAAATCCAAACAGACCAATTGCAAGCTTTATTTTCTCAGGGCCAACAGGTGTAGGCAAAACGGAATTAACTAAAACCCTTGCTGCTTATTTCTTTGGCAGTGAAGAGGCAATGATAAGACTAGATATGTCTGAATTTATGGAAAGGCATACAGTAAGTAAACTCATAGGATCTCCTCCAGGATATGTTGGATTTAATGAAGGAGGGCAATTAACAGAAGCTGTTAGAAGGCGTCCATATACAGTTGTTCTTTTTGATGAAATAGAAAAAGCTCATCCTGATGTTTTCAATTTACTTCTACAACTCTTGGAAGAAGGAAGACTAACTGATTCAAAGGGTAGAACAGTAGATTTTAAGAATACACTAATAATTATGACATCAAATATAGGCTCTAAAGTAATTGAAAAAGGCGGAGGAGGCCTTGGCTTTGAGTTCTCAGGTGATAATCAAGAAGATAGTCAATACAACCGAATAAAATCACTAGTTAATGAAGAACTAAAGCAATACTTTAGACCAGAATTTCTTAATAGATTGGATGAAATAATTGTATTCAGACAATTGAGTAGAGATGAAGTAAAAGATATCGCTGAAATTATGTTGAAAGAAGTTTTTTCTAGAATTCAACACAAGGGTATTCACCTAGCAATTACTGATGCATTTAAAGAAAGACTAGTTGAAGAAGGTTATAATCCTTCCTATGGAGCCAGGCCACTTAGAAGGGCTGTAATGAGGCTTTTAGAAGATAGCTTGGCCGAAGAAGTCTTGTCAGGAAGAATAAAAGATGGGGACAATGTTCAGATTGATATAGACGAGAACAAAAAGATAATTGTCAAGCATATAGACGATAAATTATTGACACAAGAGCTTGCTAAAGCTGGTGTATAAAAGTCTTATAATTAATATTTAATTAATGATAAATCAAAACTTTATACATTGCATAGCCCCTATGAAAGTAATAAGGGGTAATAAAGCTCTTGAAGAAGGGTTAGGATCTATTCCCAAATTATGCAAAAAGCCAATAATCCTTGGTAGGAGCAAATCTACAATATCAATCAGAGAAAACATCATCAACAAAGCAAGCAAATATGGAATTAAACCAATTTCATGTGAATTACAATATGACTGTTGTGAAGATGATCTTAATAGAGTATCTAATATTTTTAAAAGACATGAATGCGATGGAATAATTGCAGCTGGAGGCGGCAAAGTTCTTGATGCTGGTAAACTTTTAGGTAATCGATTAAATGTACCTTGTATAACTATACCAACAAGTGCTGCTACTTGTGCTGGATGGACATCTCTATCAAATATATACTCAACTAATGGTGCTTTTATTAAAGATCAAGAACTAAAAACATGCCCAACATTATTAATAATTGACTATTCAATAATTAGAACAGCTCCAAGCAGAACACTGACAAGCGGAGTTGCAGATGCCATAGCAAAATGGTATGAATCATCCCTAAGTTGTGGAACGCCGGAAAATGGACTTGTTGAACAGGCTATAGAAATGGCGAGAGTTTTGAGAGATCAATTAATTTTAAATAGCAAAGCAGCATTACAAAACTCACATAACAAAAACTGGGAGAAAGTAGTAGAGGGATGTACCATGACAGCAGGACTAATTGGAGGAATTGGTGGTGAGAAATGTAGAACTGCAGCCGCTCATGCCTTGCATAATGGCATTACTCAATTAGAAACTTCACAAAAATCATTGCATGGTGAAATAGTTGGATTTGGTCTACTTGTACAAATGAATTTAGAAGAAAATTATTCTAATAACAAACTTGCATCACAAAGTAAATTGCAACTACTATCCTTTCTATATGAACTAAACCTACCAATAACACTTGGTGATCTTGGATTAAAAAATACAACCAACGCAGAAATTAAACATATTTGCCAATTTTCATGTAAAAAGAATTCCGAGATACATAATCTCCCATTCCACGTTGATGAATATTCTCTCTTTCAAGCAATAATAAAAACCAACCAGCAAGGAGAGGATTATTATGCTAGAAAGCTATCCTTAGCAAAACAGAAAGTTGAACGATAAAGCAGCTAATTTCACTACATTATCTGAAAGATCAATATTAGATCAAGCATCAAAGAACATGATCGATCCACTGGGTAGAGACCTTGCCCAAAAAGTATGCTGGAAATACCTCGAGGGTATTTCAAAAAATGATAATGAATGCTATCCAATTGCAATTACCGGTAGAGGGAACCCACTATTACTTCTACATGGATTTGACAGCTCATTTCTCGAATTCAGAAGATTAGTCCCACTCTTATCAAACAAAAACAAATTATATATACCTGACTTATTTGGCTTTGGCTTTTGCCCAAGAAGCAGTAGTAATTACGGACTTAAGGAAATTATCAATCATATAAATGCTGTAATTAATCTTCTTCCAAAAAATTCAAGTATTGGAATTATTGGAGCTTCTATGGGGGGAGGTATTGCGATGGAGATTGCCAGACAATTACCAAAAAGAATTAATCGAATGCTTCTGCTCTCTCCAGCTGGATTAATAGGAAAATCAGTTAAAGTATGTAGACCACTCGATAAACTAGGTGTTTGGATCCTCCAACAAAAATACGTTAGGAAAAATCTTTGTAAACAAGCATTTGCCAACCCACAGAAAAGCGTTGGACCTCCAGAAGAAGAAATTGCTTCAATTCATCTAAATATAGAAGGATGGGCTAAATCACTAGCAACCTTTGCAAGATCAGGAGGAGTCTCAAATACTGCACTCCCATTACCAGATCAACCAACTAAAGTGATTTGGGGTAGGAATGATAGAATTTTAAACAAAACTCTTAGAGATAAATGCAAAAAATTAATCTTATGTTCTCATGAAGAATTAAATGATTGCGGTCACCTTCCCCATCTTGACAATCCTAAATTTGTTTCTGATACATGGAATTCAATCTGGTGATACAGGTAAATAGAAAAAAATAATTCTTAGAAATAGATATTAAAATTGACTTAAGAATAGATTAAAAGAAATTAATACTTAATTGATCAATAATAAAGAAAAGGAGGAATTATTTTTTATTATTAATAACTGATTTGTAGTGTTAAGATATTACGAAATATAAAACCTTAATTCTTATTTCTCTAAGAGCTTAAAAAAGGTAATATCAATCTAATTAAATAATAAATTATCGCTGGTGTAAACAAATAACTGTCGATACGATCTAATATGCCTCCGTGACCAGGCAGAGCATCTCCAGAATCCTTTAATCCTGCATTCCTTTTCATTATTGATTCAGTCAAGTCTCCAACCAAGGCAAAGAGTGCAATAAGAAATCCTAAAAAAGACCAAATAAGAATACCTTGATTCCATTGAAGTACTTCTCCAGCTATTGCTCCAATTAATATCGCACAAAAAATCCCTCCAAAGGCTCCCTCAATTGTCTTAGATGGTGAAATGGGGGAAAGTGAATGTCTCCCAAAAGCTCTTCCTAAAAAATATGATCCAATATCTGAAGCGACAATTATTAAACAAGAGACAAGAGTAATTGTCATCCCATTAGGAATCTGATCAGAAAAGTGATTTGAAATATCTATAGAATTAATTGCATTCAAATCACTAAAATTACGTAACTTAATCCAATGACTAGGGAGAAAACCAAGATAAAAAAGACCAAAAATTGATGCGGCTATGTCTGCAATCGATCCTGTTTCTGGCTGCAATATTATCCACCCACAAATAGCAGCACCAGACAAAGGAAGTATCGCTGAAGACAACTCTGAAGTTATAAAGCCCTCATTTCCCCATTGTGTTGCAAAAAGAAGAAGCTGACATGCCACAAGAGTCGTTTTAGTGGCTGGTCTAATACCGGTAAACTCAGCCATTCGAAAAAATTCTAATAATGCAAGATGAACAATTAATCCGACTAAGGCAGTAAACCACCAACCCCCAAGTAAAACTGCTATTAAACCAACTATTCCAGCAATCAAACCACTTACTAATCTTTTATTGGAAAAAGGAATCAACATCTATCTGACAACTCTAATTTTTGAAGGAATGGAATTAGGCCATAATGAAGATTGATTAATCATCCAATTAATTAAAGGTTCATTTAAAACTTCTCCTGGAATTGAAAAGGGTATGCCAGGAGGATAGGGACAAATTAAATCCGCACAAACTCTATTAATAGCATCTAATAATGGAATAGATTCAAACTGAGAATTCCAAGATAATGACAACGAAGCTTCTGGATTCATTATCTGAGGAAAAGGTGCTTTTTCAAAAGGGGGATAGCAGTCCCTACGATATGATTCATCTAATAGCTGATTCCATTTTTTATTTAAAGTTTTAGCTAATCCGCGGTGGGAAGAAAATCCTAAACAAAAAGTCAGAGTACCAGGCTCAGGTAGTTCAGCCACTAATCCATTTTTGATAAACCAATTATCTGCCTCAAATCCACTTATTCCAAATCTGGACGTATGCAAAATTATTCTAAAAGGATCATCCGTTTTCAAAACAGGAAGACCGTAATCGCAAAGTTGATAAAAAATCTCTTGAGCATTCTTAACAAGGTTTTGTAACCTGATGGAATTTGAAGATTTCCCCCAGTCACTTAGTGAGGCTTCACACGAAGATAAGAGCAAAGCACTTGGACTAGAAGTTTGCAAACAAGACAAACTTTTTTGAATATTAACTGGGTCTATAAGATCCCCTTTCATACAAAGAACAGCTGTTTGAACAAGACCAGTTAGGGACTTATGAAGTGAATTCACTACAAGATCTGCTCCAGAATTTAAAGCAGCTTCAGGAGTAAATTTATCAATTAGAAATGAGAAATGTGTACCATGGGCTTCATCAACTAGCACCGGAATATTGTAACTATGGATTAGATCTATTTGAGTTCTTAGATTCGAAGCGTAACCGTGATAAGTTGGATTAACAAGAACTACAGCTGAAACATCAATATTTTGTTCATGCAAAGTATTAAAAACTTGTTGTATACATCTATGATCGGGTGGAAGCCAATGACCTCTATCATCGAGAAAAGGAATATCAAAAAGAACTGGTTTGATATCAGTAAGAATGCATCCATAAATAATACTTTTATGGACATTTCTAGGCATTAGAACGTATTGTCCAGGTTTTGCTATGGCGAAAAGAGCACCCTGTAGCAATCCTGTTGCACCGTTTACACCGTACCAGCAATAATCTGCGCCAAGCAATTTAGCAGACATATTCTGACTACGAAAAATTGATCCATCAGGGTCACATATACCTCCTATATCTGGTAGCTCAGGGAGATCCCATGATCCAGGCTTTCGCCTTAGAAGATCTTTGACCTCACAAGGCAAAGCCTTACCTCTACCGTGCGCTGGTAAAAATAAATTTTTTCCTCTTTTAAATTTAAGTAAATCAGATAACCTCATGAAATATCATTTTTTTTTCTAGAGTAAGGGTATAAATACCAATTTTGAAGCTTTGGCCAACTATAGTCAGTCTACTAATACTAAAGCCGCGAATGTAGGTATTGACTACAATCCGCAAAGAGATTTTTTTTGGTTAATAATCCAACCTTGGCTTTGGATTCCCAGGACTTTCTACATAATCTCTTCGTTAACCCTATTCCTTCTTAAGTTTTTAGCATTTAGTTCAAGTAGCAACTCTGATACGCAAAGAAACCTTGCTAAAAGCCTTCGCATGACAATAGCTAATTTGGGACCTTGCTTTATTAAGGTTGGTCAAGCCTTATCTACAAGGCCAGATTTAGTCAAACAAGAATGGCTTGACGAACTCACAAAGTTGCAGGATAGTCTTCCAGCTTTTAAGCACCAAATCGCATTAAAAATAATTGAGAAAGAACTAGGGAAACCAGCCAATATAATTTTTGAGTATTTTCCAGAACATCCTATAGCCTCTGCAAGTCTAGGACAGGTTTATAAAGCAAAAACAAAAGATGATTGCTGGGTAGCTGTAAAAGTTCAGAGGCCTAATTTAGTTTTCGCAATTAGACGAGACTTAACAATTGTAAAGTTCCTGGGACAATTAACAGCGCCGTTTTTACCACTGAATCTTGGGTTTGGCCTTGGAGATATTATAGATGAATTTGGAATCAATTTATTTAAAGAAATTGACTATAATCAAGAAGCAGATAATGCTGAGAAATTTGCAAATCAATTTAAAAATAATAGATATATAAAGGTACCAGATGTTAAAAGAATTCTATCAACGAAAAAAGTCCTCACAACAAGCTGGATTGAAGGTACTAAACTAAAAAACCGAGAAGTACTAATAAAAAATAATATTGAACCGACATCAATAATAAGAACTGCTGTAACCAGCGGAATCCAACAACTTCTTGAATTTGGTTATTTTCATGCAGATCCACATCCAGGAAATCTTTTTGCCTTAAATGCTATTTCTGATGATTTTGGATCTTTAGGATACGTCGATTTTGGGATGATGGACTCAATAACCGATTCAGATAGAATCACACTTACTGGCGCAATAGTGCACCTGATAAATAATGACTACTATTTACTCGCTAAAGACTTCCAAAAGTTAGGCTTTCTAAGTAAAACAGAAAATATTGAGTCAATTGAAAATGTTCTTAAAAATGTTCTTGGCAGCGTAATAACAAAAAATGTAAACGACTTTAACATCAAAACTATCACTAATAAATTCTCTGAGCTAATGTTTGATTATCCCTTCAGAGTACCAGCAAGGTTTGCACTAATAATTAGAGCAGTTGTGAGTCAAGAAGGTCTAGCACTAAAATTAGATCCACAATTCAAGATCTTAAGATTTGCCTACCCATACATTGCTAAAAGATTATTGACAGAGCAGAATGAAGAAATGATTGCATTATTAATGGATATTATTTTTGACAGTGCCAATAATATTAGAGTAGAAAGAATTGAATCATTACTGAATGTTCTTGAAGATGATGTAACAAGTAATAGTAATGATTTACTTTCAGTAGCAAGAGACAGCGTTAAACTATTATTCAGTAAAAAAGGTTATTCAATAAGGCAAAAGATATTATTATCAATAATCAAAAATGATAAAGTAGAGATTACTGAAATTAAAGCACTAATCAAATTAATTCAAAAAAAATACAATCCAAATTCAATTGTTAAAGATATATTTGAACAATTCATACCTAAACTAGCATAAATCACATTAAAAATATTTAAAATGGAAGAAAGTAGAATCCAGAAAATTATTGCAAATGCTGGCTTATGCTCAAGGCGAAAAGCTGAAACATTAATAATTGAAAATAGAGTTAAAGTAAATGGAAGAGTAGCAAATTTAGGAGATAAGGCAAATCCTTTCTTAGACGAAATTTATCTAGACAATAACAAAATAATTAACAAGTCAAGACCTAAAGTGATTCTACTAAACAAACCCAAGGGGTATATATGTACAAAAAGTGATCCTAAAGGTCGGAAAACCGTTTTTAGTTTAATTCCAAAAGAAATGAGGAGTGGAATACATTTAATTGGAAGGTTAGATCTAAACAGTAGAGGCGCTCTACTTATGACAAATAATGGAGATCTCACTCTTAAACTTACACATCCAAGATTTGAACATAAAAAAACATACTGCATATGCCTAGAGGGGCATCCAAGTGCTGAAATATTAAAAAAGTGGGAGCAAGGATTAATATTAGATGGACACAAGACCAAAAAGTGTATTATACGTCTTTTAAAAAGGACTGAAAAGAATAGTCAAATCAAAATAATTCTAGAAGAAGGTAGAAATAGGCAAATTAGAAGAATTGCAGATATGCTAGGTTTTAGAGTAATTGATTTAAAAAGAACGGCAATTGCTCATATCAAACTACATAAATTAAAAGAGGGTGAATGGAAAGAGATAGAATTCAGTGAATGGATTAATTTAGTAGATTAATTATTACTATTAAAAAAATGCTAAAAACCTTTTTTAAGTTTATAAAAAAAAATCCTTCCGATCAAGATATCCTAAGAGGAGTAGAACAAACGAAGCTAAATGAAGCTTGTAAATTATTTAAGGAAGCAAGGAAAAATCTAAAACTATCTATAAGATATCTTTCAGATGATACTCACATCTCTATCAGAGTAATTGAAGCTATAGAGAACCAACTAGTCGATCAATTGCCTGAAGAAGCTTATCTATCTAAAATATTGGATACACTTGAGAAAAGACTATACCTTGAAAAAGGCACTCTTCATCATATAAAAAATTCAAATAGAGGTACTAAAGTCGAAATGCAAAAGAAAGTATATATCTCTTCAGGTATAAGAATACTTTCAAGCTATCAAGGAACTATTTTATATATAATTGCTATAACTTTTAGTATTTTTGCTATAAATATTATACAAACTAGAATTACAATTAAAAATTTGGAAACTGTATTCCCTATTAATCCACTAATTGAAGGAAAAGAATAGTTTTTTTATTACGAAACTTTCAAACTAATAAGGAAAAACTATATAATTTTTTAAAAATATTCGCTTAGAACACTGGATTTAAGATTGTGAAAAATACGTCCAGATCTTTTTGAAAGTCTATTATAATTTTCTAAAGCCTCGATTAAGCATGAGTCAAATTTCTCAAGTCTCCATGACCAATTACCTCTAATAGTTCCAGGAGTATTAAATCTCGACTTATTGTCTAATCCAAGTAAATCCTGAATCGGAGCTATAAATAGTAAAGTATTAGTATTCAAACCAATTTCAATAAATCGCCAATAAGGCTTAACAAAATCGCCACCATACTTTTGGATAATATTAGAACGATTTGAATCATTAAGAGTTAACCACCAACCATAAGTAGTAGAATTATCGTGTGTTCCAGTATAAACAATAGATCGATAGTCATGAATATTTTCAGGAAGGTAAGGGTTATCATTATTACCATCAAATGCAAATTGCAAAATCTTCATACCAGGTAATTTAAAATAATTTCGCAATATTTCTACATCATCAGTAATTACTCCCAAATCCTCGGCAATCAATGGGAGCTTTCCTCCACAATCTCGTCTCAAAAGATTTAATAAATGTAAGCCAGGACTTGGGGACCAAAAACCATCCTGAGCAGTTTGCTGATCACCATTAATTTTCCAAAAGCCCGAGAAAGCGCGAAAATGATCTAATCTCAATAAATCAACAAGTTGCCACTGTCTTTTTATTCTTTCTCTCCACCATCTGAAATGAGTGCGTTTATGTTTATTCCATCGATAAACAGGAGTTCCCCACAATTGACCAGTTTCAGAGAAATAATCTGGAGGGACACCACTCTGAAATAAAATCCTGCCTTCTGAATTAACAGAAAAAAGTGTCTTGTTAGACCATACATCTGCACTATCTCTAGAGACATAAAAAGGAATATCTCCCATTAGAAAAATTCCTAATTCATTAGATATCTTTTTTAGTCTTTGCCACTGAAGATGTAAATGCCATTGGATAAGTTTGTGCTCTAAAAGGAGCTCATTATTGTTGTATTTCCATTTATTGAGTTGAAACATTTCTCTTAAAGCAAAATGCTTTGGCCATTGCCACCAAGGCAATCTATTGTTTTGTTTTCTAAGTTCCATAAACATTGAATGATCTTCCAACCAGAATTGTTTATCACACCATTCCGCAAAACGAAACTGACGAGAAGGGCTTTGCAAATGCCAAGATTCTCTTAATAGCTTTCCTAAAGCATTACTTCTATCATCTGCAATTCCAAAATCCAATAATTTTTTATTAGAGGAGATAGTGCCTGGCAGAACCTCTAATGATATCTTTGGAATATACCCATCATCGACTAAGTCATGTGCATCTAAGAACCAAGGATTTATTGCAAAACTAGATGGAGAACTATAGGGAGATCCAGAAGAATCGGTAGGAGCTAAAGGCAAGAATTGCCAAAATGCAATTTCATTTTTAGCCAAATATTTCAACCAAGTTCTTGCTTCAGTCCCAAAAGTCCCACAAATCCCAGAATTAGGAAGCGAAGAGGGATGTAATAGTACTCCACAAAAACGATCTGAGTTAATCTTTTGCTCACTCATGGATGAAAGAAATTTTAAAGCCTAATTTTTTAAAATTTTTATAGTATTACTCAGAAATAAGATTCTCTGTTGAAAATTGAGTCTGGAAAATACTTAAAAAATCATAATGCACTACTAATAAGACTAGCAAAAGGTCTGAACCATACACAGACAGTTAAAAATTTATGGTCAGAACCTGATATGTTTAATAAAAGTCCCTTTTGAAGAGAAAATCTATAAGAAATACTATTAAAATAAATATTAGAAAAATTTTCAAACCGGTAAATATCATATATTTATTTCAAAATAGAATTATTTAGTCTTTATTAAAATATTTATAATAAGTTTTCAAACTCTAAGTAGAAATTAATATCTATTTGGTATTTCTCCTTAATTACTAGAAGTACATAAGAAGGAATATTTCCACTCCAAGGAATTCCAACTATTCTGCGTTCTGATAAATTTCAGACTCCATCAACTTAAGCAAAGCCTAAGGTATTAATTTTAAATTCTTTCAAAAGAGTGCTAGATGGTTTAGGGATTCAGGCAATAATTCCATAAGAAATTTCTTTTACAAAAAAATAACTGGCCTTTTCCATGAACCTAATAACTGAATCCAATTCTTACCATGCCCATCTCAAATTGCTGAATAACCATCTAACTAAACCAGTACACCTTTTACATAGGTACTTCCAAAAATGTGTCTGGGATCCTGATCACGTAGATTCTATAAAGACTTAGATCCACAAAAGAAGAAATGAGGTTATCAAGTCTTATCCATTTTTTAAGAGGGATCACTCCAGCACTTTTCAAGGTATATCTCACTCAAGCAATTCAACATGATTAAGCAAAAAGACAATAATAGTATTAATAAGCTTGGATAGTTGAGAGAAGGAGTCTACGATCAAAAGAAAAGGTTTTGAACAAGGCAACCTTGACCAGATTTGTCACAGAGCAAAAAACTCAGCAAGCAGTCCTCAAACAGGGATCTACTAGGCTGCGGTTAATCAGTGGGACATCTAATCCCGCTCTTTCAAAAGAAATAGCTAGCTATTTAGGGTTAACTGATGTCCCAATAATCTCCAAGAGATTTGCCGATGGAGAGCTATATATACAAATCGAGCAATCTATACGAGGGTGTGATGTTTTTTTAATACAACCTACTTGCGCCCCAGTTAATGACAGCTTGATGGAGCTCATGATCATGGTTGATGCTTGTAAAAGGGCCTCTGCAAGGCAAATAACCGCAGTAATACCTTATTTCGGTTATGCAAGAGCTGATCGGAAAACTGCAGGGAGAGAATCAATTACAGCAAAGCTGACAGCCAATCTACTTGTTGAATCTGGAGTAGATAGGGTTTTGGCGATGGACCTTCACTCTGCTCAAATTCAAGGTTATTTTGATATACCTTGCGATCATATATATGGCTCTCCAGTGCTTGTGGATTACCTTTCTTCTAAAGATCTTGGCGAAGTCGTAGTTGTTTCTCCCGATGTTGGAGGAGTTGCTCGTGCAAGAGCTTTTGCTAAACAAATGAATGACGCTCCCTTAGCTATAATTGACAAACGCAGAGCGGTTCACAATATTGCCGAAAGTCTTACTGTAATTGGAGAAGTAGCAAATAAAACAGCCATCCTAATTGACGATATGATCGATACAGGGGGAACAATTACTGCAGGTGCACAACTTTTAAGAAAAGAAGGAGCAAAAAAGATTTTTGCTTGCGCTTCTCATCCTGTTTTCTCTCCACCTTCGTATGAACGGTTGAGTGATGATGGTTTATTTGAACAAGTGATTGTAACTAATAGTATTCCAGTACCTGAAAAACAAAGATTCCCCCAGCTAAAAGTACTATCTGTTGCAAATATGCTTGGGGAGGCTATCTGGAGAATTCACGAAGAAAGCTCTGTAAGTTCAATGTTCAGGCAGTAATCTCTCAATCACCATTCATTTCTTTATCTATAACATTTTTAACTTTATCCTTTACGTCATTAGGAACTTTATCAGGACAAAATTGAATAGATGCGGTAACAACCTGAAACTCAGCTCCTGCAAAAAGTTTTTCTCTACTTAACTTTTCAGAACCAATACTTTTAACAATTCCTCCATGCATTCCTTCAAGAACTTGTACATAAGTTGCAGAAGCAATACCAACAGCTTTAGGATAATCAATATCAGCCACAAGAGAATTACATAAGAAAGTACCGCCTAGCCCTCTATAAAGATATAAATCCTCCTCTGTAGCTGGCCTAATATTTGGAGCTTTTTCAGCAAAAGCTGGAAGACTGTACATACCAGCAACTATAGGAATTATAAGAAGGTTAGTAAAAAGGACTTTAAAAAGAACAGAGGTTTTATTCAAAATTTTAATTTTAGAGCAATAAGCACTAGTATATTAGCGAATATTCTAAGAAGTTTTTTTATCGAGAGTGTACTTTAAAGTTATGTATGTATTCCCCAATCAATCCTGAATTAACCCACTATCTTCTTCCAACTTGATTTCGTGATGACTTTCAGCAATTTTTAAAATATTATTTTGCCAGCTATAAATATATCTCGATCTATAGCGATCCTGATCAATTAGTCTTGCATGTTCAATAATATCCCAATTTTTGAAATTGGATTCAAAAATCAATTCATGTTCATCTACTTGTCGAATATTTGAAACCACTGGAGATGAATCACCTAAATAGGATGAACTTCTACATAATTGATGACCTGAAATTGATATTTTTGTTGATCCTTCCTTAGAAAAATTAGGCTTTTTCTGAAAAAAATCATTTTCTTTATCTGGCCACCAAGTCAAGAGATACCTTGAATCTCCTGGACCTTTATCAGAAAATTTTTGAACTCTTAGTAACATATCTACGTTTAAAACATCTTCATCCTCAAAAAAATATTGTCTTCTAGATTTCCAAAGTCCTAAGTTTCTTGAGAACCATCTTCTCAAGTTCGTATCAAGAATAATTCTAGTATTTGAGGCTTTATTAGTCTTGACCTGGCTAAAAGCATCTCTAGGTTTTGGTGAAAGCATTAAAAAAGGGAAGTTCGTCCATTCATTGCATATATAATTAATAGCTAATAAGTAAAAAGACATACTGTCCCTTAATGTATGCGTAAACATTCGGATCAAAAAAACATTGAATGGTGGTTCCCCTGCAACTAAAGGCAAACAGCTAAAGCTTATTCTTGTTGCAAGCCGCCAGCACCTCTCCAGAGGCGATATCAGATCATTAGTACAATTCCTTGGCTCTAAAGAATGTCCTTTTGAAGTATCTCTACAAATATCGGACCCTTCACAGCAGCCTGAAATATTAGAACTTTATAGACTTGTTGCAATTCCTGCTCTAATAAAAATTGATCCAAACCCAAAACAAGTTTTTGCTGGAAGTAGTATTTTTCCACAATTCAAGAGCTGGCTTCCTAGGTGGGAACAAGAAGGTTTACTAACTGGTGTTGGAATAAATATAAGATCAACAGAAATTGAATCAGTAAGAACAAGGAAAGAATTACTACTTGAAGACGAGTTACTTGGTTTAAAGCAAGAGAACGAAACTCTCTCAGAAAGAATCGAATCTCAAGAAAGACTTCTTAGGATGGTTGCTCATGAACTACGAACACCATTATCAGCAGCAAAACTCGCTATACAAAGCCAAGAATTAGGTCAAATAGATTTAAAGAGACTCCTAGAGGTAGTCAAAAGAAGACTAGAAGAGATAGAAATGTTATCAAAAGATCTATTAGAGGTAGGAAGTCCTAAGTGGGAAGCATTATTTAACCCACAAAAAATAAATTTAGGAAATATATCAGCCGAAGTTATCTTAGCTCTAGAAAAGCTTTGGCTTGCAAGAGGCATTGGCATCCATACAGATATTCCATCAGACCTCCCAAACGTTTTTGCAGATCAGAGGCGAATGAGACAGGTTCTCCTTAATCTCATGGAAAATGCCATGAAGTTTTCTGAGAAAGGAGACACAATTTCTATAACAATGCTTCATAGAACAGATCAATGGGTTGAGGTAGGAGTTTGTGATATGGGTCCTGGAATTCCTAAAGAAGAGCAAAAAAGAATCTTCCTTGACAGAGTTCGATTACCTCAAACATCTAATAGGGCAAAAGGTTTCGGGATAGGCCTTTCCGTCTGCAGAAGAATTGTTGAAGTACATGGTGGAAAGATCTGGGTCGTATCAGAACCAAACAAAGGAGCATGTTTTTACTTCACTGTTCCTGTATGGAATTCTCAAAACAAGATAGGCTAATCCTTGACGCAGGGTGAGTCTGAACCCTAGCTTTTAAAATGTGGTCTTTTTTTTAACAAAGATCATCGGCCTCGCCCCCATCGTCTAGAGGCCTAGGACACCTCCCTTTCACGGAGGCGACAGGGGTTCGAATCCCCTTGGGGGTATAAAAATAAATTCAAAAAAATCAAATAGTTTTTGATTTAAGTGCTTCTTGTTCAACTGCGATTAAGTTAGTCTTGAGGTCTTTTCTAAGTCTTTTTTCAATTATTGAAACTGGCATTCCAAAAAAACCTTGAACAATAAGTTCATATACCAACGAGTTACTTTTCTTTCTGTTGCTGCTTCTTGAAACACGCCACGAACCCTCAAATTTACGAAAGTCCCCCTTCACTAAAGAAAACTTTAATAGTCCATTATCGAGATCCTCAATCAGCTCAAGTATCACTTCAGCCGAAAATTTAAGCCCGAAAAAATCTTGGGCGCCTATTTGCTTAATTCTAAACGTTTTCCCTTCCTGAGAAAGAATTTCACTTGACGCTAGGTTCGGAATAAAACTACTTAGATTGTTGTAATTTGTTAACACTTTCCATAATTGCTCAAATGTTGCAGATGTTGATAATTGAGCAGCTAATCTTCTCGAACCGTTTGGCAAAACCTCCATTGTTTGCTCGATTGGCTCATTCCGGTGATCACTCTGGCTTGAAGGAATATCTCCTACAGGCATTGACTCACTGAGATTCTTAGTAGCAGAAATCGATGACAAACTAAAAAATAAAAATCTTAAGCTCAGGAACCTTACATAAAAAAAATCACTTTTGGAAGATCCCAGAAAACTGAATTTGATTGTGCCAATATCAAAACGTGAACTTCCGCAATCAATTATCCAACTAATAGAGTCCAGATATTGGTATTGTCCTCATCGGTTTTGAGTTTCTAATGGCTTATTCGGAAGCAAAAGTACTGGCCGGTGGCCTTGCTCATATCCCAATAATTATTGGATTTATTGGGCTTATACAAATTTTCTTGCGCAAAAGGGAGACAGCTTCTCCATCCTTAGAGAAAATCTCTACTCAGGGGATAACTGCAGGCAATGCCTCTAAAGCTGGCTCTGATGCAACATCCAGGTCAACTTCCAATACAAAGGCTTCGGCGCCTTCAAGGCCCACTAAGAAGGC
Source organism: Prochlorococcus sp. AG-432-D11 (assembly GCA_003212885.1). Lineage (GTDB taxonomy): Bacteria > Cyanobacteriota > Cyanobacteriia > PCC-6307 > Cyanobiaceae > AG-432-D11. Next base: position 1,749 of record QCOP01000016.1, on the reverse strand, counting down.
TCAGCATGCGAATATTCCTGTGAATACATACAAGCCAAAGTCTCCATTTGTTGGAAAGGTCACTGAAAACTACAGTCTCTTAAAAGAGGGCGCGATAGGGAAAGTCCAACACATAACTTTTGATCTATCAGGAGGCGATCCACAACTCAAATATGTTGAAGGCCAAAGTATAGGAATAATTCCAAGTGGAACTGATGCAAAAGGTAAGCCACATAAAATACGTTTATATTCAATAGCGAGTACCAAGTATGGAGACAATTTTGAAGGAAATACAGTATCTCTATGTGTAAGGCAGCTTCAATACGAAAAAGACGGTCAAACTATAAATGGGGTATGTTCTTCTTATCTTTGTGACATAAAGCCAGGAGAAGAAATTAAAATAACTGGTCCAGTTGGTAAGGAAATGCTTCTTCCAGATGATGAAGATGCGAACATAATTATGCTAGCTACTGGAACTGGAATAGCTCCAATGAGAGCTTACCTAAGAAAAATGTTTGAGCCTACTGAAAGAGAAAAAAATAATTGGAATTTCAAAGGAAAAGCGTGGTTATTTATGGGAGCACCTAAAACTGCAAATCTTTTATACGACTCTGATTTTGAACATTACAAGACTAAATATCCTGATAACTTTGAATATACAAAAGCAATTAGTAGGGAGCAAACAAATACAAAAGGTGGAAGAATGTATATACAAGATAGAGTTTTAGAATTTGCAGAAGAAATATTTGCATTAATTGAAAATCCCAAAACACATATTTACTTATGCGGGCTTAAAGGAATGGAACCTGGAATAGATGAAGCAATGGCAAGTGCCGCTGAATCTAAAGGTTTAGAATGGTCTGAATTGAGACCCAAACTTAAAAAAGCAGGTAGATGGCATGTAGAAACTTACTAAAAAAAATCAGTTATAGAAAAAAGCATTAATTCGAATAATTTATTAATAGTTAAATTATTGAAAAATATATATTCTTATTTCGTGATCTGAGCACAAATTGTAGCTATCTGAAAATAAACAATTTGAATAAACAATATTGAAATATCCACCTTCACTTGTGGATTTAAAATGACCATGCAGGTAACCAATCCATTAAGAGTAGGCCTTAGACAGGAAAGAGTAGTTTCGCCTCAATGTTTGATAATCTTTGGAGCAAGTGGAGACTTGACTCATAGAAAACTAGTTCCAGCATTATTTGAATTATTCAAACAGAGAAGACTCCCAAGCGAATTTGCAGTACTTGGGTGCGCTAGACGAAAATGGAACAATGATGAATTCCGTCAAAAAATGGCTTCAGCATTACAAGAGCTAATCAAGAAAAGTCCGAAAGAGTGGGAAGAGTTTTCAAAAAATCTTTTTTATGAACCTGTTGATCTACAAAACCCAGACGATATAATAAAACTTGGAAAAAGGTTAGAAGATATTGATCGATTAAAGGCAACTCATGGTAATAGAACATTTTATCTTTCTGTCTCTCCAAAGTTTTATGCAAGCGCTTGCAAATCTCTTTCTACAGCAGGACTACTAAACGACCCTAAGCGAAACAGAATAGTTATAGAAAAACCTTTTGGCAGAGATTTCAGTAGTGCGCAAAATCTTAATCAATTAGTCCAAAGCTGCGCTAATGAAAATCAAATTTTTCGAATTGATCATTACTTAGGCAAAGAAACTGTTCAAAACATACTGGTTTTAAGGTTTGCAAACACAATTTTCGAACCAATATGGAACAGAAATTTCATTTCCAGTGTTCAAAT
>QCOP01000015.1 GCA_003212885.1 Prochlorococcus sp. AG-432-D11 | reverse complement strand
GATTCAATCAGTTTGGCTAGATTTTTAACTAAACAAAATATTTCTCTCTACAATGCATACTGGTGTCCTCATTGCCATGATCAAAAAGAAATGTTTGGAAGAGAAGCTATTTTAGAATTAAATTTAATTGAATGTGCACCCGATGGAGAAAATAGTCAAACAGATCTTTGTCAAGAAAAAGAAATTATAGGGTTTCCGTCTTGGGAAATTAAAGGAGAGATTATTTCTGGTGTAAGAACATTAAATGAGTTGGCAGAGTTAAGTGGATATAAGGGTAGTAAAAATTTTAAATAATACTTATCTTTTAACTGGTCTAGTACTCATCTCATCACCAATCCTTTGTCGAGAGTGACACTCCCAGTAAGGTAAACTTTCAGGAGAATCGTTTCTAAAATGCCCACCTCTACTTTCTTCTCTGAATAAACAAGCTTTGAATAATAATGAGCTTGCAAGAAGTCTATGTCTCAAATCCAAAAGAAGATTGAGATTCTTTCTTGACGATTCATCTAACTTAGTTCTAACTTCATAGGATTGAAGAAGATAAAACTGTAATAACGGTTCTTGCATTAATTGATGGAAATCTTTATTAACGGAAGATAATGCATTTGACATTCCTTTTATAGATCTATTTACGCCTGCATAATCCCAACACATTTGTCGTAATTGCTTTATAGAGTTTTTAATTTCTTCCGAATTATCATCACCTTGAAGATCAACTGAACATTTCAAATAATCTTGGAATTCACAAGCATCATGGTTAAATGATTGATTCAATTTAATAGAAGATAACTGACCAGCAAAAACTAAACACTCCATTAATGAATTACTTGCAAGTCTATTTGCTCCATGGACGCCTGTACAAGCAACTTCACCCACTGCATACAAACCATTCACAGAAGTTTCTGCATTTAGGTTAGTAAAGACTCCACCCATCCAATAATGGGCAGCTGGTGCAACAGGAACCAAGGATTCAAGAGGATCTATACCTAGCTCCTTACATCTTTGCAAAATTGTTGGGAAACGAGACTCAAGTTTTTCGATAGGAATACTTCTTAGATCTAAACCTAGGTTTTCTACTCCTAATGCATTCATTCTTTCTACCAAAGCTCTACTTACTTGATCTCTAGGTGATAAATCCCTTTTAGATAAACTCTCCACAGGGCTATTCCCATTTTGATCCACTAATTGAGCTCCCTCTCCACGCAAAGCTTCAGTAATTAAAAAGCATTGTGCACCTTGAAGTTTTAGAGCAGTAGGATGAAATTGTACAAACTCTAAATCCTCAATAAACGCGCCTGCTTTCCAAGCCAGTGCCAATCCTTCCCCGCAAGCTTGAGCTGGATTTGTAGTATTCACAAACAAATGTCCTCCTCCTCCTGTAGCCAGAACAACAGCTCGAGCAGGGATCCAATAAAGATAAGGTCCATCAAGTACCTGCACCCCCTTACAAACATTTTTTTCAACCCAAAGCTGGGTTACTCGAACCCCTCGCTTATGGAGAACGTTTGCTCGCTTTTCAACTTGTTCACGAAGAACTTCAATCAATGCTCTGCCAGTACGATCTTGAACATGAAGAACTCTTCTAAAACTATGTGCAGCCTCAAGTGTTGTACAAAGCCCGTTTGAATCTGAATCAAATTGCATTCCTAATTGTTGAAGTCTTTGAACACATTGGGGAGCTCTGTTGACCAACATTTGCACTGCATCCAAATCACAAAGACCAGCGCCTGCTTTGAGAGTATCAGCTATATGACTATCTAAACTATCTTCTACTCTAGTAACTGCTGCAATACCACCTTGTGCCCATCGACTAGCTGATCTTTTGCTAGTGTTTCTATTTAACAAAAGAACATTAAGATTTGAGGGTATTTCTAAACAGCTCATTAATCCAGCAGCTCCAGCACCTATAACAACAACATCCCAAGATATATTTTGGATAGATCCTTTATTAGAAGAAGTTTTCATAGTATTTTTACTTAAATCAATCCACTAAGTTTTGGCTGAAAAAGAGTTGTTAAAACGAACAAACCGTCAACCCAAAGAGTTGTTGACAAAGCCGCACTTGCAACCAACCAAGCCTGACCACTATTTGTATTAATATTGCCTCTTCTATGCATTTGATCTGATATGAAGATGATCAAAAAGGCAGTACCTGTTAGAAGAATCATTGAATAGGGGGTCCAAAGTCTAGATGCTGCCTGACTAAGAATCAATCCAGCTTCATTGATTGGCGCATTAACGACTCTTGGCCACTCTTGAATAACACCACTTAAAGCCATCACCAAATCTGTTAATGCTGTTCCTAGCAAAGAAGATAAATAAAAGGCAGAACCTATTTTCCACTTAGTCCCCAATCCAATACAAGCACATGGAAGAGCAATAGCTTCTACAGGTAGATGCAATATGGGGTATGAACGCAACCATCCCCAAAAAAGACAACCTCCTAACCAACTACCAGCTACTCCTACGACAAAAGATCCCACAACTGTCCACCGTCCAGCAATAACTTGCCTGAGGAAAACTCCAGTAATTAAAAGAACAAACGTAAATAGAAGCGCAGATAAAGGGTAAAAATGCACCCAAGGAGCTTGCAAGAAAACTGGCAGTACAACTAAAGCACTAGCCCAGAATTTCAAAGTCCTGGGCCTTTCTAAATACATGCTGGAAGATTTCAAGAGCAAATTGCAATGGGATTATTTAGATCACAAAAACAAATCAACTGTGCTTGCATCAATTCCTCACTAGAAAACGTCAACCACAGAATATTTTCCTATAAGATGAAGTAGTTCTTTTGATCACTGCTAAAACTTTACTCTTTCGAGCAAGTAAGCTTGACCAATAGCAGCTAAACCTTTCATACAAATAAGGAAGGAGTATATTAACCAAAAAGTTCTCTACCTCTTAATCTGTGTGGATTGAACCCTCCATAAACAATATTTCATCTGGCATAAGCCAAAATTTTGAGGTTAACGAACCTTCCCCTGCAATAATTACTGAGATTGAAAAAGGATCGATTGGAGAGGAGCTAGGCTTTGAAAAAGGGGACCAACTAATTAGTATTAATGGTATTAAACCTAGGGATCTTATAGATTATCAATATCTTATTGCCGAGGAAAACATCAATATATCTGTGAAAGGTAAAGATAATCAATATTATAGCCTAGATATAGAAAAAGATTTAGATGAAGGCCTAGGACTAGTATTTAGCGAAGCACTTTTTGATGGTTTGAAGCAATGTAATAATAATTGCCCTTTTTGCTTTATTGATCAACAACCTGAAGGTAGAAGAAACACTCTTTATCTTAAAGATGATGATTATAGAATGAGTTTTCTCTTTGGATCATATTTAACACTTACTAACTTACTAACTTCTGATTGGGAACGAATCAAAACTCAAAGATTATCTCCATTATTTGTTTCTGTACATGCTACAGATCCAGAGATTCGTATAAAGCTTCTGCAAAATAAAAGAGCAAGAAAGATTATGGAGCAAATAGAGTGGTTCTCAAAAAATTCACTGCAAATACACACTCAAATTGTTGTATGTCCAGGTATCAATGATGGGAAGATTTTAATCAAAACCTTAAAAGACTTATTCGAATATGGAAGAGGGCCTGAAAAAACAGTGATATCTGCCGCTGTAGTTCCGGTAGGACTTACCAAATTCCGACCTGATAATGATGGATTAAAGCCGATAGACAAATCTTTTGCGACAGAAGTCATTCATTGTGTAGAGAAGATGCAAGATGAATTCCAATTAACAATTCAATCTCGGTTTGCTTGGCTCTCAGATGAATGGTATTTAATAGCTCAAAAACCATTACCATCAAGAGAAGTATATGAAGACCTTCCTCAACAAGAAAATGGTGTTGGAAGTATACGTGCATTCTTAGAAGCTATGGATTTAGCAACATCTAATCTGCCAAAAGCAATTAAACGGAGACGCCATTGCAGTTGGGTGGTAGGCAAAATAGTCGAAGACGCCCTTAAACCAATTTGCGAAAGACTAAATAATATTGATCACTTGAGTATTAATCTCTTTGGCCTTACCAGTCCATATTGGGGGCAAGAAAATGTCGTAACAGGTCTTTTAACTGGCGAAGATTTAATTAATGGCCTGCAAAATCAGAACCTAGGTTCTGAGCTTCTAGTCCCTTCAATCATGCTAAAACAAGGTGAAGACGTTTTCCTAGATGACATGACTGTTGAAGAAGTTAGTACCACCTTAGATATTTCTATTAGGATAGTTGATGGTCCATCAGATATTGTAAATGCTGCAATAAATAGCAAAGCAGAAATGATTTGAATTTATTATGATAAAACTTATTTCATCAAAAAAATTGCAAAAAATCATTCCAAAAGTATTTATTTTATTTTTTTTATTTAATTCTGCTCTATCAATAGAGGCAGAAACTTTGATAAGAGATGAACAAAATAAAAAATACCCTTACGATAAATTAGAAGTGCTCAACCAAAGAGAATTTCTAGAATTAGATGCTCCAAAGACATTAATTATAAAAATTCAGGATATCAAGAACTATATTGAAAAAAATAATCCAGAAATAAAAGCACTTTTAAGCAATATCAAACAATATGAATATAATATGAATAGTAAATATGCAGAAAGAAACCCTTCCCTAAGCTTATCAAGCCAAGGATTACCTAAGTATTTGAGTGGCAAGGCAAATAACAATATTTCAGAAGACATATCTTCAAAGCAATGGGAAACAGGTATAAACGCAAGATTAGAATGGAATTTTATCAATCCATCAAGACGAGCAAGAATCCAAATTGCCAAAAAAGAGTTAAAAAAAGCAAGGCTTGTATATGAAATTAAATTTAGAGATTTGTATTTAGATGCATTAAATAAATTCTTTCTTTTGCAAAAATCATATCAAGATGTTTTAATAGCTGAACAGGCAATAGAAACATCAAGGCTCTCATTAAAAGAAGCAGAAAGTAGATTTGAAGCTGGTCTCGCAAACAAATTAGAAGTTCTAGAAGCTAAAACACAATTAGCTAGAGACAAGAAACTTCTAGCAGAAAGAAATGGTCAAAAGAAAATTAATGAGAGATTTCTTGCGAAAATACTTTATCTAGAAAGCAATATTCAACCTGAAATTAAGGACAAAGCGGGGATATTAGGTATCTGGGATGTATCAATAAAAGATAGCATTAAATCTGCATTAAATTATAGAAAAGAATTAGATGATTTAGCACTAGATTTTTCAATAAATCTCAATAGAATTAAACAATTAAATGCTGACAATCGACCTCAATTTAGTTTATTTAATAACTTTAATATTTCACAGTCTAATGGCGAATTATCAACGATTAATCCTGATTTAAATAATCAAACAGAATCAACAACAAATACAATAGGTATTCAATTTAATTGGAAGATTTTTAATGGTGGGGTAAACTCTCAAAGTATTAATTTGCTTAAAGAAAAAGAAAAAGAACTAGAAGAACAATATAAATTGAAAATTTCTGAAATTAGAACTGATGTTGAAATAAATATTGTCAATCTGAAAACTGCGACAAGCAAAATCTCTAGTTCATATGCACAAGTCTTATCTGCTAGAGAATCTCTAAGACTTGCTATGATGAGGCTCAAAGCAGGGATAACTACACAGAGAGAAGTGGTGAACAACCAAAGAGATCTAACTGAAGCAGAAGGGAACTATATCAAAGCAATCACTGACTATAACATAAATCTTGTTGAATTAAGCAGAAACACTGGTATAGAAAATTATAAACCCTGCTCAAATAATTCTGAAACCAAAAATAAAGCAAATCAGGATACAAATCATCCTATAGAATCTAATTTATTCTTATCACAATGTCCAAAACTTCTCTGATTTAGTGACCATGGACAATTTTATACACTCCACTCTTAGTGACTCTCAAATTAATCAAATAAACCTTCTTTTAGATGAAGTCTCTATTCGTCAACTCAAGGACTTCGGTCAAATTATATCTGAGACTAAACCTGATGGATCTTTAATTACTTCATGCGATAGATGGAGTGATGGATGTATTGTTCAAAATTTATCAAAAATAGCTAAAAATGAAGGAATTCTAAGCGAAGAAGGTTCACAAATTGTCCCAAGTTCCAATGCATATTGGATAGTTGATCCACTTGATGGAACAACAAACTTTGCGGCAGGTATACCATTCTGGTCGATATCTATTGCTCGCTTTGTAGACGGAAAACCTGAAAGTGCCTTCTTAGATATTCCAGCTCTTAATCAACGATATGTAGCAATTAAAGGGAAAGGAGTTTTTCTGAATCAAAAAAAAATATCAATCGAAGATTCTTCATCAAGAAATAGCCAATGTGTATCTTTATGTAGTCGCTCAATCAATATTTTACAGAAAAATCCAGAAAAGAAATTTCCAGGGAAGATTCGCTTACTTGGAGTATCTAGTCTAAACATGACTAGTGTTGCAAATGGGCAAACATTTGGTGCTATAGAATCAACACCAAAAATTTGGGATATTGCCGCTGCCTGTTTAATTTTGTCAGAGCTAAATTGTATAATCAATTGGTTAGATAAAGATCTATCTTCGATAAAAAAAGGTGATGATTTAGCATATGTTAATTTTCCATTAATTACAACTAATTCACAAAGTAATCTTGAAAAGCTATTACCTTGGGGTGAACTATTGATGAATTAAAATAAAAAGTTTGTATAATACTTAATACTTAGGTACTGCAACAAGTAACAAAATTCAAATCAGCAAAAAGTTGCATAAAATTATTAATATACTAAGTAAGCTTAAAATGAAGATAGTGGCAAGTCGACTCAATCGTCAATTTAAATGGTTTTTGAAAAGTCTATGGTATGCGTACCAACGATGGACTCGATGTGATTGTGTCGATTTAAGTGCAGCATTTGCGTATTACACACTTCAGTCATTTTTCCCAATACTAATTATTTCACTAGCTGTGGCCTCATGGTTTTTAGGCAATCAACAGGGCTTAAATGAACAAATAATAGTCTTATCAGCTCAAGTCTTACCTCCATCTGTAGTTGACCTGGTCGATTCAACATTAACCAAGCTTGTAAATCAAGGTTTTGGTGCGGGTATCTTTGGCGCAATGTTTTTAATTATTACGGCAGGCAATGCGTATTTAACACTACAAAGAGGATCTGACAGGCTTTGGGAAGATGCTTTGCCAAGTAAAGAAACCAAAGCTCCTTTGTGGTTTCAGGCTTTTAGATTTATTAGAAATCGTGTAGAAGCATTCTTTGTCGTTCTACTAGTGGGTTTTCTCATGGTTCTTGATGAGCTCAGTGCTTACATCAGAATGATACCTGGAGCTGTATGGACAGATTTAAAAGAATCTAGCCCTGAAATAGCAAAGACTCTTGCCAAAGTTCCTGTGCTCGAATTAGGACAATTTTTCATTCCTCTAATAGGATTTTCAATCATGGCTTTCTTGCTTCAAGCAGTTGTGCCATCTAGACGAGTACCCCTTAAACCTCTTCTGCCTGGAGCAATAATGATCGGTATATTGCTAACAATACTAAACTCAGCTGTGAGTAGAGCAATTCTATCTCTTGGTTCTAGGTTTCAAGCATATGGCATTATCAGCGGGGTTTTAGTATTAACTCTATGGATCTGGATAGTTGGCTCAATAATATATTTTGGTCAATGCTGGAGTGTTGTGTTAATTAGTAAAAGAATGTTGAACAGATACAACACCTATTCCAACATAAAGGCATAGATCAATGAAAAATAACTCATTAATTTGGATATTTTTATTACTTTTATTACTACCAACTGCAGCTGGACGGTTCTTGATAGATATTGCTGGCAGCCTAATAATTTTTCTATTATTTTTGCCATTTTTTCTTTCTGGCATTGGTTGGATAGCATGGAAAGTAATAAAAAATAATATGAGAACATGCAATGCTTGCGGCTATGTTTTCTTAGACAATTCGTTAGATTGTCCAATATGTAGTTCCAATCCATTTATTAATCAAAGTTTAAATTATGAAGGAGATTCGAAGCAAGATTCAGTTACTATTGATGTTAAAGCAGAAGAAAATTAATAGAAATTATCTATCTTAATTATTCAGAAAATTCATCTTTACTAAATTCTATAATTTCTTGATCAGCTATCTTGAGCATTTTTTCACAATGCTCAAGATAAATCTTCCCTTGCAAGTAATATCTTTTAAGATCATCAACTCTTACATCATCTTTTTTCAATTGATTCAAAATTAATTCTAATGAATTAAGTGCCTCCTCATAAGAAAGCTTTGAAATAGCTCTTCGAATCTCGTCTTTATCTAAATTTTTGGAATTATCCTCACTTAAATTAGGCATAGAACTAATTCTTTTCTTGAGTTTGATTTTGTATTATGTCTGTAACCTTAGATTCTACACTCCCATCAATTAGTTGAATATTCAGTATCTGTTTAATTTTAATTTTTTCCAGACTTGTTATTGCCTTCCCAAAGTCATTAGTCAAAATACAAAAGCCCCTCATTAAGATGCTATCTGGAGACAAGGCATCAAGCAGTTGTGATTTTTGATTTAGTATTTCCTGCTTAGTCTTTAAAAGATTGATTGGCGAAAATATACTCCACTGTTTTTTGATTTCTAAGAGTGATTGAGCTTGTCTACGTAGAATCCATGTGCAATGGTCCTGAAATCTTTGATTAATCTGTAAACACCTATTTCTCTCCATCTCACGACTAGGCAAGATATCAACCATTGCGGCAGTAGGAGTAGAGGCACGATGATCAGCGACAAGATCTGCGACAGTCAAATCATCTTCATGACCTAAACCTGTAATGATTGGAATAGGGAAATTTGCCAATATTCTACATATGGACTCATCATCAAAGATCATTAAATCTTCTCTACTTCCACCGCCTCTAGCTAATACTATTTGATCTAAATGTAATGAAGAGTTATTTGCCTTAATATAATTTAAGGTGCGCTCAATCTGACCGCCCACTTCCCCTTGAACAGGTATAGGAAAAATTAGCAACTTTGTTAATGGCCATCTCTCCTGAGCGGTTTTAAGCATATCTGCAAGAGCCGAACTTGGAGAGCTAGTTAATATTCCAACCTTTAATGGAAAATTAGGCAATTTTCTATGTCTTCTAATATCAATCAAACCTTCTTTCAGCAATAAATTCTTTACGCGCTCAAACTTCCTCATCACAGTAGAAATACTGGGACGAATTTGAATAATTTGCACTGATAAAGTTGCTCTAGTATTCCAAAAATTTAATTTTCCTAAAATTTCCACTCCATCATGCTCTTTAGGTCGAAAATCAGTTTTTTGTAAAGTTGATGCCCAAATCACTCCTGGAATACTAACTTCTCCATCAGTAAGAGTTAACCACATATGACCATTCTTCAATTGTGCCTTAGATATCGTCGCATTTAACTGAAATCGAGCAGCAAAGCCCCTTGAAAGAATATTTCCTATAGCTTGATTAAGCTCTCCAACAGAAAAAATAGGATATTGTTCAACTGGCACAGATAAATAGCAGATTAATCAAAAAAAGGTATTTAACCCAAGCCAATTTGAGTAAGGATACTTTGACCAGTTAAAAGTTCTGTACTCAAACCAATCACAATGCCAATCATTGCAAGCCGACCATTCCAAATCTCAGCATAGTTTACAAATCCAAATCGAGTCTGATTATCGGAAGTCATCGTGTTAATAGTTTTTCAATCAATATAGCTACCACACCTAAGATTTGAAAAATACATGTTTGGCATTACCCATTGAACTATCGAATATGTTTAGTTCCATCTACAGGATGATAATCATCACCTGTCAACTCTTCATAAATGATTGCAGGTAAACCAGTTTCAAACATAGTTTGAAGCGCCTCTTTAAGATAAGGATTCCAACCACCCGTACTCACTTTTCCATGCCTTACGGTCCAATCCCAAGTTCCTTGTAGGTCCCTAGGTATTCGCCCATCTCTATCCCTCCTTGCAACTAAATCTTGAGATTCAACAAGGCCAACTTGTATAGGCTCTTTGCCATAAGCAGGGGTTAAACTCAATTCTAATCTGACAGGGTCTTCTTTTAGAAGACGAAGTCTAAATCTGGGAGGTAATTTCAAAGCCTTAAGAGCAGCTAGCACTATACGGGTTCGTGGTTCCATTTTTTAATAACTTCGTAAATTGATTAAGGCAAAAGATAAGGAAAATTCCAAAACTAAATCCTATTCAGAAAAAGGTTCAGAAGACTGTGGAGGATAATTATCGCGAGAAAAACGAACTGTTAGAAGATCTTCATTAGTGATTTTCCCTTGATTATCAAGTATCTCAGGGTGGACAGTAACTAGACCAGTGCGATCACTGTTTTGCACATTATTTTTTTGAAGACCGCCTCCTTTTACAGGATTCCCTATCATTAAGCCTTTAGACATGACCTTAAAGGCTTGCCACAAAAGTGTTCCGGCAACAAGAACATAAATAACTAGGAGGAGGATGGTCATCATACGATTCTATCCGCTTCAAAAAGAAAATAAATCTTATATGCATATAATAAAGCCTATCCTGGATTACTGCGAAATCACTTCAAACAAAGTAAAAAAGTTTTGTTCTAATGAATTTATTAAAAACAATATCAAAAATCAGTTTTATATTTTTCATATTAAATTCTTATTCTATGCAAGAAATTAAGAGTAATGGACTGCATAAAGACGTTACAAAGAGATATTATCTTACATTAAATCAGAAACCGCAAAGTTCTTTTATTTCTGAAGCCCTCAAGAAAAGTGGTCCTGCTGTAGTAACTATTGAAACCCAAACAAAAATTCTAGCAAAAGAATACAATCTATTTAATAATGGTCTGATGTTTGATCCATATTTTGATCAGTTTTTTAAAATTCCTAGACTAAATAAAACGACGCAAAGGATAGAAAGAGGTCAGGGTAGTGGTGTAATTTTCTCTACAAATGGATTAGTTCTAACAAATGCACATGTTGTGGAAAAAACTGATAAAGTAGTTGTTGGATTAACAGACGGCAGAAGAGTTAATGCTAAAGTAATTGGATTAGATACAATTACAGATATTGCTGTAATTAAATTAGATGATTCAGACTCATGGCCTACAGCAATATTAGGTGATTCAGATACCTTGAGCGTTGGAGACTGGGCAATAGCAGTAGGTAATCCATATGGACTAGAAAACACTGTAACTTTGGGAATAATTAGCAACTTAAACCGCAACGTCTCTCAACTAGGTATTTCCGACAAACGTGTCAACTTAATACAAACTGATGCAGCAATTAATCCAGGAAATTCTGGGGGACCATTACTTAATTCTAAAGGTGAAGTTATTGGAATCAATACACTTGTAAGATCAGGACCAGGAGCAGGATTAGGGTTTGCAATACCTATCAATAAAGTTAAAGAAATTTCAAATCAATTAATTAAATCTGGGAAAGCAATTCATCCAATGATCGGGATCAATTTGTCAAGCATTCCACCAGAGCTGAATAATACTATAAATAATGGTGCATATATAGTTTATGTAATACCAGAAGGTCCTGCATCAAAAGCAGGTCTAAAATCCAAAGATATAATTATAAGTATTAATAAGAAAGCAATAAGTTCTCCTCAAGATGTAATTAATGAAATAAATAAAAATGGAATAAACAAATCTCTGCGAATAACTTTTTTAAGAAGTAAAGACATTAAAAGTATTCTCGTAAAGCCGATAGATATTAATAAAATATTACTATAAAATTTATTTCTTATTTTTTCTAATTATGGATTTTTTCTTTTTTGCAATGCGCTTCGCTTCTCTTTTAGCTAAAAAAATTTGCTCTTCCAATAATATCTTCTCTTGATTTTTTTTCTCTAAATAATAATCATAGTTACCATTGTATAAAAAGAGATCTCCATCTCTTATCTCAACAATTTTATTGGCAATTCTAGATATAAAATATCGGTCATGTGAGACACTTATAATAGTACCTTGATAAGCAATAATGGCTTCTTCTAGCATCTCTTTAGCTGGTATATCTAAATGATTAGTTGGTTCATCTAACAAGAGCAAATTACATGGCTGAACAATAATTAATGCAAAAGCAAGCCTAGACTTTTCTCCACCACTTAAATATTTAACCTCTTTAAATACAGAGTCATCAGAAAATCCCAAGTTACCCAATAAGGTTCTGACCTTCGTTTGTGTCCAATCGGGAACAACCTCAAACAAAGTATCAATCAAGGTCTTATCTAGATCAAGAGCCTCAGATTGATTTTGTTGAAAATACCTAGGAACAACATTATGGGAACCTAGCTTTAAATTACCATCATCAGGTTTTTCAAGTCCAGCTATCAATCGCAATAAAGTTGATTTACCAGATCCATTAGCTCCTAAGATAGCAATATGGTCACCCCTTGAAATTTCTAAATTAGCTCCTAAAAATATAATTTTTTCATCATAAGTATGAGAAACTTCCTTAATTGAAATTACTTCTTTTCCTGAACGTTGAGACAAGGGGAAATGAAATGTTGGTTTTTTCGTAAATGCATTTGGACCTTCAATTCGTTCCACTTTACTTAAAAGTTTTTCTCTGCTTTTAGCCTGAGTACTTCGAGAGGCACTAGCTCGAAAACGATCTATATATGCTTGTTGTTCTGCAAAATCTTTTTGTTGCTTTTCATAAGCTGATTGCTGAGCTTCATTATCAAGTTTTTTCTTCTCTAAATAAAATGTATAATTCCCAAGATATGTTTTAGAAATTCCTCTTTCAGTAACGACAGTATGAGTACAAACTCTATCTAAAAATTGGCGATCATGGCTAATAATAACAATAGCTGTTTTTTGCCCTACAAGATAATTTTCCAACCATGTAATAGTTTCAATATCTAAATGATTAGTTGGTTCATCTAGAAGTAATACATCAGGTTTTTGTAAGAGTATTTTACCTAAAGCAATTCTCATTTGCCAACCACCAGAAAAATCACCAACCAATCGATCTGCATCTTCAGATGTAAAAGAAATAGTTGGAAGTAATTTTTCAATATTTGCTTGAAGCTCATAACCATTCAGCGCTTCAAAATGAGATTGAAGAACTCCTAATTGCTTTATTAATTCATTTAAATAATCTTGCTCTAAGCTTGCTTTCTTGGATGCCATTAAAGACTCGATAGTCTGCATCTTTTTTTGACATTTAGCTGCTTGAGCAAATGCCTGAAAAAGCTCTTCCCTAACAGTTCTCCTTATATCAACATCAAATTCTTGTTGCAGATATGCTATTAGTGGGTCTCCCTGTTTACATACTTTACCTGTGGTTGGCTCTTCTAGGCCTGCAATTATTTTGAGTTGAGTTGTTTTCCCTGCTCCATTGCATCCAATAAGACCAAGTCTCTGTCCTGCTTTAATTTCCCAAGTAATATCTTGAAGTACTGGACCAGTCGGGTAAATCTTACTAATGCTCTCAAGTCTGATCACAGTTATAAAGCCTCTTTTATTTAGATTTAAAATCTAAATAATTAAAATTATTTTGCTTCCCTACTTTACAACCCATGTCTCTGATCAAGAATGTTAAGACTTGAACAAGTTACCGCAATTATTTTAGCTGCAGGACTAGCAATCCCAAGTTACTGGTTTTTTTGGACCTTAGCTGGTGGCGGTGGCTATAACAGAAGGATTACACCTAGTAGAGAAATCAAACAAGATCAAATCATCTTGGAAAAGAGCATTAAAGACCACCGCGAGCCTTAACTAACCATTGCTTGGTATCAGAATCTTCTAAGCTGGCTAAATACTCCTTAACTTCTGCAGAAGTAACTGGTAAGTTAATTTCTTCTCCAAGCTGACATATCGCATCTAAAGCGCCTTGAGGGTCTTGTAAAGCCCGACGAAATAACATCTTTGTAAAGCTTGGATTTGATTCAATCCGCTTATAAAGCTCAGCAGCATTTGTATTCATGTTTTTAAGCTAGCTAACTAACTCAACATTATTCGCTTAAGCAACTTTTGACTCAAAATCTGCCTCAGTCTTGCCTGCAGCATATGCATCCTCCATACTCCTAGCATCCATACAGAGAAGCTTTCGCAATTGTGCAAGATTTGCCGCTTGATTAGCACGGCCATCTTGAACAGCGGTATATTCTGCTCTCTGTAACACGTGATGCAAATGAGTTAAAAGATATGAACTAATTACAGCAGAGATTAATACATCACTTTTTTGCTTTCGCTTGTTATTCTTTCGGCGAGATGTTTTAGAAACAGAACTCGATTTAACTTGATGAGCTCTTTTGGTTCTTGGGGGCAAGGCTCCCTGAGGCAAAATTGGCTGAGTCATAGAAAGAAATAGTAATGGATACTATCCATACATATCAGTGTACACTATTTAATAACCGGTACTTCACAAGAGTCATGGCTACCCGTCAAAACTCATCAAACGGAAAGCCAAAATCACCAAGAATACAAGTAGTACTCCCGGAGGGCCTTTGCCATAGGTTGACTATTCTTGCTGAATCAGAATCTCGTACAGTTAGTAATATGGCTAAGGTTCTGATTCAAGAAGGACTTACAAGGCTTGAATCAAGGAATAAAGAAGAAAGTAATCACATATCAAATCTATTTGAAAAAAATAAATTTATTTCATCACTTGAGTCTCAGCAACCTAGACGATTGCGTGGAGCTCCTCGAAGAATAAAACTCTTTAGACCATAATAAAACTAATCAGAAAGGATCTACTTTTACCCCTAAAATTAAAGGCTGACAAGCACCAGTAATAAAGGAAAAATCAACAGGTTTTGAAAGAATATTCCACCATGCAAGCAAAGCAAAAGCCATGGGTTCTCTAGATTTAGTTGGTATTCCTAGTTCATCAATAGAAAAAACTCTAATACCTTGACAAAGCCTCCTAATCTCTCCCACTAAAACAGGATTATTAGAACCACCTCCAGCAATTAAAAGCTCTACTGGCCTAATAGATTTTTGAACATATAATTTTTGAATTTCTTGAAATATTATTTGAGCTGTAAAATTTGTCATTGTTGCAATCACATCCTCATTAACAGCTGACGAAAGCTGATCACATCTTCTATTAAAATCTTCAATTCCAAACTGTTCTCTTCCCGAAGATTTTGGAGGCAATGAATTAAAGAAAGGTTCTTGCAACCATTTTTTAATTGCTGGAAAATCTATTTGCCCTTTGGAGGCTAATAATCCATCTTTATCAAATAACATTGCTCCATTCGTAGCCTTATTTACGGCAATATCAATCAAAGTATTCCCTGGGCCACAGTCCCAACCCACAACATTTAAATGTTTATCTGGACCAGATGAAGGAGGAAGAATTGTTAAATTAGATATTCCTCCGATATTTAATACAACCCTCCAACCATTGATTCTTCCTAACAATGCCTCATCTAAACATGGAATCAAAGGTGCACCATGACCTCCGAATGCTATATCTTTAGAACGAAAATCATAAATCACTGATTTATTTATCATCTTTGCTAATAAAGCCCCTTGGATAAGTTGTAGGCTTCCTCCTCTTTGAAGAGAACTTGCAGGTCTATGAAAAACTGTTTGACCATGGCAACCGACAATAGAAGCAATTCCTTTTGGATCGCAACGTCTTGCTGCCTCAGCGTGGACATAAGTAATAGCTTCAGAAAGTTCTAACCACTCTTGACTAGAACATTTACCCCCTTGGCCTAGATCAAAAATTTTTTTTCTCAGATCGAATGAATAATCTAGTGAACTTAAATTAATTAAATCCCACTTAGGGTGATTTAAGTTACCAGTAAACTCAATTAAAACGGCATCAACACCATCAACACTAGTCCCACTCATTAAACCAATGACAAACATTTTATATATGAGGCAATCTCTGAAGATCCTCCATAAGTCCCATAACAACTAAGACATGATCCTCTTCAAGAATATACTTTGCGGGAGGATTTACAGTTAGTTTCTCTGCTGGACCTGCGGCTAAAACATTCACTAAATAGTTCTTTCTAAGGTTCAAATCCCTCAGAGACTTCCCAACAAAAACTTCAGGAACTTTAATCTCATCAATACCCGTTTGAGCATCCAATTCCAATCTTTCGATTAAATTTGGTCGAACCAACTCAAGGCCCAATCTTTCTCCTTGCATTCTTGAAGGAAAAACTACTCTATCGGCACCAACTCTTTTAAGCATTTTTTCATGTAAATCGCTCGTTGCTCGAGCAATTACCTTTTGGACCCGACTTCCTTCAGAGTCTTTAGCAATAAGAGTAGTTGTAATACTTGCTTCTATTGGCTCACTGATACCTACAACAACTGTTCCCATTTCCAATACTCCTGCCTCACGCATAGATTCTTCATCTGTGGAGTCAACAACTCTTGCTTCAATGGATGGTTCTAATTGTCTAATCTCTTCAATAGCTTTTTCAGAAAAATCTAATGCAAGAACATCCACACCATTTCTAATTAATTCTCTGCAAACAGCACTTCCAAAACGTCCAATACCAACTACTGCAAAACCGAGTTGATCATTTTCTTGTTTTGGCAACCACTCCCACCAATCACTCATAATTTTCCCTCAATAACTAGAAATTCAAACATAAAAATCTTCTCTTGGGTAACCAATCCGATTTTGGTTATAAAACCTTCCTTTATTTAAAGCATGCCATATAGCACTTAACAAAAGTAAGATTCCTAGTCTGCCAACAAACATTCCAATAATCAAAACCAGTTGACCAAAGTGATTTAATTTCTCAGTAATTCCAAGATCAAATCCAACGGTTGCAAAAGCTGAAATACATGTAAACAGCATTTCTAAAAATGAAAAAGAACTTTCAGTTCCAAAATTGCCTGTCATAGTAATCAATAAAGCCATCATTAAAACAAAAAGTAAAGATCCTACAGTTATTCCAACGGCTTTTAAAACAACTTTATCTGAAATTTTACGGTTACGAATCACCACATCATCCTGACCTCTTAAAGTCGACCTTGTTGCCGCTAACAAAGCTGCAACAGTAGTGGTTTTAATACCACCTCCTGTCCCTCCAGGACTTGCTCCAATAAACATCAAAGTCATTAATAGTAAAAGTCCAGAATCAGAAACCGTTTGAATAGAAATAGGCATATTAGTAAAACCAGCAGTTCTTGCACTAACTGATTTAAAAAAAGCACTTACAAAGCGTTGCTTAAAATCAAGACCTGCAAAAAAATTCTCTTGAACAATTGACTCAGTAATTAATAACCCTATTGTCCCTATTATCATCAGAACAAATGAAGTTCTTAACACTAACCTTGTGTGAAGACTTAATTTACGGAAATGCAAATTTCTTCTATTAGTCCACAAATCACTAGTGACCCTCCAGCCTAATCCACCAAGAAAAATTAAAATAATTATCGTAATATTCACAACCGAATTTGTTCTATAGGACTCAAGACTGTTTTCCCACAGACCAAAACCAGCATTATTATAAGCAGAAATACTATGAAAAATAGAAGCCCAGAGTCGATCGCCTAAATTAGGAATATCATTAAAACCAAAAATATAAAGAACAAATGCTCCTATCAAAATTAAAACAGCTGCTGTTAATGCTATGCCTTTAAAAGTTCGTCCAACTCCACCTACGCCAAATTCATCTAATGTTCTACCTCTATCTAAACGAGTCTTCAACTCAGTACCACTAACAACAAAGCCTTGCAAAAAAGTTGTAATAGCCATTAATCCCAATCCACCAATTAACAACATGAATGCCAAAACTATTTGCCCCAAAAGTGTCAAATCCTGAGAAACATTAATAATTGATAAACCTGTTACTGTAACGGCAGAAGTCGCTGTGAAAAATGATTCCCAAAGCCCAACATCTGTATTTGAGCATATAGGCAAAGCAAGAGCAAAAGTACCCAAAAATATTACTAATAATCCAGTTAATACTGTAAATTGAGGTACGGTCAGTCCTCGAAATAATGATTGTTTTCTAATTAATTGGTTATACATTTTCAAAAACAAAAAAAATTAATTAGGATTCAAAGTCTGATAAACTTCATAAAGACTATTTTTATCCATTATATTTCCAAATTATTAACAATGGAACAACTAATGTCATTATTGCAGTCAATCCTGCTCCATATTTAGTGACATCCAAAAATCTATACCTGCCTGGTCCAAAAACCATCAGATTAGTTTGATATCCCATTGGTGTCAAAAAAGATTGACTCGCTCCAAAGAGTACCGTCATCAACAATGCTATAGGAGGAAGATTCATTCCATCTGCCAGTTGAACAGCGACTGGTGCAAGGAGTGCTACAGATGCGGCATTACTAATTAGTTGAGTAAAGAAAGTAGTAGACAAGAAAATGACTACAAGAGCCGTATAAGTTGGCAAATCTTTCAACCACGATTCCAAGCTTCCTGCAAAAACATCTGCAAGACCAGTTGATTGCATGGCAACACTAAAGCTAGATAAAGAGCCCAACAAAAGAATTACATCAAGACGAATAGATCTTTGAACCTCGGTAGGTCTGATGCAGCCAGATGCAACCATTGCAATTACTGAAAGAAGTACAGCTGCGACCAAAGGCAAAGAGGTGAATGCTGGCAAAAGAACCATCAAGATTGCTATAGCGATCGCGATTGGCTTACGAGTAACTGTTGGCAAATCATTCTCAAATTGATCAAGAACTAATAGATCATTATTTGCCTGTAAACCACGAATAGAATCAAGAGGAGCTTGCAATAACAAAACATCTCCTTCACGTAATATTGCCTGACCTAATCTTTCTTGAACTGTTTGTTGACCGCGTCTTAATGCAAGGACAGTTGAATTATGTCTCTGTCTAAAGCGTAACTCTCTCAAACTCGCTCCAGCCAATGTTGATCCTGCTGGCAAAAGCACTTCAACAGTTTTTTGTCCCTCACTTTCAACCCAATCAAATGCCTTCGGAGAACTCAGGCTATTTTTGGCTAATTGAATAGTATGTTCTTGCTGCAATCTCAACAAGTCTGTACGAGTTACGCGCAACAGAAGTCTGTCACCAGGTTGGAAAGTTCTATCTGCAAGAGGTGGTAAAAATCTTTCTACACCCCTCTGCAATTCAAGAACATCAACATCAAAACGACGTTGAAGCCTGCTGTTATGTAGAGATTGACCTACTAGTTCTGAATATTTAGGAATAGTGACTTCTGTAAAATAGCCAGCTTGCTCATTATTATCGGATAATTCATTCGTTTGAATTCCTCTATCTGGCAATAAGCCTTGCGGTGCCAATAATAAATACAAAGTGCCAATCAACCAGATTGGGATGCCAATAGCTGTAAAACTAAAAAGATCTAATGAACCATATCCAAGTTGCTCACTAATATCACTAACTAATAAGTTCACTGAACTACCCAACAACGTCAAAGTTCCTCCTAAAACCGTTGCAAATGAAAGTGGCAACAACACCCTCGAAGGAGATAACTTTCGCCTATGGCACCAAGCTTCAATAACAGGTAAAAGAGAGGCAACTACTGGAGTGTTAGGGACAATACCTGAAATAGGTGCAACAACAAAACCTAAAAAAGCTATTAAACGCCTTGGAGATCTAATACTTTCCGAGGCTATAAGCTCTCTTAACCTATCTAAAGCTCCACTTTTAAATAATGCTGCAGAAACTGCAAATAAACCCATCAAAGTTATTAAAGCAGGACTACCAAAACCAGCTAATGCTTTCTGAGGCGTAAGAACACCTGTAGCCATTAATAATGAAACACTTAATAAACCTGTTAATTCAGGCGCCAAAGCACCTCCAATAAAACAAATTATTGCTATCAGTAATACTCCTAGAGTTATAAGAGCCTGAGGATTTTCATATACAGCATTAAGCTCATTCATACCTTTTGGAGTTTTCTCTTAAAAATCAAACGGTTGACTACAAAAACATTAATAGCAATTAGGAAAAAAATAAAAATTTTAAATTCTAATTAAGACTAACTCACTCAAAATATTTTATCACTTAAATCAATTAGCCAAGACCCTCCTGATCTTATTCCCAAAGATAATCTTGGTAGTTTTGTTAAATAAGCTAATCGTCTGATATTAAAAGCAGTGCGACCGGCAATAGTCAGTCCAAGTCCCGTGATAGTAGCCTCTCCTAACCCAATACTAAGCATTTCTCCTTGATCAATAAAGGAAAAAGGTTTCATAGACTCTCCTTTCCTAACAGACTCAATATTGAAAGCTGCATTATTACCTTGTTGAATAGCCAATTGTGCTGAAGGATACAGATCAGAGTCTTTGCGGCAAGACAGATCTCCCAAAACAAACACATCTTTACTACCTCTCAATCGCAAGCAAGAGTCAATCATTAAATCATTATGTTGTAATTCCTTATCAATCAACCTTGGTAGAAAAGGTTTTGAACCTGCGGTCCAAATCAAAGAAGTATGATTTAAAACAAAGTATTGAATATCTCCTTCCACAACAGATTGGTATTTGGCCTGATCTTTATTCATTTCAATAATCTCTGTATTGAGAAAAAGATTAATCTTACGTCTTTTTAGAGCTTTTAATGCTTGTTCTTGATTAAATGATTTTGAATTAGCTAAAATACAATCTCCTCTTTCTATTAAATTAATTTCGAATGAATTCTTTGTGATATCAGCTATTTTACAAGTTAACTCCACCCCAGTAGGACCTGCACCTACAATGCTTAAACATTTTGGCTGCTCAGAAGACTTTTTAAATTCAGCAATTAAACCTCTTATCTTTGTAATATCTTCAAATTGATGGAATCTGAATGCAAATTCTTGGACCCCTTGCACTCCAAAACTATATGGTTTTGATCCAGTCGCAACAACAAGTTGCGCGTAACTTATTTTTTTACCTGAAACAGTTTTAACAATCTTTTTTTGCATATCTATACTTTCCACGGAATCCTGAATATGTGCTATCCCTGTATTGCCAAGTAATTCGGAATAAAAAGGGGCAACCTCCCAAGCTTTCAGCTCCCCACTGAGAAGTTCATAAAGCAACGGCAAAAAAGTAAACCGTTCACGGGGCTCAACTAAAATAATATTAGGTGGATTTTTCCCCTTTCTTAAAGTCAATGCAGTAGTAAGTCCTGCAAACCCTCCTCCAATGACAACAACAGCGTCCATGTTTGAAGAATCAACATTCATTAGAACGAGGCCTTAAATGATTACAAGAAACTAATTGACCTTAATAAAAACATGCAATGAACGAGGCAAGAATGACAAATAAAAACTTTGAAGAGGGCGAGCGGCTAGACCTCTTCCTAGAAAAAACAAATGAAGAGCTGAAAGATCTCGCACCCAAAGAACGTCTTGAATGGGGCGTTAGAAAGTTTGGCTCTCAATTTGCTCTGACTACGAGTTTTGGTATTCAATCATCCGTATTACTCCACATGATCAAAAGCATTCAAATAAACAATGCTGAGCCAAAAATAATCTGGGTCGATACTGGATACTTGCCTAAAGAGACATATCAATACGCAGAACAACTTATCAATCAATTTCAGTTAGAAGTTATTGTCGCTCAAAGTAATATTTCACCTGCCAGAATGGAAGCAATAGAAGGAAAATTATGGGAAAGAAATTCGCTAAAAGATATTGAAAGATATAATTTACTTAGGAAAGTTATCCCTTTAGAAGATGCTTTCAGTAACTTAAAAATATCATGTTGGGCAAGTGGTGTAAGAAGCAACCAAACTGATCATAGACGCAAAATGCACTTAATAGATAAACTTAAGAAACGAATTACATTAAGACCAATATTGGAATGGACACAAAAAGATATTTTCTATTATATGAAAGAACATAATCTCCCTCAACATCCTCTTTTTATGCAAGGCTATTCAACTGTAGGAGATTGGCATTCAAGTGCACCCGATAGTCAAAAAGCTAATGGACGAAAAACAAGATTTGGAGGGCTTAAGCAAGAATGTGGCATCCATCTTTCGCAAGATACTGATGATCAAACATAATATTAATGAAGAAAAAAAGCTGCCTTTTAATTGGCAACACAAGATGGCATTGGTCAATTAAAAGTTCAAATCAATGGGATTTTATCCACTCCCTGCCAGAAGAAATCGATCATCATCTTGAAGAATATTTGATTTGTAATTGGGCAGCAGTTGGTACTGTTCCAAGCAACATTTGTCTTGATTCTAATGCCCGCCTATCCAACTCAGATATTCCACTACTCAATCTACCTAATTGGGTAGGTATTGACAGAGCCCTTGGCAGTTGGCGAGCCTTTAAAAAAGCCAAAGAAATGGGTGTACACAAGGAAGGCATATTAATGGCTGATGCAGGGACTGTTTTAAGTATCACAAGAGTCAATTCCAAAGGTGAGTTTGCAGGAGGTCAGTTATTGCCAGGCTTAAACTTACAATGCATATCAATGGAAAATCAAACACTAAATCTTTTGCATCCAGGCGATCGATTTATTCCATCCTTACACTTCCCATTCCTTACAAATGAAGCCATTTTAAGAGGAACATTTCACTGTTTAATAGGATCCTTAATAGAAGCTCAGCGCATTACAAACGCTCCTATTTTTCTATGCGGAGGAGACTCACCAATTCTATTTAATGAACTTAAAGAAAGAAACATTGAACTGTACCATTATCCAAATCTTGTGTTAGAAGAAATGATCGAAATGATCGACAATTAATTTATTTAATATCTAAATCCTTAATAATTTGATCTGCCATTTCAGCAGCTTTTACCTTTAAATATATCAATTCAATTTTGCCAGAAGAGTCAACAACAAAAGTATGTCGCATCATTCCCATATACTCTCTTCCCATAAACTTCTTTAACCCATAGCTCTGATATGAAGAAGCAACAGGACAAGGCTCTAAATCCGTCAAAAGAGTAAATGGCAAATGATACTTAGTACTAAACTTTTTATGTGAATTTTGAGGGTCTTTGCTAATTCCTAGCACAATAATGTCCTTACTTTTAAATACTTGCCATTGATCTCTAAAATTGCATGCCTCTTTAGTACATCCAGGAGTATCATCTTTGGGATAAAAATAAATAACAACTCTTTTTCCTCTTAAAGATGAAAGCTTTACAAATTTCCCATCTTGGTCAAGGAGGTTGAAATCTGGTGCTTTATCACCAATTTGGAGACTCATCGTATTCAAAAGATGTTCATACTCCAAGAGTACTAGGTCTTTGGCTTTTTTCGATGGAAGCGAAAAATCTCCCCATTAGCAAAAATGAAACCCAATGGGCAGACCTTTTATCAAAAGCTAGATCCAAGGAATATAAACATTCAAGAGGATGTGCCAGGCTTGCTTTGTCAAAGCTTTTCAAAGTTGATCCTTTGACAATCCCTTTATCAGCTCCACCAGGGAAAGCACCCATATTAAAGGAAGGATGGGGACATATTAGTATTAGTCACTGCAACGATGCACTAACTATTGGGTGGTCTGACAATAGATTAGGAATTGATATCGAAAGAAAAGACCGAAGATTTCAATATCAAAAATTACTTTATCGATACTTTAACCAAGCAGAGAAAAACGCTTTACAAGGAATACATGATGAAAACTTAAGACTATCAATCCTTAAATCCTGGATCATCAAAGAGGCTGCATTTAAATGGCAAAATAACCCAGGCAAACAAGATCTTTTTAGATGGGAATGGGAACCTAAATTAAACAAAGCATTTCATAGAATTAAAAAATACTCTGTCGATACTGATT
>QCOP01000014.1 GCA_003212885.1 Prochlorococcus sp. AG-432-D11 | reverse complement strand
AGATTGACGAGGATATTATACAAAGGGTAGCAAATATTCAAAAAATTTTACTAATAAATGATTTCTCAGTATTGGTTTATGGACTTAATTTTATAAAAGATACTCAATATTCTAAAATACAGCTGGGAAGTTTAAATCAAGAAGACTTAGAAAATAATGAGTTTCCACCAAAAATAACTGCAATAATAGGTGCGGGAACTGGTCTAGGCATTTCAAGAGCAATTAATTATAAAAACATTATTTTGCCAATACCTAGCGAAGGAGGCCATTCAGAATTTTCGCCACGTTCTGAAAAAGAGTGGAACCTTTCAAAATGGTTGAAAAACGAATTGCAAATCGATCGTCTTTCAATTGAAAGAGTTGTTAGCGGAACAGGCTTAGGAAATATTGCTAGATGGAGACTGATGAAAGAAGATGCGAAGACTCATCCTCTAAGAGAATCTGCGGAAATTATTTCTAAAAGTTCACAATCAATAAATGATTTTCCAAAGAAAGTATCTGAAATGGCAAATGGAGGAGATGCCCTAATGAATGAAGCCTTGGATATATGGATAAGTGCATATGGGTCGGCTGTAGGAGATCTAGCCATACACGAACTATGTAGTGGTGGATTGTGGATAGGAGGTGGGACAGCTCCAAAACACTTAAATGCATTGAAGTCTTCATTATTTCTAAACGCTATGAAAAATAAAGGCAGATTTTCTAGTTTTATAAGCAAACTCCCCGTAAACGCAATAACTGATCCAGAATTCGGACTGTTTAGTGCAGCATGCAAAGCGTACTTAATTGCCAAATCAAATGGCAGACTTAATGAAATAGATAAAAAGTGATGGCGCAGCCGCGCATAGGCCAAAGAGTATTAGTGGAAGTACCTTCCACAACTGCCAACATAGGTCCTGGTTTTGATTGCTTAGGAGCAGCGCTAGGACTTAAAAACCTTTTTACAATTACACGGATAGAAGGTAGCGGTGAAAGATTTGAATTGATTATGGAGAGCGCTGAGGGGAATCACTTACGTGGAGGACCTGAAAATCTTTTTTATCGCGCTGCTCAAAGAGTATGGCAAGAAGCTCAAATGAATCCCTTTGCACTTGAAGCAAGAGTCAAATTAGCCGTACCTCCTGCTAGAGGCCTAGGAAGCAGTGCTACTGCAATAGTTGCTGGACTAGTAGGGGCCAACTCACTAATAGGATCACCTCTTAGTAAAGAAAAATTATTAGAACTAGCAATAGACATTGAAGGTCATCCAGACAATGTTGTTCCTTCGCTTCTAGGAGGATTGTGTTTTACAGCAAAAACATCTTCCGGAAGATGGAGGGTCATCAAATGTGATTGGGATCCAAGCATTAAAACTGTTGTAGCAATTCCATCTCTAAGACTAAGTACTAGTGATGCTAGAAGAGTTATGCCAAAGAACGTACCCATATCAGATGCAGTAACAAACATGGGTTGTCTTACGGTTTTATTGAAAGGATTAAAATCTGGGAAAGAAGAATTAATTGCAGATGGTATGTATGACAGATTGCATGAACCTTACAGATGGAAATTAATAAAAGGGGGTATTACAGTAAAGAATGCTGCTATAGAAGCTGGAGCATTAGGTTGCGCAATTAGTGGTGCAGGTCCAAGTATCCTAGCTTTGTGTAATGAACAAAATGGCAAAAGGATCTCAAATGCAATGGTTAGAGCATGGGAAAGCGAGGGTGTAGCAAGCAGAGCTCCACTTCTCAATCTTCAAACAAACGGCAGTTGTTGGTACCATCAACAAAATGATAGGTAGTTATGCTTACCAATTGCAGCTGAATCTGGTAGGTTCATTGTCAATCTCAAATCCATTATGGACGCCACTCCACTAATTTCAACAGCGTCCGAGCCAAGCATTCCTTGGCTCTCACTAATAATTCTCGTACCAGTAGTAGGTGCGCTGGGAATGCAATTATTTCCTGACGGAGAAAAAGACAGTTCTGATATTCATAGAAATATTGCCATTGGTTTTCTTGGTATTGATTTTTTTATTATTTTATTAGTCTATGCAATATTATTCGATAAAAATTCAGGTTCTCTTCAACTAGTTGAAAGAGTTAATTGGCTACCTTCAATTGGTCTTCAATGGTCTTTAGGTACAGATGGAATATCCGCTCCATTAGTGATTCTAAGTGGATTGATTACTTTGTTATCAGCTTTAGCCAGTTGGAAAGTCAAAAACAAATCTAAATTATACTTTTCACTTCTTTTGGTCCAAGCTTCTGCACAAGCTTTAGTATTTCTTTCTCAAGATTTTATTTTATTCTTCTTAGCTTGGGAATTAGAACTTGTACCTGTATATCTCCTAATAGCAATATGGGGAGGGAAAAGAAAACTGTATGCAGCCACTAAATTCATACTGTATACAGCACTAGCTTCCTTATTAATATTAATTAGTGGACTTGCTTTGGCATTATCTGGAGATACCTTTAGTTTAAATTTATTTGATCTAAGTAATAGAACTCCCACAGGGACATTTGGTCTTTTATGTTATCTAGGCTTTTTAATAGGTTTTGGAGTTAAATTACCAATATTTCCACTACATACATGGCTCCCTGATGCACATGGAGAAGCAAATGCCCCTGTTTCAATGCTATTAGCTGGTGTTCTATTAAAGATGGGTGGCTATGCACTTCTAAGATTCAATGTTCAGATGTTCCCTGAAATTCACTCTCAACTAGCACCAGCACTAATCATTCTAGGAATAGTAAATATAATTTATGGTGCCCTCAATGCTTTTGCACAAGATAATGTAAAAAGGAGAATTGCGTGTAGCTCTGTGAGCCATATGGGCTTTGTACTTTTAGGAATAGGCTCGATAAATGCCCTTGGTTTTAGTGGTGCAATGCTTCAAATGATTAGTCATGGCCTAATTGCAGCAGCTATGTTTTTCGTAACAGGTTCTTTTTATGAACGAACAAATACACTTTCAATACCAAATATGGGTGGACTGGCAAAGGTCTTACCTATAACCTTTGCTTTATTCCTTACCTGTTCACTTGCCTCACTAGCATTACCAGGAATGAGCGG
Organism: Prochlorococcus sp. AG-432-D11; assembly: GCA_003212885.1. GTDB lineage: Bacteria > Cyanobacteriota > Cyanobacteriia > PCC-6307 > Cyanobiaceae > AG-432-D11. The sequence goes on along the minus strand of QCOP01000014.1, from coordinate 21,487 downwards.
ATTTATAAGTGAGATCACTATTTTTCTTGGAATAACGAGTCAAGAAGGCTTTACTTCAATTTTTAGATCTATAACAATTCTGATTGCGGCAATTGGTCTAGTTTTAACACCGATATACCTTTTATCTATGTGCAGAAGAGTCTTCTTTGGTCCAAGGATTCCTGCCTTGGCAATGATTGAAGAAATGAATTCTAGAGAGTTATCGATTGGATTAGTTTTAATAGCTCCAACAATCATCATTGGATTCTGGCCTCAGTCCATTACAAATCTATTTCAAAGTTCAACTAGTGCACTGGCAGAAACAATCAGCAATCAAACAATTTTATCGATTGTCCAAACAACATAAAAACAAATGAGAAAATCTCAAAAGAAAGGATCCAAAAGCCCTCTTCTTAATGGGGAAGGACTACCTGAATTCAAAGCGATAACACCAGAAGTTATTAACAATGAAATTCCATTGATAATTACTAGTTTAAATAATCAATTTAATAGTCTTGAAAAATCCATAAAAGCAAAATGCACAGAAAAAAAACATCTTGTATGGGATGATGTAATGACCCCACTTTACAAAATCTCAGAAAAATTAAGGTGGAGTTGGGGTGTGATAAGTCACTTAAATGCTGTATCTAATTCTGATAATTTGAGAGAAGCGTATAGCAACCAACAACCTGAAATAATTAAAATAAGTAATAAAATAGGTCAAAGTAAAATAATTCATAGTGCACTCAAAAATCTAACTAAAACAGGTTTATTAAACGAAATCGAATCAAGAATTATAGAGAGTCAATTACTACATATGAAGCATAAAGGAGTGTCATTAAATAGCAATAAAAAGGAAGCTTTTAATAACAATAGCCAAAGACTTGGTAAGCTCTCAACTAAATTCAGTAATAATGTTTTAGATGCTACAAAAGACTGGTCACTACTACTAACAGAGAAAAATGAAATAGATGGACTACCAGAGCGAACACTTATATCATTAGCTAGAGCAGCAAATGACTCGGATAAATTAAATACAAGTAAAGAAAAACTTCCTTCTGCAGAACATGGACCCTGGCTTTTGACACTAGACATGCCTACCTACATATCATTTATGACGTACTCAACAAATAGAAAACTACGTGAAAAGCTATATAAAGCTAATATTAGTAAAGCAAGCAACGGTGATTTTAATAATGAAAATATTATCAAAGAAATTCTGACCATAAGAAAAGAGCAGGCAAATCTTCTTGGATACAAAAACTGGGCTGAACTTAGCTTGGCAACAAAAATGGCAAATAATGTGCAAGAAGTAGAAAAGCTCTTGAATGAACTTTGTGAGGCTGCTTATCCAGTCGCAAAAAATGAAATTGAGGAGCTGGAAGAATTTATTTCTAAAAATTATCCAGAAGAAGATAGTAAAATTATGCCTTGGGATTTAGCATTTTGGTCAGAGAAGCTTAAAAAAGATATCTTTAATTTAGATCAAGAAGCACTTAGACCCTGGTTCCCTTTACCTGAGGTTCTTAATGGACTATTTAAACTTTGCGAAAGACTCTTTGAAATAAAAGTCGAATTAGCTAATAAAAGTTTTTCAACATGGCACGAGGATGTAAAACTATTCAACGTTTTTGACAAGAAAGATAATAATCATATTGCTTCATTTTTCCTTGATCCATATGCAAGACCTTCAACAAAAAGGAATGGAGCATGGATGGATGAATGTCTTATCAGAGAAAGAAAACAAGATGGCGAGATCATTTTACCTGTTGCCTATCTCGTTTGTAATCAAACCCCACCCATAGACGAAACACCTAGTCTTATGAGCTTTGAAGAAGTTGAGACTTTATTTCATGAATTTGGTCACGGCCTTCAGCACATGTTGACAACAGTAGATTACCCACAGGCAGCTGGAATAAACAATGTTGAATGGGATGCCGTTGAGTTGCCAAGTCAATTCATGGAAAATTGGTGTCGAGATCGCTCAACACTACTAGGAATAGCAAAACATTGGAAAACTGGAGAAAAGTTACCTATCGACAAATTCAACCAATTAATTAAGAGTAGTACATTTCATTCTGGACTCTCAACATTAAGACAAATTCACTTTGCAATGACAGATATTAAGTTACATAGTATTTGGCATGAAAAGTTAGATTTTGCTCCCGATGACTTAAGACGATCAATTGCTAAAACCACTACTGTTATTCCCCCAATAAATGAAGACAGATTTCTTTGTGCATTTAGCCATATTTTTGCTGGAGGATATGCTGCTGGATATTATTCCTACAAATGGGCCGAAGTCCTTAGCGCAGACGCCTTTGCAGCTTTTGAGGAAGTAGGCTTAGAAAATAAATATGAAATACAAGAAACCGGGCTTCGGTATAAGAATACAATTTTAAGTCTTGGAGGCAGTGTTTCTCCTATAGAAATTTTCGAAAGATTCCGGGGAAGGCCTCCTATGACAAATGCACTAATAAAGCATTCAGGTCTTGATAAGAGTAAAGAAGTGGCAGTCTAAGTTAATTTCCATATTGTAGTATTGGCTCTAATAATTAAATAAATTTATTTCATTGAGGAAAGAAATAAAACCACTGAATTTAACTTATTTAATTAAAAAACAATCTTATTAGTAAAAGGAACATCAAATATTTATTAAAAGTCAATAGCCAAATAATTTAATTATAAAAGTATTGAATCTGTTATTACTTGTAAAGATTTAGAATCATATATTAGTGATTTATGAGTTAGAGCAGGAAGCTCCTTACAAGAACCGAATGGCAACACTGCAGTCCAACCTGGAAAAACCATCAAATCATATTTGCAATAAAAGCTTTCACAATGAATAGCTTCAAGACGAAAAGAATTTCCCTTAAGTGAATGAATAAAATCACTACCTAATTTCATGTCAGAAATCCCTTCAAAGAGAAAACGAGGAATGCACTGAGCTGTAAAAGTCCCATGTTGAGGACTGCCTATACAGAAGAAACGCTTAGTTCTTTTATATCCTCCTAATTCCTGGAGCCAAAATCTTGAAATCAACCCTCCCATAGAAAAGCCAAGAAGGTCAATTTCAACTAAAGGACCATACTTATCATTGATTTTTCTTTCAAAATCAATAGACAGAGCCTTTATAGCAGTTCTTCCATAAGCATGATCAAGATAAGGGGCATATAAAAAATGACGAGAATTTTCTAAATATGAAAATAATTTATTAAAGATATAAGGTTTATCCCATAAACCATGAACACAAATAAGTGGTCTCTCTAGTGTTGACATGAATTATTTAATAGGCTCTGATATGAAATTTCGCATTCTTATAATTGATACAGACCCATCAAAGCCATCAACAGGAGGGAAACACTTCTTCAGAACTATTTTAGTAGGCAAGGAACCATAAAGGTTATCTAGAAAATCTAGAATTAATTCACTAAAGACCTCTATTGTCTGGCAATTAGTATTTAAAGCAAGCGACTGAAGCCCTCTAATAGCTTCTCCATAATCTACAAAAAATGATAGGTCATCTACAACAGGTGATTTAAATGGACTAACAGATACTTCGACATCTAGGAGAAAATCTTGTCCTAATCTTATCTCTTTCTCAAGAACACCAACATGTGCCCACAAATTAATATCTTTAATACTAATGACTGAGACATCATGATTTAATTTCATTAGATAAATCCTTATGAGTAAAAGTTTTAAGGCCAGAAGAAAAGTCTGAAACTATATGACCATTTCCTTTTACAAAATAGCGGTAGGTCACTAAACCATCTAAACCTACAGGTCCTCGAGGTGGCAAGGATTGCGTACTTATTCCAACCTCTGCTCCAAACCCATACCTAAAACCATCTGCAAAGCGTGTAGAACAGTTATGAAAAACTCCAGAACTATCTACTGAAAACATAAACTTTTTAGCTACTTCTGAATCTGTAGTGACAATTGCATCAGTATGCATTGAACCATATAGACGTATATGATTAATAGCTTCATCAACATGAGAAACAACTTTGATTGATAACTTTAGATCGAGATATTCTGAACTCCAATCAATCTCGGATACCTTATGAAGTATTCCATGTGATTGACTCATTTCATCTCCTAAAAGTAAAACACCTAATTTTTCAAAAGCAGGTATTGCAAGAGAAAGAAAAGGAGCTGCTATATCCTCATGTAAAAGAAGAGTTTCAATAGAATTACAAGCGGCTGGATATTGACATTTACTATCAATAGCTATTTCAAGAGCATGTTCCAAATTAGCCTTTGAATCAATATAAAGGTGGCAAATGCCATCAGCATGACCAAGAACCGGTATTTTAGTATTTTCTTGAATAAAACGCACCAGTTCATTACTACCTCTTGGGATAATTAAATCTATATATTTTTCAAGATGAAGTAAGGCTAGGCTTTCCTGACGGGTTGTTAATAGACAAAGAGAATCACTAGGGAGCTGAGAATGCTCCAATCCCTGAATTAGAGACGACATGATTGCTAGATTGGTTAAATTAGCCTCACTACCTCCTTTGAGAATTGCACTATTTCCAGAACGAATAGCAAGAGATGCAATTTGGATAAGTGCATCAGGCCTAGATTCAAAAATAACTCCTACTACCCCTAACGGAACAGTCAACCTTTGGAGAAATAAACCATCAGCCAATTCTCGATCAATTTCTACTTTTCCCAAAGGATCAGAAAGAAAAGCGACTTTCTTAAGTCCTTCTATTGAATCATTTAATTTAGCCTCATCAAGCTTTAATCGTGATATCAGCGAGTTTGAAAGCCCCGCTCTTTGAGATCTTTCAATATCCTCAGAATTCTGTTCAATTATTTTTGAAGAATCTTTTGATAACGCATCTGCCATAGCAAGCAATGCTTGACACCTCTGTTCATCTGAACTTTGAGAAAGTGCTATCGACGATTTCTTAGTCCTTATTGACTTCATAAGGAGATCTTCTGTTACAGCAGGAATTTTATTTTCTTGATCCATTGAACATCACATATTTGTAGGATCATAATGCCTTAAATGGGATAAAATTTTTATTAAACAGTAATTTTTATAATATAAAGATTTAGAAATCACTTATAATTACTAAAGTGAATCTATAATCAAAATATTTTAGGAATTAACAATTCTAATATCTCAAAAAGAATTGAAATTGACTTTGCCAATTTCCAGTTTTATCTAAGGTACCTAAAATACCTAAATTAGAATTGAGTTGAAATGTTAAAGTACCCTGTGGTGGTATATCCATTCTATTAGGTGTTGCTTGCAAAGACAAATTAAGTTGATTAGTCAAATCAAAACCAAGTTCCGTAATCCAGGTTCTATTTTGGAATAAATCATCACTCATAGAATTAGATTCATTGGACTGATTAATAGAAGATTCATTAGCAAGTGAAGAATTGATAAATGTCGGATATAAAGCAATTTGAACTCTGTCACTAAATGTATCTGAAATATTACCAAGAAATGGAGTAACAAAAGATCTATTAATTAAATTGGCAAGAATTTGCTGTTCTGATCCACTTAATAACATAGTTAATGAATTACCTCCTATTAGATCAAGTATTTGACTTCGTGGCAGAGAAGGTACACTTCTTAATTGAAAAGTCTCAGAAAGACGATCAGCATAACCATATGCATTAAGGGTAACCTTCACAAACCTAGAACCACCTATACCACCTGCTGCTGCTGAATTCAATAAAAAATCCTCTGGAGATACAAGACTAGAAGTATCTTGAACAGTATCTAAAACACGACTATTTATAGATAAGTCAAGATATGGAATAAAGCCTGTTCCACTCGCAAAAATAGCAACGTTATTATATCGTCTATCAAAATTAAAAGTAGTGGTAAATAAGTTTATACGACCACTACGAAGAAAAATAAGTCCTCTTATATCCAGATTATCATCTAAAGGTCCGTTAAAAATTAAATTACCAGAAGCATTAATATTAGCTATAGGGGGAGAAAGGAATTTTAAATTATTTCCTAAATTAAGTTTTAAAGAATCAAAAGAAACTGGTGCTAAGTTTTTTGAGAAAGGGGAACTTAGAATTTTACTTGCTGGCGAATTTTCATCTTGAATAAATAACGGAAGTGGTTTAGACCTATTCCAATTTGCTTCTGGCAACGATCGTTGATTAGAAGCCCTTGATTGAATGCTGTTTTTAGTTTCTTGAAAAGATTGGTTGTTCGAATTTGAGCGCTGGGTAGATAAAAAACCATTATTAATAAATACATTACCTGCAATAACAGGATTTACAACAGCTCCAGAAATGTCTAGATTAGCATTTAAGTCAAATTCCGATGAGTCAGAACTAAAAGAAAGATTTGATATATCAACAGAAAGTACTTTAGGCTCGAACTGATCCTTATTAAACAATGGTATAGACCCTGAAGCCCTTATATTTCCGTCATCTAGAACACTAGCTTTTAATTCTTGAACTTCAAGACGATTAAAATCAAAAATAAGCTTTGAATTAAAATCATATATTTCCTTATCTCTAAAAACAAATTCACCATCTCTTAATACAAAAAAACCATTGGCTATAGGGTCCTGAAGAGTACCCCGCACTAAAAGTCTTAAATCAGAAATGCCTGAATTCCAATTAATTAGACCATTAGAAAATCCATCTAGGAATCGAAGACTATCTCCATGACTTTCTACTCTTAGATTGAAGTTACTATCATATGATAAAGGGACTCTGCCAAGAAAAGTTATAGGATCGTTTGAATTAGAATCTCTAACGGAAATATTAATATCTAAAAAAGAATCACCAACATAAAGACTTCCTTTTTCAAGAATTAAAAGATTATCATCAATTCTGGCATTATTTAAAACAAGATCAGCTGTGACTTCAGGGAAACCCTTTTTAAAAGAATATTTGCCAGATATGCCAAACATCCCTGACATCGAAGAAGGCAGAGGAGAAAGTAAAGTTAAAATAGATAATGGTATATTAATAAGTGAAAATGTACCTTCATTGTACAAAAGGGGGCCTGAAAAAGTAGCAGAAAAAGGTTTAAATAAATTACTTTCTGGCTTAAATCCCTTTACCCAGATTTTCCCTGAAGCTTTTAAATCAATCGATAGATCTGAAATACTAGGTCCTTTTAATTCCACGACGGCATTTAATTTACCTCTTAATTTATCAGGATTGACAAGAAGATTATTTTCACTAATAAATTGATTTTTAGAAAACTCAACCCTAGAAATATCCCAATTAGAAAGTTGATCATCTAATGATATTGGATCTGATACTATTGATAAACCTTGTAAGTCATCTACAGATCCACTAGATTCCTTGTCTGGAATCTTTAAATTAGTTACATTAACTGCAGTTTGAACTAACCAACTTGGACTAATATCTTTTGCAATTATTTTTGCAAAAATATCATTATCAATTGTATTGGTAGAGAATAATGATATTTGTCCTCCATCAGGAGGAGAGATTAGAGAATCAAAAGAATATTTATTATTATTAAGAGAACCATTAATATAAATTTTTCTTAATGAAATACCTTTAATTCTAGGGTAATTATAAGAAATTTCACCATCAATAATAAGTGGGTCATATGTTAATCGACCAGTTCCATTAAGTTGGCCAAATATACGAGTAAAAGACTTCATTGGTGGTATTGCTACTTCTAATCTATCCAAGCCAAAATTATCTATATCCCAAACATAGTTATTATCAATTTTAGATAGTGAGATTCTACCTTTTAGACGATCTAAAAAAACATTTTTTATAAGCCATTTATTGTCAAGTTCAACTTCAAGTAATCCAGGTAAAAAGGCTTCCGCAGAATTCATAGAAATTTTTGCTCCTTTACTTCTCGTTGCCTTGAATTTTCCATTCCATTTTTCTTGTAATCGAACATAACTAATTTGAGGATTTTCAAGACCTATTTTAAGATCCGCAGAATATGATTTAATAGGGCCTCTAAAATTACCTTGGGCATTTAATGTTCCTGACATAGGTAAACCTAAAAATTCTCCTAAGGAAGTCAAAGAGAAATTATTTAGTTTAATATCACTTTTAAAGTCTTCAATAAGAAGAGAACCTGTTTTAAAAATAACAGGGAAATTTGTCTTTATATTTAAAATGGAATCAAGCTGATCATCAAAACGTAATGAACTATCTAAAGACAAGTTGGATGATTTCAATCCTTTGCCTAGAGGTAGAAAACTATTGAAATTTGCCAATAATGGGCCATAACTCCATTCTGAATTTGGAATTTTAAAGGTATTATTTGAACATTCAAGTTTCGTTTTATTAGAAGCAAATGAATACTTTGAATCAGAAGGTTTTAAATCTAAATCATTAAAAGAAATACTTCCTGCACACTTAAACGAATTATTGTCATAACTAACTCTCATCCTTCCATTACCTTTTCCTACAAGCCTCAAAGAATCATTATAAAGACCTAGATTACTTAGTGATCCAAGTGAAAAATTAGAAAATGAAGTAATACCATCAAAATTCAAAGAATTAAAATAAGAATGTCCGGACAATCTAATTGATCCTTTATCAGGAAAATTAAAATTAAATTCACCATAAACTTTTTTTTGAGATGGAACAAAAGAAGCATTTATATTGGTATAGATTTTTTTTGAAGAAGAGTTAACTGAAAGCTGAACCGGATTAATAGTTCGAATCCTTATTTCTAGAGTTGTTGTTGTTTTTCCTTTACCTTCTCCAGTTACCCAAAATTGTCCATTTTGATTTTGAACCAAGTTAATGATTGAATTTTTGGGCTCAATTAATAAGACAGGTCTTAGGTTGATAAAAGATCTGATAGGTGCGAATTTTACGTTGGTCTCTTCGATAAAAATATTAGAACCATCCTTTTTGCCCTTGGAAATAACAGATGGTCCAATCGAGAGTCCCCAAGATCTTAAACCTTGATATGGACCAAGTTTGGTAGGGTGGCCTAAAGCATTGGCAATTGATTCTTCAAAAAACCTAGAATGTTTTTCTAAAACTGAACTAAGCAACCTATCTGCTGAAAAATAAAAAATATATCCAACTACAAAAACTAGACCTCCAGAGAAAGTCCATCTTCTAAACTTGGAGAGTTCGTGCTTTACTCCCATAATTTTTTTTGAGCTGTAGGGGAGTAATCGAACTATAACTATAAGTATTCAACTAAGGAATTAATGTCAATCACCCAATTCTTACCCCAACTTGCAAAATGGCTTGCTTGGGCAGGAATTGTTCTAAGTTTTCTTACTCTCATTTCTTTTTTATTTAAATGGGGATTCAGGTTTCGCTTGGTAGGTGCAACAATTTTCACTTTTTTAGTTTCTGGTAGTTGTCTTGCTTTTGAACAAAGTTATTTGCCTCCCAAAATTATAGAAGGAGCAGTCTATGCTCCAATTGTTTATGACAATGGTAGGGATATTGTAATTGCGCAGGCAGAAAATGATTTCCCAGAAACAGCCATTATCCCAACCCTTGAACAAATAGCTCAAAACCTAAAAGGTGGTGGCCGAAATGGTGCATTAGTAGATATTCGATTAAGAAAACTTGAAAAAGTTGGCGATGGTATAAGTAAACCTGTGATTCTTGGTAAGGTTTTAAGAGATACTATGAATTCAAAAACAATTTTCGTAGAAGAAATTCCTGCTAATAGCGAAGAATTGACTTTTTTGAAAGAAATTCCTACTGATATCGAAGAAACAACTTTTTTGGAAGAAATTCCTACTGATATCGAAGAAACAACTTTTTTGGATAAAACTACTAGTGATCCAAATCAAACCATTATTTTGGAAGGCAATCTTAATTAACTGGAAAAAAATCAACTATATATAGAAGAATTTACTTATGAAAGCTATTCATAACTTCCAAAAATTTCCTTTAAGTTTTCGCTTTGAAGAAGATAATTTATCTAATAGAGGAATCAACAACTGGGAACATTTAGAGGCTTTAACTGAAGAAGATATCTTATTACTCTGTAAAAAAGGCTGTGGAACCTTGCGAAACCTAAAACACCTTAGATGTATGGCATCACTTATTTGCAAACTTAATATCAAACAAGAAGAAGCAGCTTTATTGATTCATTCCGGGATTTCCTCAATAGAAGCCCTGGCAAGATTAAACACGCAAGAGCTATTAAATAGAACAAGTCGACTTCATAGGAATTTAGGTACTGACATATCTCAACCATTAAGCACCAAAAATGCCCAAAGACTTATTAATTCAGCAAAGCAGATAACAAAAATAACTTTTTAACTTAAAAAGAGATGTCTATTTAGAAATTTAAATTAGAATATAAAAGATGCACTAGAATCAATGTGGTTACTGAAGTTATTAATATTAGGACTTTTAAGTCCTAATATCTATGCAATTGCACAATCTAATATTCTTGAAGGCGTTAAAAATAATCCCCAAGAGGCAATGGCAATGTGTACTAATTTTAGAGATCTGAACAGTAATGGTATCTCTGCCAGTTCAGAAACAGCAATATCCCAAATAAGCACAAATAAAAACATCACTCCTACTGAAGCAGAAATCCTCTCGATATACGTAATTGGTATTCATTGTCCTGACGTCACATAAAAAAATTGAATTCTCTAGACTGGGAAGATAAAACTCTTACTCTTACTGATGGAGTAAAGCTTGTTTCAAGACTTTGGAAACCAGTAGGACTAGGGCCTTGGCCTGTGTTGCTTATGAGGCAACCATACTCAAAAGCAATAGCATCTTCATTAGTTTATCCTCATCCAAAATGGTGGGCTTCTCATGGATTTCTTGTTGTAGTTCAAGATGTTCGAGGCCAAGGAGAATCTACTGGCATCTTTCAAGGGTTTCAACAGGAATCAAAAGATACAACCCAATCGATGCAATGGATCAGATCCCTTCCAGAATGCAATGGTCGCATAGGAACTTATGGCTTTTCTTATCAAGGTTTAACTCAACTTTTAGCAGAGAACGATTGCTCTCCTCCTGACTGCCTAGCACCAGCAATGACCGGTCTTAGTGAAAAAGATCATTGGTGTATGGAAGGAAATGCTTTTTGGTGGCATATAGGGATTTCTTGGGGATTGCAATTAGCAGCTCAAAAACTTCGACGGGAAGGTAATCAAATAGGCTGGAATGAAATACGTGAGTCATTAGATAATGGTAATTACTTAATTAAAGGGGTTGAACTTCTTGAACGATTTGATCCAGAAGGGATGGTAATTAATTGGTTTTATAAATCAGAACATAAATCAAATAACTGGAAAACATATGAACCATTAACAAGCTGGCTTAAAAAGCCAATGCTGCTTATAGGTGGATGGTGGGACCCTCATTTGAACGGAATTATTGATATATATAAGAAAGCAAAGTCAATAGGAGGCAATCCAGAAATACATATTGGGCCTGCAACTCACCTAAATTGGTGGAATGAAGTTAAAGATATACAGTTAAATTTTTTTAATCAAAATTTAAAAAAACTAAATCAGGATAATTCCTCAATCAATATTAATAGTAATAAATCAAAATTTTGGAATATCACATCAAATAAATGGGGAGACTCTTCATATGATTATGATCTTAACCATCATTTATTCTATTTAGGGTGTAGAAATTTAAAAAATTGTGATGTTCACGATGGTGTTTTGTCAGATAATCCTCATAGCATCATTTCTTCTCTTGAAATTGTTCATGACCCTTGGAGGCCAGTCCCTGCAATTGGTGGACATCTTAGCCAAAGTCCTGGACAAGCTGATAGAACTCTATTAGATAAACGAAGAGACGTTGCTACTTTTACAAGTTCGCCACAAGAGAACACTTTATCTTTAAAAGGTATCCCAAAAATTGAAATTCAAGCTAAATCTGATCAAAAGGGATTTGATTTATGTGCATCTCTATCAATCGTTAATATCGATTCAAGCAAGGTAAATCAAATTTCAACAGGTTTTCTAAGAATTAGAGGCCAAGGTGCAATGTCATACAAAAATTTAGAAATTAAACTTCAGCCAATTTTTGCAACAATAGCAAAAGGCACACGACTAAGAATCTCTCTTTCAGGAGCAGCTTGGCCAGCAATAGGTATAAATCCTGGAAATGAGTCAGCCTTTTCAGGACCGCCTTCTTCCGAAGCTTCGATTACAAGTATCTCATTAAGGTTAAATAACTCAAAGCTTAAATTCTTACCAATTCTGTCTATATGAGACCACAAAATATACCTTCATCATTTAAGCTCCTTGTTCAATCCGCTTTTCAATGATGTCCACCAGCACAAACTTTGACTGGATGGCAAAAGAAGGAAGAAATCTCGCAGAATGCAAGCATGACAATCCTTTTGGGATTTTAGGTCCTCAGCCATTAAATAAGGAATGGATTATAAGAATTTGGATGCCTGAAGCAGATTCTGTTTCATTAATTCTTGAAAACAAAGAACTTTCCTTAACTAATCAAAATCACCCTTGGATTTTTGAAACAGTGGTGACTAAAAATCCTGGAAACAACTACAAAGTCAAGGTAAATAGGGGAAAGATAGAACATGTTCAATATGACCCTTGGTCATTTAGACAAGAGTGGATGGGAGAAATTGATAGGCATCTTTTTGCAGAAGGCAATCATCACCATATTTGGGAAAAAATGGGTGCTCATCTTGTTGAGCAAGATTCAAAGTCAGGAGTAATGTTTTGTCTATGGGCTCCAAATGCAAGAAGCGTATCTGTAATTGGTGAGATGAACTCATGGGATGGAAGACACCACCCAATGCAAAAAAGATTAGGAGGGATATGGGAATTATTTATTCCAGGAGTCGAAGAAGGCAATCTATACAAATTTGAAATCAGGAGCAATGAAGGACACTGCTATGAAAAAGCTGATCCATATGGTTTTAGGCACGAAGTAAGACCACTTCAAAGTTCAATAGTTTCTCAAATAAACAATTTCAACTGGACAGATAAAAAATGGATCAATGACAGAGACTCTTCTGACCAATTGAATAAGCCAATATCAGTTTATGAGATGCATTTAGGAAGTTGGATGCATTCATCATCGGAAGAACCTTATATAGATGAGAATAATAACGCTCGATCACCAGTTCCAGCTGCTGATCTAAAGCCTGGAACAAGGCTACTTACATATCCAGAACTCACTAAAAAGCTTATTCCGTACGTTAAAGAAAGAGGCTTTACTCATATTGAGTTAATGCCAATATCTGAGCATCCTTTCGATGGATCTTGGGGGTATCAAGTAACTGGATGGTATGCACCTACAACCAGATATGGTTCTCCAAATGAGTTCAGAGCTTTTATTGACAAATGTCATGAAGAAGGGATTGGAGTAATCCTAGACTGGGTACCTGGACACTTCCCAAAGGATTCTCATGGATTGGCATATTTTGACGGTTCACATCTTTACGAACATTCAGATCCAAGAATTGGAGAGCACAAAGAATGGGGAACGTTAATTTTCAATTACAGCAGAAATGAAGTTCGTAATTTTTTGGTTGCAAATCTAATATATTGGTTTGAACAATTCCATATTGATGGCATTAGAGTGGATGCAGTTGCATCAATGCTTTATAAAGACTATTTAAGACCAGAAGGTGAATGGATTCCAAATGAAAATGGGGGCAATGAAAACTTTGAAGCAGTAAAGTTTCTTCAACAAGCTAACCATGTTTTATTTGAACATTACCCAGGAGCATTATCAATAGCAGAAGAATCAACCACTTGGCCTGGAGTAACAAAACCAACGAGTTCAAATGGATTAGGTTTTAATCTGAAATGGAATATGGGTTGGATGCACGATATGCTTGACTATTTTGAAATTGATCCTTGGTTTAGACAATTTCACCAAAATAATGTAACTTTTTCAATTTGCTATAACTATACCGAAAACTTCATGCTTGCACTTAGCCATGATGAAGTTGTTCATGGAAAAAGTCATCTTCTGCACAAAATGCCAGGAGATGATTGGAGAAAGTACGCAAATACACGATCACTACTTTCCTACATGTGGACACATCCTGGAAAGAAAACAATATTTATGGGTATGGAGTTTGGTCAAAGACAAGAATGGAATGTCTGGGACGACCTCCAATGGGATTTACTAGACTACCAGCCTCACAAAGGTATCCAAAAATTAATTGATGATCTAAATGTTCTTTATAAGTCTCAACCAGCACTATGGAAAGGAGACTTTGATGAATATGGATTTCAATGGATTGACTGCAAAGATAATAAAAACTCTGTTATAAGTTTTATGAGAAGAGAAAAGGAAGGAGGGGAATGGTTAGTAATAGTTGCTAACTTCACCCCAGAGAGTCATCCAAACTACAGAATAGGGGTTCCTGTTGAAGGATTTTATAAAGAGATATTTAATTCAGATGCCAAAAAGTATGGTGGATCAAATATGGGCAATATGGGAGGCAAAATAACTGAGAAATGGAATATTCACGATTATGAAAATTCTCTTGATATTTCACTTCCCGCTCTCTCCGTACTGGTATTTAAATATGAAGAAAAAATTACCCAGAAAAAATAATATTTTAATTTGAACTTTTAATTACAGAAACGTCAAAAATCTCATAGGGTGTGAAGAAGATGAAATTTATTTCGATATTTTTGACTTTTTGTCTACTTGGTCAAGTATGTTTTTCAATTGGATTAAGTATGACAAATGACTGAATCACTACCTTTACTTTTACGCGCTGCACGCGGAGAAAAAGTAGATCGTCCTCCTGTCTGGATGATGAGACAAGCAGGAAGATACATGAGTGTATATAGGAAGTTGAGAGATAAGCATCCAAGCTTTAGAGAACGTTCTGAAAATCCTGACTTGTCATATGAAATTTCAATGCAACCATTTAGAGAATTTCAGCCAGATGGTGTAATTCTTTTTTCAGACATCCTTACTCCTCTTCCTGGCATGGGCATCGACTTCGACATAGTCGAAAGCAAAGGGCCACTAATTCAAAATCCTATTAGAGAAAAAAGCCAAGTTGATTCTCTGAAAATTCTAGAACCAAAAAATAATCTTTCTTTTGTTGGAGAAGTGCTAGGGAGACTCCGAGAAAGCGTAGGTAATAAAGCAACTGTTCTAGGTTTTGTTGGAGCACCATGGACACTTGCTGCATATGTCGTAGAAGGGAGAAGCAGTAAAAACTATTCTGTAATAAAGGAAATGGCATTTAAAAACCCTTCTCTGTTGCATAAACTTCTTGATCATTTTGCAACATCAATAGCTAACTATTTGAGATATCAAATTGATTCTGGTGCTCAAGTTGTTCAAATGTTTGATTCATGGGCAGGTCAATTAAGTCCTACAGATTACGATGTTTTTGCTGGACCCTATCAAAAAAAAGTAATTGATCTTTTAAAAGAGACTCATCCTGATACACCAGTAATTCTATATATTTCAGGAAGTGCGGGAGTCTTAGAAAGAATGGCATCAACTGGTGTTGATTTTATCTCACTAGACTGGACTGTCGACATGGAGGATGGCTGCAAACGGATACCAACTAACATTGGAATTCAAGGAAATGTTGACCCTGGAATATTGTTTGGGACTCCTAAAATGATTAAAGATAGAATTATCGATACTGTAAAAAAAGCCCAAGGTAGGAGATATATCTTAAATCTCGGTCATGGAATCCTCCCAGGAACTCCAGAAGAAAATGCAAGGGTATTTTTTGAAACAAGTAAAAACATTAACTCATTTATAAATTGAACTTGAGTAAAGATCTAATACTAATTACTGGAGCAAGTGGTTGTGTAGGTCAATACATAGTGCATTGGCTATTTAAGAATTCAAACGCGAATCTGTTGCTATGGGTAAGAGATCCAACAAAAATAAAATCAATTAATTGCGATGACCCAAGAATTAAAATCATAAAAGGTGATCTAAGAGAGGCCGAGAAATTTTCATCTACTCTTCAAAATGTCACCCATTTAATTCACACAGCAACAGCCTGGGGTGACCCTGAAAGGGCCTATAAGGTAAATGTTTTAGCTGTAAAAAATATTCTTTCATTTTTAAACTACCAGACTATAAAACGCATAATTTATTTTTCTACAGCGAGTATATTAAACAAAAAATTAGAGCCCATCCCAGAAGCTTTTAACCATGGTACAGAATATATACAAACAAAAGCAATTTGCTTTAAACAACTCCAAAAGCATCCACTATCAAACAAAATAATAGCTGTATTTCCAACATTAGTTTTTGGTGGAAAAGTAAATCAATCAGATATTTTTCCCACCAGCTATTTAACTTCAGGGCTTATTGAGGCATCTAAATGGCTTTGGATTGCGAGATGGTTTAAAGGTTATTCTACTTTTCACTTCATCCATGCTGCTGATATAGCTTACATCTGCGGAATATTATGTACATCAAATAAGCAATTAATTCAAAAGACAATTTCCAATGAAATACCAAAACTAGTTCTTGGCCAAGCTCCAATATCAATTGACGATGCCATTTCATCACTTTTAAGGTGGAAAGGCATGAAGAGAAAACCTTCATTGCCCCTATCCCCTTGTCTCGTAAAGTTTCTAATACAAATTCTTCCAATAAAGTTAACAAAGTGGGACCGCTTCATGATCAAGCAAAGACACTTTACCCACCAACCAGTAACCAATCCAGAGAACTTTGGTGGCAGAAGCTTCGCAAAAACTCTAAATGATGTTCTTAATGTTTCTGCCTTACCTAAAAGCAAAAAACGCAAAAAAAAGGTAAAATAAACAGAGAAACAAAGAATTAAATGATTTCATTCATTCGTTCATTATTTGCAACGGGATTGGCTTTACTACTCGTTTTAAGTTTTGGCCCTTCTGCTGTAAATGCTAAAACTGTCGAAGTTAAACTTGGTACTGATGCTGGAATGCTTGCTTTTGAGCCAAGCACAGTCAACATATCAACTGGCGACTCAGTTAAATTTGTGAATAATAAACTTGCTCCACATAATGCAGTTTTTGAAGGTCATGAAGAGCTTAGTCATCCAGATCTAGCTTTTGCACCTGGTGAATCCTGGACAGAAACATTTAATGCTTCAGGAACATATGATTACTATTGCGAGCCCCATAGAGGTGCTGGAATGGTAGGGAAAGTAGTTGTAAATTAATCAATTTATCTTTACAAAAAAAAACCATAAGAATTAATTCTTATGGTTTTTTTTTGCTTTATTATATTTATTATCTTCAGAGTGAATATCATTAAATGAATTCAATACTATTGTAACAGCATTAAACAGAAGTGATTGCTTAAGGATAACTTAAAAAAAGTAAAGAACTTGAAAAAATTTTAGATCTGGTTGAAAGTAATTCATTTAGAGTTACTGAAAAAAATATAAAAGAAAAAGAATTATCATGAAGGGATACAGATGATGGTATAAAGTCAGTAGAATAAATCCTATAAAAACACAATTAATAACTTACATTTTTAATATAGTTTTTTTGATATTAGTCCAAACCGACCAATTTTTATTCGGTTAACCCGATCAAAAAATAATTTATTTGTTGCAAAATAGATAAAGTTAATAAATAAATAACCATGCAACTAACTCCCAATAAATTTACTGAGTCTGCTTGGACATCAATTATTAATGCACAAGAAAGGGCTAAAAATAATTACCATCAGTACTTAGAAGTGGAACATCTATTATTAGAACTAGTTAGCAATAACAATCTATTTTGTAAAATTCTTGAAAAATCTGAAATCTCTATCCCTCAAATAAAGTCATTAATAAATAATCAATTAGAAGAAAAAGTAAAAATGAATACAGCACAAGATACTATATTTATTGGCAAGAGTATTAATAAGATTTTAGAAAGGTCTCAAGAAGAGTGTAACTCTTTAGATGACAACTTCATTTCAATTGAACATATCTTACTAGCACTTGCCTCTGACGAAAAGTATTTGAAGAACTTACTTCCAAATATAAATCTAGATAGAACAAGATTACTACAAGTCATAAAAGACATTCGAGGTCATCAAAAGATCACAGATCAAAACCCTGAAAATAAATATGAAATATTAATTCGATACGGGCGTGATCTTACTGAAGAAGCAAAAGAAGGAAAACTGGATCCAGTAATTGGTCGAGATGATGAAATCAGAAGAACAATACAAATACTTAGCAGAAGGACCAAAAACAATCCGGTTCTTATAGGAGAACCTGGAGTAGGAAAAACTGCAATTGTTGAGGGTTTAGCTCAGCGAATAATTAACGAGGATATTCCATCGGCTTTATATGGAAGACAGTTAATTGCCCTTGACATGGGTGCATTAATTGCAGGTGCAAAATATCGTGGTGACTTTGAAGAGCGATTAAAAACTGTTTTAAAGGAAGTAACAGAATCGAATGGTCAAATAATATTGTTTATTGACGAAATTCATACTGTTGTAGGGGCAGGTGCAACTGGTGGATCTATGGACGCAAGTAACCTATTAAAGCCAATGCTAGCAAGGGGAGAACTTAGATGTATTGGGGCAACAACCATAAACGAACATCGAAACTATATTGAGAAGGACCCTGCATTGGAAAGAAGGTTTCAAAAAGTTCTAGTAGATCAGCCTTCTGTAGAAGACACAATTTCAATTCTTAGAGGGCTTAAGGAACGGTATGAACTTCATCATGGTGTAAGAATTAGTGATAATGCCCTTATAGCAGCAGCCACTCTAAGTAATCGCTATATAACAGAAAGGTTCTTACCCGATAAAGCAATTGACCTTATTGATGAATCAGCATCAAAGCTGAAGATGGAAATAACTTCTAAACCAGAAGAAATTGATGAAATAGATAGAAAAATAATACAGCTTCAAATGGAAAAATTATCTCTTAAACGAGAATCAAATCTTGATAGTAAAAATAGACTTATCAAAATAGAAGATGAGTTAAAAGTTAATTTGAGCCATCAAGAATATTTAAACACACAATGGAAGAAGGAAAAGCAATCAATTAATCAAATATCATTAATCAAAGAAAAGATCAAAAATGTTCAACTAGAGATAGAAAAAGCGAAACGAGATTATGATCTAAACAAAGCAGCAAAATTAGAATATGGAACACTAAGAGATCTTCAGAACCAATTAGATGAAAAAGAAATACGATTAGAGAAAGAAAATGAAGATAATGAAAAAAACTTACTAAGGGAAGAAGTAACAGAAAATGATATAGCAGAAGTTGTATCAAAATGGACATCTATACCAATTAAAAAGATGGCTAGAACAGAGGTTGAAAAACTAATTAACCTTGAACAATCTCTGCTAAAAAGAGTAATAGGACAAGAGCAAGCAGTTTTAGCAATTACAAATGCAATACAAAGGTCAAGGACTGGATTGAGTGATCCCTCTCGCCCTATAGCAAGTTTTCTTTTTCTTGGACCAACAGGAGTAGGGAAAACTGAATTATCTAAAGCACTTGCTCAGGAACTATTTGACAATGAAAAGTCAATCATTAGATTGGATATGTCCGAGTATATGGAAAAGCACTCAGTAAGTAGACTCATTGGCGCTCCTCCAGGATATATAGGTTTTGAAAGTGGAGGACAACTAACTGAATCTATAAGGAAAAATCCTTACTCAGTAATCCTATTTGATGAACTAGAAAAAGCTCATCCAGACGTTTTGAATATACTTTTACAGCTCTTAGATGAAGGTATTTTAACTGATAGCAAAGGGAGAATGGTTAACTTTAAAAATACTATAATTATACTAACAAGCAACTTAGGCAGTGAATCAATAATAAGATATAGAAACAAAGGATTAAATGAAAAGCTCGTTAAGGAAGAAATTAATAAAGTATTAGAAGAAACATTTAGGCCAGAGTTTATTAATAGAATTGATGAAAAGATAATCTTTGATACAACAAGAGATTCCTGACGCACAAGTTAGTGTAGAGGATTTGAATGGAGGGGGTGACCACCTGCAAGTAAATGTTATTTCAAAGGCATTTAAAGGGTTGCCACTTGTTAAACAGCATCAATTGGTTTATCAAGCTCTTAAAGAAGAGCTTGCTAATGATGCTATACATGCATTAGCTCTCTCTACCTCACAGCCTAGCTAGGGACTTTAAAAATGGAACAAGACACTAAATCTCGAATTGAGACTTTGATTAACTCAAATCCAATTTTGGTTTTTATGAAAGGTACAAAATTAATGCCTCAATGTGGTTTTTCAAATAATGTTGTTCAGATATTGAACTCTTTAGGTATGAGTTTTGAAACTTTTGATGTTCTTTCCGATATGGAAATTAGGCAGGGTATAAAAGAATTTTCTAATTGGCCAACTATTCCTCAGGTTTATTTGAAAGGAGAATTTCTTGGAGGTTCAGATATTTTGATAGAAATGTATAACTCATGCGAACTTAGAGAAAAGTTAGAAATCGCTCTGGCTTCTTAGAAAACTTTTTAAATACAATTTTGACCAATTATTGAAAATATATTCTATTTATATCTCCATCAGGGCCTATAAAGCTTGATGGATCGTTTACCCAAGTATTTATAAGTGTTTCAAGTTTTTCCTGGTCTCTTATACTCAGTCTTTGCGTTTTTCTTAATGCATGCGAATAACCGTCAACATAAAGCTTGAGCTCGCAAGGGCTATGGTGATGCATGATTAACTGCTGACACGCATCGCACATGGATTGAAAATGTTTGATAGATTCTGGATCTTCGAATGATTGTGATGTCATTTTGCTATTTTAGTGACCCGTGGTGATTATTTGTGACAACGTCCTCAGACCTTCTAGCAGAAGATCAAAGTATTCTAAGTAATTCCTTGGGTACGCTGACCTCTGCACCATCTCAAAGTCCAGCCAAGGTGTTGGTTGTTGAACCTCATCCAACTCTAAGAACTGTTTTAGTTCAAAGGCTTCGCCAAGATGGTCATTTAGCAGCAGCTGTCGGTTCTGCCCAGGAAGCAATAGATTTATGTAGAGAGCAGTCTCCAGATCTTCTAGTTTCAGCCGAATTGCTAGACCATAGTTCAGCACTTGTTTTAGCAGAACAGTTAGGTTGTCCAGTTATTATTCTTACTGCAAGAACAGGTGTTGAGCCTTTAGTAAGTCTTTTAAATGAAGGTGCAGATGATGTTATGAGAAAGCCCTTTGGCCTTGAGGAATTAGCTGCGCGTTGTAGAACCTTGCTAAAAAGGGGCAGGATAGGCCTTCAAGAAAGAGTTACAGTTGGTCCGCTTGAGGTCCATTTATTACTTAGGCAGGTCACTCTTAGAGAAAAACCTGTTGAATTAAGTCCACGTGAATTTGCATTGCTTTGTGCATTATTAATGCCTCCTGGTATGGTTCGTAGTCGTCATGAGCTTTTGAGGATGGCATGGCCTCCTTTTAGTGGCGGACCAAGGTCAGTTGATACTCAGGTATTAACCTTGAGGAGAAAACTCGAGCAAGCTGGATTGGGCGATGGAGGCGGTATTACAACAGTTAGGCAACAAGGATATAGATTTAGTCTTGACTCTCTCCCTTCCTAATTAATAGTTTGGATATTTTTCGAGAAATACTTTTTATTTGATGATTAATAAATTTTCTTTTGCGTCA
>QCOP01000013.1 GCA_003212885.1 Prochlorococcus sp. AG-432-D11 | reverse complement strand
GAGTTTATATTTATGGAGTCTAATGATCCCATTTATGACTTGTTGTTGATGTCGCATGCTTCTATTGTTGTTGCAGCAAATAGTTCTTTCTCTATTGCTGCAAGTCTTTTCTCCTATTATAGAAAAAAACTAATTAAGCTAATTATTCCTCATGAATGGACTAATGATAACTCAGAACGACTTTCTGATATTGGACTATCCTCAAAAATTCCAGTAGTAATTCTTTGAGGCATAAATTATGCTAACTACAGTAATTATACCCGCGTTCAATCATCCTGACTTATTAAGGAGATCTCTCGATTCTTTGGTTTCTCAAATTTGTACTGATTTCGAAGTAATCGTTGTTGATGATGGCTCTGAATGTTCTTTGGAACCTACAGTTTCCCCTTATTGTGATTGTTTAAATTTAAAATTCTATAGAACTAAGAATAGTGGGAAGCCAAGTGTACCTAGAAACTATGCAGCATCAATAGCTAAAACAGAATATATTAGTTTTCTTGATTCTGATGATTTTTATCATCCTTATTATATTTCGAAAGTAAATGATTTTCTTTCTATGAGTAAATTAAGCTATGACCTTGTTCATACGTCTGGCTTTCTTAGCGCTTTTGGGGATCCCAAGCCTATAAAAAGATTTTCTTCAACTTATAAAAGTTATTCTGTATCTGAAATGCTTAGTAAAGGCAACCAAATTGTTTTAAGCTCTGTCACTTTAAATAGGCGTTCTTTTCTAGAGTTAAGTGGATTTTCTAGTACTCGATGGGAAGACTATCACTTCTATATTACAATGGCTCAACATAGAATGAAATTTGCTTTTATCGATTTGCCTCTTATCTTTCACTCAGTAGATGATAGATATTCAAATAAATCAAAACGAAATAATCAAGGTTTACTTACTATTACT
Organism: Prochlorococcus sp. AG-432-D11; assembly: GCA_003212885.1. GTDB lineage: Bacteria > Cyanobacteriota > Cyanobacteriia > PCC-6307 > Cyanobiaceae > AG-432-D11. The sequence continues at coordinate 26,380 of QCOP01000013.1, read as the reverse complement.
AAGAGACTAAATGATATGAACATAAAAAAAAGACCAATTTGGTATTTATCCTATCTTGTTAGGCGAAGTAGCCTTTTTAGGCATCATCCTTTGCTTGTTTTTAATCATACTTTTCATGCGCTTACTTATTTTCGTTTCAGCAATCGCTCTCTCTTAAAAGGCATTCAAATTATAGCATTTTCTATTTTGTTATCTTTAATTAGGTCTTTTAAGCAAGGATTCAATAATGTTCCTTTGTTTAGATTAATTTTTCATTCTTAAATATGACATTAAAACCTTCTATTATTTATGATAATGATATTTTTTACCTTCAGAAGTTTGGAGGGATTAGGAATTATTTTGCGAATCTAATTGATTATTTAGAATATGACTCAGATGCTATTGAATTGCACCAAAATTCTAAAAAATATAATTCTTTATATCCTTCTAATAAATCTAATATTGTAGATAAGGCTTGCAATATATCTTCTATTGTCAAGTCTTTTAGCCTCCCATTATTAGCTTCTTATCAGAATTCTAAACCTTTTATTTATCATGCAACATACTATAGAAATCCATTTCTCCCTTTAATAAAAAGCCCAACAGTTATTACAATTCATGATATGATACATGAGTTATACCCACAATATTTTGATCATTCATATCGTTTAAAAAGACTTCTTTATATTCATTTAAAGGAATTTGCAATTAAAAGTTGTGATCATATTATTGCTGTTTCACATTCTACTAAGGATGATATATTAAGAATATATCCTAGAATTAGATCAGAAAAAATTAGTGTTATATATCATGGTTCGAATTTTATAAGTCAGCCTAAACTAAATGATATAAAAGCTAGATTCTCCTTAAAGTATCCATTTGTTTTATATGTTGGTTCTAGGGCTCATTATAAGGGTTTTAATTATCTTTTTACGGCATTCCAGGAACTCAGTAAGAAATATAATGACCTTCGATTGATTTGTGCTGGGCCTCCACTTTCAAGGAATGAGTATATTTATCCTTTCATTAATGATTTTAATAATGGGAAAATTTCGTTCGTTACTCCAAATCATCTCGAGCTTTCTCAATTATATAGCAATACACTTTTAACAGTGTATCCCTCAATGTATGAAGGGTTTGGTTTCCCTATTATAGAAGCTATGCAATGCGCCTCTCCTGTTCTATGTACTCGAATACCTTCTTCTATTGAAATAGCCGGCAAATATGCTCGTTATGTTGATAGAGGCTCGTCATCTCAAATTTACCATTCTATTGAGGATGTTATAAATAACCCTCCTTCTTCCGAGAGTCTGCGGATAGCCCAAGATTATGCCCTAGATTTTACCTGGAGGAAATGTGCGAATTTAACGAAACAACTATATACTAAGCTTCTATAAATAGATTCTTCATGAGTCTCGGCAAAGCTTCAAAAACTGTTTGTTATGTCGAACAATATTTTCACCCTGAAGGATGGAATGGAGCGGAAATAACTCAGGGGATAGTGGAGGCTTTGACTGTACTTCCTATAAATATTAAGGTAATTTGCGGATCCCGCCCTTATATATCGCCAGAGAATAATTCTAAGTATATCCCTTCTTCTCAAATAACAATATTAAGATTGATTGATTCCTTACCCAGAAAATTTATTTTTTCTAAGACTATTAATTCCCTTATTCTTTCTCTTGATAGTTTAATAAAACTCTTAACATTAAAGCAATTAGATTTAATTATTGTTCAAACAAATCCCCCTCCTATCATTATTTCAGCTGCAATAGCATCTTTTGTTAGACGCAAACCATTATTAATAATTGCTATGGATTTGTATCCTGAAGTGCTTAAGAGGTCAATTGCTTCAAATTCTTTTCTTGTGCGTATTTTTTTTGGGATATTAGAGAATATTTTTAATACCTCTTATCGTTCAGCAAATTCTTTAGTGGCCTTGGGACCTATAATGAAGAAATTTATTGTAGCTAAGGGAATTGATTCTAATAAAATACATGTGATTTCTAATTGGGCGACAGGTAATTTAAGTATTAATAATTCGACAACAAATCTTCTTGAAAAAAAATTAAATCTAATGGATAAATTTGTCATTAGTTATTCTGGAAATATTGGAGCTGCTCATGAGCTTGATACTATAATAAATGTTTCTTATAGTTTGCACAATGAAATTAATAATCTTAGTTTTTTTCTTGCTTGTAATGGTAGACGTAGGGAATATTATTATAGATTAATAAATAATCATGCAATTCGAGATCAATTTATTCTTAGAGATCTTATACCTAACAAAGAACTAAACGACTTTTTTAGATTATCGAATTTATCTATTGTTTCAATTAGGCCTGGATACGAGGGACTGGTCGTTCCGAGTAAAGCTTTAGGACTTTTAGCTAGGGGAGTACCAATTCTATATATTGGCCCTGCTTCTGATGTTAGTGATTTAATTTACAAATCTAATTCAGGACGGTGCTTCCTAAATGGTGACATTAAAGGAATTACTACATTTATTTTTAAAGTATACAATAACTTTGATATATTAAGAAAATTCTCTGATAATGGTATTAAGTATTATCAGAAGAATTTGTCTTATAATTCTACAAAAGACAAATATTCAAAGCTTGTCTCTAATATTCTCTATTAGAATGACTATTCTTCCTAAGCGTAAGAAAATAATTGCAATAGTAGGTTCATCTGGATTCTTGGGGTCTAATCTTCTAAAGTATTTAAAGTTTGATTATGATATTTTATCTATTTCTAGAAATAAACCAGTTGATCCCTTAATCAAGTGGTTGAGAACAGAAAGTTTGTTTACTTCAGAGGGACAGACTGAATTTCTTAATTTGTCTCCTAATTATATTATCCATACAGCTTCAATAGCTCATTCTAAATATAAAGCCGATCACAAATCTAAATTATATACTTATAAAATTAATATTAAACTTACTGAAATTCTTTCTGAACTAGCCATTAAATCAAATATTAATAAGTTGATATATATTAGTACTGCAGGGGTTCATGGAGCCTTTAGTCCTAAGGATGGATTTATTTCAGAAGCATCTCCAATAAAGATTACAAACTTATATACTCACAGTAAGTTTCAGGCAGAATTAACTTTAATAAAAAGTTTAAAGTTTTCTAATATACCCTTCGTAATTGTTAGACCATCATTGATTTATGGACCAGGAATGAAGGGAAATCTTTTGAAGCTAAAGTCTTTTGTATCTAATTACCCTTCATACCTGCCTTTCGAAGGGAACACATCTAGCAGGAGTTTATTAGGAGTAAGGAACTTTTGCTCGGCAATTTCTCTAATATTAACTTCTTCTTCTGTAGATGGTAGAGTTTTTCTTCTGTCAGATAATGAAAATATCCAAATTTCATCTTTATTCTCTTTGGCTTATGCTTCCTCGTTAAAGTCTCCTGCTCTGTTCAATGGGTCTTTTTTTCTAAAACATTTCTTAAAAAACCCTATTATAAATTCAAAGCTATACTCTCAATTTTTCCAAGACCTAGTTATTAGCAATGGTCTATTTCGTAATGAAACTGGTTGGGAACAACCTTTCAATCAAACTGTAGGCCTGATTGAATCTTTTATGTCTTAGACGATATGTTTAAAACTTTACAGGGACATAGATAATACTATTATAGTAGTATTGGTTATTCTCTTTAAAAGCTATAAAGAACAAATAGAATGAATTTTCATGGACTCTCAACTTTTAAACTTATATCTCTGCTATATAAGCAATTAGATTTTAATTCCCGAAGAGGTTTTTTTACTGTTTTAATACTTTCATTAATTTCTTCCCTGTTAGAAACATCTACAATATTATTTTTAGCTCCATTCTTAGCATCTTTAGTTTCACCTACTTCTATTAATGATAGTTTTTATGGCAAGGTAGTCTCTTCATTTTTTAAGATTAATGAATACACAACTCTTGTTTATTTGTTAGGTTTTTTTGTTATATTCGCTGCTATTTTAACAGCAATATTTCGTATTATATATTTATATAAAGAGAGAAAACTTGCAGCAATTGTTGGGAATAAGCTTAGTTTGCGTTCTTACAATCTTTCAATAAGGCAGCCTTATCAATTGCAAATCTCTAGTAAGTCTACTGAGATTATTACTAAATTAACCTATGTAAATATTTTGATCGGAGGGGTTCTGCAACCCATACTTGCAATTATCTCATCGACTTTGCTTTCAACAGCAATTTTACTTACTCTGTTCTCTCTTTACCCTTTAGTAACTTTTTCCTTAGTATTCTTTTTCTTTATTACATATATTCTATTAATATTAGCTTTTAGAAAACGTATCAATCGAATAAGTAAACTCAATGATATATATACTAAGGATCTTTTAAAGCATCAGACAGAATCTTTTGGCTCTATTAAGGACATAATTATTCGAGGCTTATATGATATCTATACTTCTATATATAATAAAATCGATAAGCCGCTTAGACTTCTTAATGTACAAATTAGTTTGTTGTCTACAGCTCCTAGGTATTGTATAGAAGGCTCTGCTATCTCATTGATAGCACTATGTGCACTTTTGTTTTTTCGTTTTAATCGAACCTCAGAGATCTTTGTAGTTCTTGGTGTTGTTGCTCTTGGTTTTCAGAGGTTACTACCCACTATTCAGCAATTTTATGGTTCCATAGTTACTTTGCGTTCAAATAGGCATGTATTAATAGGAATTCTTGAATTGCTTAATCAACCAAATTTTGATTTACCTTTCGATTCTGCTCATACTTTGAATCTACAAGATAAAAATCCTATTAAAAATGTTTCCTTGTCTAGTGTCACCTTTTCCTATGATAATTCTGTAAATGTTCTTCATTCTCTTTCTCTATCTATCGAACAAGGCCAATCTATTGGCATTGTAGGTCCTACTGGAGGAGGGAAATCAACCGCTTTAAATATACTACTTGGCTTATTGAAGCCAACTGAAGGGAATGTGCTATTAGATGGCGAATCACTAAGTAATCCAAAGACCCTTAGAAGATGGTATGACAATATTGCTCATGTTCCTCAAACAATCTATTTAAGTGATACTTCGATATCTAAGAATATTGCGATTGGTATACCTGATCACTTAATAGATGAGAATCTCGTGCGATCTGTTGCCGATGAAGTTCAACTTCACGCCTTTATTGATAGCTTGCATGATGGTTATAATACTTTGGTTGGTGAGAATGGTATTCGATTAAGTGGAGGTCAAAGGCAAAGGCTTGGAATCGCCAGAGCTCTTTATCTTCGTCCTAGCTATTTAATTTTGGATGAGGCGACAAGTTCATTAGATCCAATTACTGAAAAAGCTATTGTAGATAGGCTAAGAAACAATAGGAATATTACTTTAATATCAATTGCTCATAGGATTTCTACTATTAAAAATTGCGATGTCATTTATTTAATATCTAATGGGAGATTGCTTAGTTATGGTAATTTTGACTTTTTAAAGAGAAATTCAGTTGATTTTAATCAATTAATTCAATCTACTGAATTTAAAATCTAATGATTTTAAACCTACTTATTTTTTCAGTTATTTCATATTTATTTACTTCTTTAGCGTTTCGACGCCTAAAAGATTTAGCGATTGATATTCCTAATAGTAGAAGTTCGCACGTTTCGGCTACTCCAACTTCTGGGGGAATAGTTTTTGTAGTCATTGATATAATTTCATCTGTACTTAATGGCTCTCTTTTCAAGCTTTTTTTTATACCTTTATCTTCTATAGGTTTTTTAGATGATATTTATGATATTAGTTCGAAATATCGATTTTTTATACAATTCATTACTTCTACATGTATAGTATTTTCTTCTCCTTTAGTTCATTCCTTATATAATCAGTTTTTTAATCTTTTTTTAATTCTTTTTTTGTTTGTAGCAGTTATTTTTTCTATTTCTTTAATAAATTTCATTAATTTTACTGATGGAATAGATGGTTTGGTAAGTGGATGTATGATTGTGGCATTATTTTCAGCTCAGTTTTTAACCCCTTTATATTTAATACCTTTAATAGGTTCTCTCATTGGTTTTTTTGTTCTTAACTGGCATCCAGCAAAACTATTTATGGGTGATGTTGGTAGTACCTATTTAGGGGCTATGTTTTCATACTGCCTTTTTAATACAACAAATTTGGCTGATTTTTTCTCCCTAACTTTATTTTGTGCTCCTTTATTGCTTGACGCATTATTGACATTAATTAGGCGATTTCTAGCTAGCCAATCTATTTTTTCTCCTCATAGATTACATTTGTATCAAAGGCTTGTTCAAGCTGGTCTGTCCCATTCACTAGTTTCTTCAATATATGTATTTTCTTGTATTATGTTATCCCTAGCTTATTTTTTATTTGGATTACCTTATCTACTAGTTACTTTAGCGTGTATTTGCTTATTAGGAGTTTTTTTGGAATTCAAAATCGCTTATCCCTTTCATAACTAATTAATTGCTTTTCGATTATAAAGTGTGATTGCTTTTTTATGGAATTTGTGATAGTTTCGTCTATAAATTATTATGGACCTATTCAAATTTGCAAAAATTGCTTTCTCTTAGTTCATTCGTAACAGAAAATAAGAAGCTTTTTTTGCTTGCCAGAAGAGCTTTATTAGGAGTATTAGATATATTATTAATCATATTATCTTTAAATATAATATCTTTAGGTGATATAACTGGAGATGAAAATTTCTTTAATTCAATTTCAGCTTTTTATTTATCTGGATTTGCCTATCATCTACTAGTAGTTTGTATAGTAGGGCTGTTTATTTATATTGTTACAGGACAATATAGAAATCTTACACGTTATATAGGATCTAAGTCTTTTTATGAGATATGTATTAGAAATACTTTACTTATTGTATTTTTATATATTTATAATATTAATTTTGCTTTAGAGATTTTTTCTCCTAAGAATTTAATCTTATTTTGGATATGCATTAACTCTCTTTCCTCTTCAATGAGGATCCTTCTGAGAGATTTACTCCTTGAATATATTAGTAGTAGGAGTACTAAGCCTCGAGTCGCTATTTATGGGGCTGGTGCTGCAGGAGCTCAACTTTGTGCTAGTTTGAAGTTTTCTGGCAGTTGCAAGATAAAATTTTTTGTTGATGACGCTCCTTATCTTTGGGATCAAACTCTTGATGGAGTAATTATTAAATCTCCAAGTATTTTAAAGAAATCAAAGCATAAGATTGATAAAGTTCTCTTTGCAGTTCCTTCCTTATCTAGAACAAGACGTCTTAAAATATTAACTGATTTGCAGGCTTATGGTATTCCAGTTTTTAATATACCCTCTTTAGAAGATATAACTTCGGGAAAGGCTAGTATAAGTACCTTGAAAAAAGTTGAAATTGAAGATTTATTAGGTAGGGAATCTATGCCTCCTAATATTGATTTGGTTTCTTCAGGAATTTCAGATTTATGTATTTGCGTTACTGGGGCAGGGGGATCTATTGGGAGAGAATTATCAAGACAAATTATAAAAAATAATCCCAAAAAACTTATATTAATCGATTTTTCGGAATTCAATCTTTATGAAATACATAGAGAACTTTCAACAATTAAAAATAACAGTACTTTAATTGTTGCTCTTTTGTGTAACACAACCAATTTCTCAGATCTTCTCCAAATCTTTCATGAAAATAGGGTACATAGTGTTTATCATGCAGCAGCATATAAACATGTACCCCTTGTTGAGTCAAATCCATTATCTTCTATTTATAATAATGTTTTCTCTACCTACTTTGTTTGTCAGGCAGCCTCAGAAGCAGATGTGCAAAAAGTTGTTTTAATATCCACGGATAAGGCTGTTAGACCTACAAATATTATGGGAGCAACTAAAAGATTATCTGAGTTAATAATCCAAGGTTTTTCTGAAAAATCTTCAGAAAAAAAAATTAATTCGAATGAACCAGAAATAGATAATACAGTATTTACAATGGTTCGTTTTGGTAACGTGCTTGGTTCTTCTGGTTCAGTTGTACCTCTTTTTAGAAAACAGATTGAAGAAGGAGGTCCTATTACTATTACCGATATTGATATAGTTAGATATTTTATGACTATCCCAGAAGCGGCTCAATTAGTTCTTCAAGCTTCTGTATTAGCTAAAGGTGGAGATTTGTTCCTTTTGGATATGGGAGAACCTGTAAAAATTATAGACTTGGCTGAGCAAATGATTTTATTGAGTGGTTTATCAATTAAAAATGCTGAAAATCCTGATGGAGATATATCTATTGTTACTACTGGTTTGCGACCAGGAGAGAAATTATATGAAGAACTATTGATCGATGCAGATTCAGAGCCTACTATTCATCCATTGATATTTAGAGCTCGCGAAAAATCTATCCCTCAGAATGTACTTTGGCCAAGCATTAAGCATTTACAAGATCTTCTATCTAAAAATGATTTGTCAAAGTCTCTCGAATTATTATCAGAATTAGTACCCGAATGGCGTCCTAATAAAGGCAGCTAACTAATTAAAGATTTTATATGTTGAGTAAATACCAACGAATGGAGCGGTAATATCTTTAATCACCTCGCTTGCAACATTGTAAGCACTTTTCCCAACAAATATTAAATCACCAGATTTCAAGTAAGGGTTTTTGTGTGACCCCCTTTTGCTATTACGACGAAATGCAAATTGTCTTTTATCTATTGAGCCATCTTGATTATATCTTATAAATTTTATAGGTCCCTTTAGGATTTTTGTTCCTCCAGCCATATCGATGGCTTCTGTAAGAGTGCTTGATTTAGTTACTGTGACTCTTCCAGGCTCGGAAACTCGACCTGAAACGAATACATTAATAAATCTTGGATTAAGGTTTGATTTAATGGCTTTAGAAAGTTGTTCTGTAAGAGGGGTATCTAGTTTTTTTACTTTTATAATATCTCCGTCATATATTCTTATGTTTTGATCTTTTCCTGAATCTTCGCCAAGGGAACTTAGAAAATTTATGGTTGTCTTTTTGCTTCCTCCACCATTCGAGATTGAATTTTTTCTAATAACTTCTACATTTTCTAAATCAGATGACATTGTTATACCACTACTTCTTCTAATTGCATCAAATACTGTGGGAAAGAAATATGTTGATGATGTCAGGTTATTAGGTAGAGACTCAGACTGGAGAAAATTACTAGGATTTTCTATAAGCTCTTGCCCTAAAGAAAATCTACGTTCTTTCGAAGGATCAAATTCATCTTCTTTAGTTATTTTTTCCTGTGTAAGTAAAATGGAATTGTTCCTGTTAACAAGAACTTCAGGGTTCTCATTTATTAGAAATGCACCGGGAAGTGTATACATTCCTGGATTTTCAACTTCTCCATCGACATATACTCGAACAGGTCTATATGTAGCTACTTGGACTTCAACTTCAGGTTCTATAATAAATCTTTTATATGATTCATTTAGTAGGTTATTTAGTTCATTGATAGTTAGACCTGAAACATATGTTCTGTGTAGTCGTGGAAGATAAACTGTTCCATCTCCATCGATAGTATGAACATTAGTTAATTCAGGTAAGGATCTACTTACAGTAACTAGTATTGAGTCACCTGCGCCAAGTATGTAATCATTTCTGGGAATCTGTTTTAAGTAATTTTTGTTCAAGCTTTGGTTCTTTAAGGGTAAAGTTTTATCGTTGGTTTCTTCTGCATTTAAATTAGGTAAAAGTACTAGTCCAAATATTAGAGAACTAGATAATATAATTTTTTTGAGTAAGTAGTTTTTCATAATATTATTGAATTGCACTAGGATAAGTGCTGATTTTATTATATATCCTCAATGACTATATAGCCTAGAACTGGCTTGCCTTGGAGAGCAAGATTGTTCTTAAAATCTTTAATTTGATCAGCAGTACAAATCCCTGGGCTAGTTACAATTATTTGTTGAGAAGCTTTTTTAGCTTCAACTAGATTTGTAGTTGTAATTAGGCTGTTCCCACCAAGCGCCTTTTTTAACTTTAGTTTGAAAATTTCGATGTCTATTTTAGAAGTATCACCTATTGGGAGAAGAGCAAGGGAGCCATTTATATCTTTTTTGGCTACGCCATCAACTAACAATCCAAGAGATTCATCCCACTTGCTTTGCAAACTGGTCTTTAAATTAAGTAGCAAGGGGTAGTCTAGGAGACTTTCAATCTCTTTTGTTTCATAAATAAGCTGACTTTTCTTTTCTTTTACCAATGCAAGTCCATAACCGGCAAAACCTCCAAAAAGTAATCCTAAAGCCAGAATCCTTTTCTTTCGAGGGCCAACAGGTTGATCTAGAAGAATCGGTTGGGTAATCAACTCCCAAGGATCGTCTATTCTGGCTTCCTCTAATGCAAGTATTCTTTTAGAGCCTTCAAGTTGAAGTAGTGTCGCTTCATCTCTTTGAGCTTCTTTTGTTAGCTCTCTAAACTTAATTAAAACATCTTTTGGCCTATTAGATGTATTTAGTAGAGATATAGCAGCCTCTTTATTTGCAATAAGATGTGATCTTAATTCATTATTGAGAGATTTAATGAGATATAATTTTTTCTTCTTTAATCTTTTAATCATGGGATCTTCTTCTGTAAAGTAAGCAAGTTTAGTTGCTATGACTGAATTATTTGCCATTAGCTCATCTAAAATTAATGAAGTAATTTTATTAGTAGAATAAAAACCTGAAGCTATTGAAACTATTTGCTCTGAGTTGGGTTGCAAGCCATCAAGCATCCCTATATATTCATCAATATTCCTTATTCTGTTACGAGAAGAAATTCTCAGATATTCAAGATTGGATAAGTCATCTGGATTGGAGTCTACGCCTAGTGCAAAATTACTTTTCCCACCCAAAGAAGATTGTGTTTGGGAGAAACTTAAGTCATTCTCTAAAGCATACTCTTGAACTTTAGAGGAAGCACTGAGACTTTTTTCTCTATAAACCTCTATTTGTTTTTCAAGGTATTTTAATCCTTTTGTGATACTTCTGCTTCTATCTTTTCTGGAATATCCTTGGTAGGCAGAAGATATCTTATTTAGTACTGGAATAATCAGATCTCTAGAAGTATCTTGATAAGTTATTTCTAGAATAGAAGTACCTTTTGGGATATTTATTTTAAATGATTCCTTTACCCAGTCTCTATACCTCCAGTTCTTTCCTTCTTCACCTGTTTCTATTTTCTTGTTTTTTATAAAGTCAAATACTGGTTTCATCACTGATGGTGTTTTCAAGACTTCTACTTCTGTTTTTATATTTTGTTCAGCATTAGTTTGTATGCCAAGTTGCCCTAGTATTTGATTATTATTTTGAATAAACTGACTTGCCGTAGAGCCTGCTCCAAAGCCCATAGAGGATTGATTTTTTGAAACTAAGATTTTAAATTCTCCTTGCCAGATTGTTTGTTTAACATTTCCGATAATTAAGCCAATGAAGAGTCCCGTTGATGCAATAGATCCTATTAAAACCTTGTTTCGTACTAAAAGGTTTATGTTTTTACCTATGTCAATTTCACTATTGTCTAAATCACTAATGAAATTCCGATTTGATAAGCCTGATTTTGAGTCTTTTTTAGTCAAGGGTTAATGCGCTAATGGTTGTGAGCTCTTTTGAAAAATATCCTACATCTTTAGGAATACTATCTGGTAGAGATTCCTTATGCAGATTGTTGATTCAAGAATTTTTGGACTTGGGACTGATTTGTGAATTCTCAATTGAATCTAATACTGAAAACCCTTTCTGTTTTAAATATGCTTCTTTTTTTGCCTCTTGTTTATCGATCGTGATCATTTCTTCGATTAATTCTTCAAGTGAAGTAGAAGGGGTCCAGCCTAGCTTTTCTCTTGCTTTTTTAGGATCTCCTAAAAGTGTTTCAACTTCCGTAGGCCTAAAATAATGGGGGTCAATACGAACAACAATTTCTCCATTGTCTTTTCTTCTTCCTATTTCAGTAACTCCTGATCCCTCCCATGCAATTCCTGAGCTCTCTCCTTTCCCCCATCCAACTGCTTTAGAAGCTAATTCGATAAATGTCCGAACACTTTCTTGACGCCCTGTGGCAATGACATAATCTTCTGGCTTTTCTTGTTGGAGCATTAGCCATTGCATCATGACGTAGTCTTTTGCATGTCCCCAGTCTCTTTGAGCATCAAGGTTTCCCATATAAAGGCACGAGTCCAAACCTGCATCTATTCTGGAAATGCCTCGAGTAATCTTCCTTGTTACAAAAGTTTCGCCTCTTCTGGGACTCTCATGATTAAAAAGAATTCCATTGCATGCATACATGCCATAGGCTTCTCTATAGTTAACGGTTATCCAATATGCATATAGCTTTGCTACCCCATAGGGACTACGAGGATAGAAGGGTGTTAATTCTCGTTGTGGGATTTCTTGAACTTGACCATATAATTCACTAGTACTAGCTTGATAGATTTTTGTTTTTTGTGTTAGGCCTAGAATTCTAACTGCTTCAAGTATTCTGAGAGTTCCTAATGCATCACTATTAGCAGTATATTCAGGAGACTCAAAGCTAACTGCAACATGACTTTGTGCTCCTAAATTATAAATCTCATCAGGTTGTACTTGCTGAATAATTCTAATTAAATTTGTACTATCTGTTAGATCTCCATAATGAAGGATTAGATTAGGCTCTTTCTCATGAGGATCTTGATATAAATGATCAATTCTAGATGTATTGAAGCTGCTTGCTCTTCTTTTTATTCCATGTACTTCATAATCTTTCTCTAGAAGAAGTTCTGCAAGATAACTACCATCTTGGCCTGTTATACCAGTAATCAATGCAATTTTTCTTGTTGATGAAATATCCATTAATTATTTAGAAACAAAATAATAATTGTGTTAGTAATTTAAGTAAAGGTTATAAAAGGAAGCTACTATTTTTTTAGAGCGATGAATGAATTAGTAGAGACCTTAGAAGTACCTTTTCATTAATGATCACATATCATACTATATAGGGATAGTTGAAAGTACTAGTCTATAAGAAAATCTGCTTGTCAAGTTCAAGAGATTTTGAACAGTAAAAAATTTTGTTCAAAAAGATATTTAATGTAATATCAAAAAATATTCTTAATCTTAGGTCTAGATGGTTTGTCCTAAGAGACCTATTCTCGTAACTGGTGCTGCAGGCTTTATAGGGGCAGCTTTGGTTCAAAAGCTTGTGAGTATCAATGAGGATGTCATTGGTATTGATAATCTGAATTCTTATTATGATCAAAAATTAAAGAAGGCTAGGTTAACAGAAATTCAAAAGAACCTCTCATCTAAAACTGGATCTTGGAAATTCTTTTTTAATTCTTTGGAAGATCGAGAAAAATTGAACAATATTTTTCGAGATCACTCTCCAAGAATAGTCGTGAATTTGGCAGCTCAAGCTGGTGTGAGATATTCTTTAGAGAATCCATCAGCATATATTCAGAGCAACTTAGTAGGTTTCTCGAACCTTCTTGAAGTTAGTAGATATAGTGACATTGAGCATTTTTTATATGCTTCAAGTAGTTCTGTTTATGGAGGTAATCAGAAACTTCCATTCTGCGAGTCTGACCAGGTCAACCATCCCGTAAGTCTTTATGCGGCAACTAAGAAAGCAAATGAATTAATGGCACATTCTTATAGCCATCTGTTTGACATCCCTTCCACGGGACTACGTTTTTTTACTGTCTATGGCCCATGGGGAAGACCAGATATGGCTCCAATGCTTTTTGCTAGGGCAATTCTTGGTAGAGAACCAATTAAAGTTTTTAATTATGGAAAGATGAAAAGAGACTTTACTTATATAGAAGATATTGTTGAAGCAGTTACTAGGTGTTGTTTTAAAATTCCTTTCTCTGACAATCATTTCGATACTTTAAATCCAAATGCTGCGACTTCATTGGCGCCGCATAGAATTTTCAATATTGGAAATAGCCAGTCCATTGAGCTCTTATATTTCATTGAAGTCTTAGAAAAGTACTTAGGAGTTAAAGCAATCAAGGATTTACAACCAATTCAACCTGGAGATGTTCCCTCTACTGCTGCAGAAACCAATTTGCTTGAAGATTGGATTGGATTTAGGCCTAAGACTTCTATAGAAAATGGACTTATGAAGTTCTCAAAATGGTATAAAGATTTTTATTCGTTTTAAGATCTCAAGGAATTGGCTCTAAAGCTTGATTCCTTTTGCTGTAGTGGAACTTGAGGATCTCCTTTCATTTTTCGGAAATATGATAGATTTTCAGAAGAGCTTTTTTTAGTTTTTGAAAAATATTCTTGTTACAGGAGGTGCTGGATTTATTGGAAGCCATACATGTTTAGTATTGCTTGAAGCTGGCTATAATCTTATTGTATTTGATTCCTTAATTAATAGTTCATCTAAATCTTTGTCAAGAGTTTTGGAACTTTCTGGGATTAATGATTTTGGAGAAAGACTTAGTTTGGTTAAAGGAGATATAAGAAATTTTTCTTTATTGCAGGATGTTTTTAAGAATTCAAAAGAAAAAGGTATGCCTATTGATGCAGTAATTCATTTTGCTGGCCTAAAGTCTGTGAGTGAATCTATTACTGAACCTCTGAAATATTGGGATGTAAATGTAAATGGAACAAGGATTTTACTTGATATTATGCAAGATCATGATTGCTATACATTAGTTTTTAGTAGTAGTGCAACAATATATGGTTCATCCCAACAAATGCCTATTTCTGAATCAGCAGATATTAAACCCATCAATCCATATGGCACTTCAAAGGCATCAGTTGAGCAGATGCTATCTGATGCCTTTTATAGTAATTTATACCCTTTAAAGGTGGCATGTTTGAGATACTTTAATCCAGTAGGAGCTCATCCTAGTGGATTAATTGGAGAGGATCCACTTGGTATTCCGGATAATCTGTTTCCTTTTGTAAGTCAAGTAGCAATTGGACGAGAAAGTCTTCTTAGGATTTTTGGTGCCGACTGGAATACTCCTGATGGCACTCCAATTAGAGATTATATTCATGTCATGGATCTTGCAGAGGGACATTTGTGTGCTCTTAATTATTTAGAGAAAAATCAACCTCAAATATTTAAAGTTAATCTTGGCACAGGTAGGGGATACTCTGTTTTTGAGGTTATAAATGCTTTTGAGGTTGCTACAGATAAAAAAATTCCCTATGAGATTGTTGATAGACGTAAAGGAGATGTAGCAGTTAACTACGCTGATATATCCTTAGCCAAGAGAGAAATGAACTGGTATGCAAAGCGTACTCTTAATTCAAGTTGTATCGATGGTTGGAGGTGGCAACTTTCCAATCCTAATGGATATAAGTAGATAAAAAATGAAATTTAAAGCTTAATAAGTTCGAAAAAATTTCTATCTAGGAGACCTTTCATTTGTTTAATTTCCAACTCTCCATGTATTAATTCCATTTTTTCTTGCTTCATAGATATTTGTAATACCTCTTGTATCAAATAGCCATGAAGGAGGTCTCATTGCGTTTGAGATTTCTTCCCAATTAAGTTTTTTAAACTCATCCCATTCAGTAATAATTAATAATGCATCTGCATCTTTTGCACTATCAAGAACTGATCGAGAAAAATACCAAGATCCTTCTGAATCTTTTTTGCTCTTAGTTTGTTTAATTGAAAGGTCTATTTCTATCTGCTCTGGGATGACTTTTGGATCATAGATAGCTAAACAGCCTCCTTCTTCAATAAGTTCCTTACAAATATGTATACTTGGTGAATCTCTTGTATCATTTGTATTTGCCTTAAAGGAAAACCCTAAGATTCCAATTTTTTTTCCTGAAATTGTCCCAAATAGTTTTTCTATAATAATATTTGAGATACGTTTTTGCTGCCAATTATTTATATCAATTACTTGTTGCCAATATGCTGCTACTTCTTTAAGGCCATAATGCTTGCAAATATATACAAGATTTAAAATATCCTTTCTGAAACAACTTCCTCCAAAGCCAGGACCTGATTGTAAGAAGTATTTCCCAATTCTTTTGTCAGAACCGATCGCAAGAGCTACGTTGTTAATATCTGCTCCAGTTGATTCACATAATGCTGATATAGAATTAATTGAACTAATTCTTTGAGCTAGAAAGGCATTTGCAATTAACTTAGAAAGTTCTGAGCTCCAAAGATCTGTAGTTATAATCTTTTCTCTATTAACCCAATTAGAATATATTTCTGTTAGTGAGGCTATTGCATTATTATCATTACCTCCAATTAGAACTCTATCAGGGTTTTCCAAATCATTAATTGCTGAACCTTCAGCTAGAAATTCAGGATTTGAGAGAACAGAAAAAGCTTTTTTAGATTCTTCTTTAATTACCATATTTTGATGGGAACTTTCAAGTATTTGTTTTATAGTTTCTGCTGTTTTTACTGGAAGAGTGCTTTTTTCTACTATTATTGTGTATCCTTTTGCATATTTTGCTATTTGTCTAGCAGATGCATCTATCCATTTAAGGTCAATGGCATGGCCTGCTCCTAGCCCTTTTACTTTTGTAGGCGTATTTACAGATATGAAAATCATGTCTGCAGCTGCAATATTACTTTCTATATCTGTTGAGAAATGAAGATTTTTGCCTCTACACTTTTCTATGATTTCTTTTAGACCTGGTTCGTAAATGGGAAGATTACATAAGTTGTGATCATTCCACCTTGAGATTCTTTCATGATTAATATCAACGACCATTACTTGAATATGTGGACATTTTTTAGCGATAACGGCCATCGTTGGACCTCCAACATAGCCTGCTCCTATACAGCATATTGTTTTTATTTTATGACTCATTTCAATTCTAATTTACAAAGTGTTTTTAAAATATTCGATAGTATAGTCTAAGCCTTTTTTTATATCTGTTCTAGGTTCCCATTGGAGCACTTTTTTTGCAAGATTGATATCTGGTTTTCGTCTCATTGGCTCATCTTGAGGTAGTTCCTTATATACTATCTTAGTTTTTGAAGAAACCTTCGTTGAAATTAATTTCGCAATTTCTAAGATCTTTAGCTCCTGGTCACACCCTAAATTAATTGGTTTGTTATAGTTAGAATCCATAAGTTTAGTTAGTCCCTCTATTAGATCATTAATATAACAAAAAGATCTTGTTTGAGAACCATCCCCGTTAACACAAAGTGGCTTATTGTTTAAAGCATTGCAAATAAAGTTGCTAATAACTCTTCCATCATCGACAAGCATTTTTGGACCATAACTATTGAAAATTCTTGCAATACATATAGATACTTTATGGACCCGTTGGTAGTCAAAACAAAGTGACTCTGCGATCCTTTTCCCTTCTTGATAGCAACTTCTTTCGCTGAAAGGATTCACTGACCCATTATAATTTTCGTCTTGAGGATGCTCTTTGGGATTTCCATAAATCTCACTCGTGCTAGCTAGAAGAAACTTTGCATTTGATTTTCTTGCAAGCTCTAACATATTTAATGTACCAATAAAATTTGTCTTTAAGGTTCTTATTGGTTCTTTTTGATAGTGTAGAGGTGATGCAGGACAAGCAAGGTGCCAAATTCGACATGCTTCTATTTCTATTTCATGAGTTATATCGTGCTCTATAATTTTAAAGCTTGGATGCCCATCCCATTGCCTAAGATTTAACCTAGAACCTGAAAGAAAATTATCTAAACATATTACTTCTTCTCCTTTTCTCATTAGCTTGTCTACTAAATGAGAACCTACAAATCCAGCTCCTCCAGTTACTAGGTTCCTCAAGGGAAAAGTCTTAATTAATAATAAAATAACTCATTAGCAAATTTAGTTTGCGCAATATATCTATTTCAAGAAAAGACTAGCTCTTTTTAAGAGATGAGGTAAGAATGAATATGAATGCTATTAATGTAATTTTAATCAGTGAAAAGCAAGAATATCTATACTATTATTTATGCTGTAGTAGGATTCTCTTCTATTGCTTTTGTATCCATATTATTTGGTACTTTTAAGGCTCAGATATTAAATAGCAAATCTCTTGAGTCTTTAAGTTCTTTAGAGATTAACTTATCCAACAATCATTTGAATTGGGAAAAAGTTGAGCCTAGTGACTCATCTAGCAGTTATGGTATTCAGTGGCAAGTAATAGAAGAACCTGGCTCAGACGGAGTTACCACACTTAGTCCTAATAATGAGCAATGGGAAATTGCTCCAGAGTCGGATGTAGATAAAACAAACCATAATTTTTCATTAGAGAAAAATATTAAAAAAGACAGACCGATCTCAGCACATAACAGATCAATTGTATTTTCTAATGGGGCCATAGGACCTGATATTGGGTGGCTTGTTCCTAATGGATTTAGATGGAATGATTTTTACAGAGCCGATTTAACTTTTAGGGGTCATAGCCAGCTAAATGGAGGCCTATTTACTAGGCCTTGGGATGGTGTCTTCCAGGCTCATTATAATGTTTTTGAGGATAAGAAGTGGAGCTTAACTCCCAATCTTTCTATTCGAAGTATTTATGCAGGTGATCTTGTAGGAGGTACATCTTCTGTCGGCGAAGGGATTGCTTCTGGAATTAAATTTGCAAGA
Organism: Prochlorococcus sp. AG-432-D11; assembly: GCA_003212885.1. Taxonomy (GTDB): domain Bacteria; phylum Cyanobacteriota; class Cyanobacteriia; order PCC-6307; family Cyanobiaceae; genus AG-432-D11. Next base: position 7,921 of record QCOP01000013.1, on the reverse strand, counting down.
TCTTTAGGTTCCTATTCAGGATTTGCTATTGGCGGAGAACAAATTATTCACTTTGATAATAAAACCGATACAGGTCGTAATTTATATGCTTTATATTCAAAGGCTTGGATTAATAATAGCGATTTTTTTCCAGTATTAATTGCTAATGGAGGAATTGGTTCCGGCAGATTTTCGATAAAAAGACGTTTGCACCTTTTTAAATTTGAAAATTTTGATTCTTCTACCGGAAATAATAACTTAGATAACGATCTTGCTTTTGGGCCAATTGGAACTTTTAGTATTCTATTTAATCCAAGATTTGCTCTGTTCACTGAATTTAATGGTGATAATTTGATATTAGCAGGTTCAACAACGCTCTCTGAATTTTCTCCAATTAGGCTTACATTAGGAGTTAACTTCTTAAACCCAGCTGACATGTTTGGCCCTTTAGAATTCGAAAAGTTTGATGAAATGATGTATGTTTTTAGGGTTAGTTTAGGTTTTTAGATACTAATATTTAGTCTATCTAGAACATCCTTGCAAAATTGTTTCTCTGATGGTAATCTTCTGGACCATCTAGTAGCTGATCTGCTCATATGTTTAGGTAGTCTATTAGTATTTAAAATATTATTCAATCGTTCAGCTATCTTATATCCGTTAGGCTCACATCTTATATAAGCTTTGCATGTTTCCAGATCTGGAATAGATCTGCCAGTCTCAACATCTAATACTGGTAGCCCAGATGATAACATTTCAAATGGTATTAAACTAGGATTTGTAGAAGAGAAAGCAATGCCAAATGTTGCTTCGCAATATAATTTTGCTAACTCATTTAGATCAATGAATTTGCCAAGATTCTTAATGTTTGAAGGTAGTGAATTATCAGAAATATCTTCTCCAAAAATTGCTATTTCTATATTATTATTTATTTTATTCAAAGCAATTAAGCTTTCAATACCTAGAGAAAATAGCCTTCTAGGCTGTGAGGGTCTTGCATAAAAGAGTACTCTTTGTTGTTCGCTATGATTTTTTAAGAATCCGTTCTTAAATAGAAGATTGGACTTGGGTTTATAAATTGATTTATTTACTGGAAATCTAATATAAGGGGCATGTATATTAAATTCATCTAGTAGGAAATTTCTAATCCATTTACCAAAACATATAGGCTTTAAATCTAATTTGTATGAATTGTACGCTTTTATATATTCAGTTGACATTGGATAGAAAAGTGGTTCAAAATCCTGTATAAAGTAAAATTTTTCTTGACAGCCACCCCATTCTGCAACTTCATATGATGTACTCCAATGAGTTGCAACTGCTTTATTGCATTTAATTGGTATTTGCGCGTAATTTCTTATTTTCCCACAGTTGATAAAATAATTATTTTCTACAATATTAGTTAATTCATCATTGCTTTTCCCAGAGGCGAAGGCGATTTCTACGCTTCCTCCTTTTTCGCTAAAGTAATTGCAAAAGCTCAAAACCTTTCTATGTCCTCCTGATCCAGGTGCTATATCTGGTAGAAGAACTCCTAGATCAACCATTTGATATTCGAGTTATTTCTATAAAGTATAACCATAATGCTTTTAATGACTTTAATAGGTAGTACTTGTAGATACAGGCAATTTAAAAATTTCTAGTCTCACTTCAAAAATTTTCTTATTTCTTTAAATATGATTTTTAAACTAAGTCTTTTATAAAGAAATATATTTGATCTATAGATTTTTGTTTTTTTTATGATCAAAATTATAAATAGACATCGTACTTTTATGATTCTTCTTTCAATTAATCTTGCTTTGGCTTTATTTCTAACTCTAATCTATTGGGAGGTTAGATTCCTTTTTGCAGTTCGTTGAAAATGATTAGAGGATCTTAGACGTTTTGATCATAGTTACCATTATTTCCGCCCTTGATTCCTTTTAAAAGTGATATATAGATTAGTGTAGGCTGCTATTACTAAAAGTATTAGCAGCAAAGTGTTGGTGCTCATTTTGTAGATTATCCTTGAGAAGCCTTATAAAAAAATGTTTTTTGGCTAAGTGATATAAAATTAATTCTCAGGAATTTTAGCGATATGTCTTTAGTCTAGCTTGATCGAATTTTTTGTCCAAAAAAGGGCCTTAGCTATTACTTGGCTAGAACACAAACCGTAAATTAGCTCACCTAGCTTTCATTTCTTCAATTAAAACTTCTACAAACCTTGGTCAATGACTTTAATCGCTAAACCTGCTGTCTTTTTGGATCAGAAAGTGCACCTTATTTATCACCTAACTATTCCTTTGTACATTCAGGAAGCAGATTTTTTTTGTGATATTGCCAAGAGCTTCGATCTTCCTTAGAAGTTCTTTGGCAGCTAGAGGTTGCTCTGCAATCATTCACAATGCTCCTTCAATGATTTTGCTACATATGTATTTCCTCGTTCTTCTGCTTTCTTCCAATCTCTTGATCAGGATTTTAAGAATTAATTAATAGATTAGTTATTTATCAACTACAAAAAGTGATTGTAACTAGAACGATAAATTATGACCTGCTTATAAAAATACTTTCAGAAGTAGTCACGGAATTACACGCTTTAAAAGCAGAAAATATCAACTTAAAAAAAGGTTTTGAAGACTTATGCAAGGGGCGTGATAAAGATCAAAAACTTTTTCTCGACTATAGCCTATAAATTTTAAGCAAAAAGACTTTATAGATAAAGTCAGTAAAAAGTTCAAAATGGCGCACTTCCTGCAACCCCTTGCGCTTTGACTGATGACCAAAATTTTGGATATAAATAAATAGGATCTGATAAAGCAACTATTTGGTCGGAGGAATCACAACCGCCACTACTAAAGAGGCTTCCAATAATTGCGCCTGCCATTGCCCCTGTTATGGCACCTCTTCCCTTGTTTCGACTTATTTTGCTGCCGAAGGCTCCACCAATAGCCGCTCCAAGCAATGCGTTATTGCTTTTTCTGCAAGTGCTTTGTAGTAGCTCGGGAGCAGAATCAATTTCTCCTTTGGCTTTTACTTTAGACCATTTATTTAACTCAGAAGAGAATGAAGGCTCACAAAAGTATATTGAACTAATCATACTTGTAAAAACAATAAAGGGAGCGAATCCTAATCTCATTATGAAGTTCTTTTTTATTAATTATCAAGCTACAAGAAGAAAAGCTAAAGAGATTTATTTGTAAAGGGATATTTAAAACCTCCCTGTATTTCATTCTTATAAGCTTAAAAATAATCCTTCTAAATCTGGATAACTTGTTTATCAGGCGTTATGTAATTGACTAAATATGGCTACTAATTTTCCTGATCGGAAGACTCTTTTGAAAGGAATTGTAGTACTTGTTGCTGGTGGATTCCTCTTTTCCTTAGTCAATAAACCTGAAGGAGGGATTGGAATTGGGCGTACCCCTAAAAAGCCAACCGAATTTCGGTCTGAGAAACTAGGAGTTTATACAGACAATGCCACTGGGAATATTTATGGATGGATTCAGGGAAAGGGTGGAGAAAAAAGATTTGTCAAAATGGACAAGAATTCAGAAAATAAAGTTAGGAAAGAAAGAGAAGATGCGAAAAATCAGGTTAAAAATAATGTTAAAGCAGAACCTACTGTTATTTATGTCAGTAAGAATGAAAATGATGTTCGTTCCGAGAGGATATTCACTAGGAATAGTAAATATAAACAATTTGATGTTGAAGCAAGGGTTAAATATCGTCTTAGAGAACAGAAAATGCTCTATAGATTGTCGATTTCGACCAACCCCTCTGAGATAACTAATTCAGAAACAGGTAAAAAAGAGAAGGCACAGTGTCTTAACAAATATGAAGAGCAAACTCTCTTGAATTTGACAAAGGAAAAAGATAATTCAGTACGCTTTAGATTTATTGATGCAGATGAGTTTTGGCTTAAAGATGAGTTGATGCCATTAACGGAAGGCAAGGCAAATAATTATAAGACAACTGTAATTGATTACTATAATACAGATCAATGTGGAAGGATTAATGAATTAGTTTTCCATGGAAGATTAGACAAATTCTCTTTGCCTGATTATAGCTGGGTAGAGGATGGTAAGCTTATCTTTAAGGGAGTAAGAATAGTCGAATCAATGCCTGAAGAACCCGAAAATTCCCTTGACTAATTAGGATAACCTATATCAGGTTTTCCTGAAAAGTACCTTAGAAGCTTTTAATTTAAAGATAACTTATTAGCGGCAGCTACATTGATACGAAAGTATCTCAAAATTTCATTTATAGCAATGGTTTAGGGTGAAAGATTAGTGTGACCAACTGTGACCAAAAAAAAGATTTAGTGTGATGAGTATCATTTGATTCCTCATAACATCTATTGTCTAAAAGATGTTATGGAACAAGAGCAACCCAGGAGAATGCCAGTCCTATGCCTATCCAAATTCCAGCCAACAAATTACGACTATTAATATTAAATTTATTGATCACTTTTTGAGAAGTTGCTGTTACAAGTAAAAGTAACGATCCTTGTGCAAGAAGAAGACCAACGAAATAACCTATGAGTGAAGTAGGCTCAGCACCAATAATTGTGCTTCCAAGTAAATAGCCGTGTAAAGCAAACATTGGTAACAGCCATTTTGAGCTCAAAAGATTTAGAACAATTAATCCTTCTATCGCTAAAGATAAAGACACAAGAGCTTCTGCCCAGGAAGCTAGTACATCAGGTAATGGCTGCAACTGTACTAATGCACTGCCTGCCAATCCAACAGCTAAAAGAGGGAACACCCATTGCTTCGCTTTTTTGATCCCAACAAGAGCTATGCCTAACAAAAAAAGCAAATGATCAGGCCCAAGTAATGGATGCCCGACACCACTAAGAAGAGCTTGCCAAGCTGACAACCCAGAACTATCGCCCATTCCAAAAGGATGATGAGCCAACACTGGATCAGCTGAAAAAGTCAGTAAAAAAAATAGTGGCACTAAAGCAGCAGGAAATTGCTTACGCCAAAAAAAGGGAAACCGCATAGATCGATCCTCGTCGAATTGTTAAATAAGGCGGGCATTCTGACTGGTATCGATGAATCTGGATACTTCACAGCTGCGGGACAGCAGCGGATTTTCACCGCTTTTCCCCGTTATCTCCAATGGCTGTTTCCCATTGAAACCTCTAGGTTAATCTAATTTAATTGCTCGTACCCCGGAGAATAAAAAAAGATAACTCTAACTAATCGTGACTAAAGTGTAATTAAAAAAGAAACTCCACTCTTCGATCGTTATCTATTGGTATGACAGTGATTGTAGCCTAAGTTGTGTGGTCGGCATTAAAGTATTTACTTATTCAACAAGTTCAATCTTGTAAACGGTGTCATTGCAGTTATTCTTTTTATCCCATTCCGTCGCTACTGGATCAGCCATAGCAGCTCCCAATTTTTCCAAGTCAGTGACATTCATAATTAAATGGGATTTGTGTTCGTCAACTTTCACAAACTCGTAGGCCGTTACAAATTCCTTGCACATATCTTCCAGAAATAATTCAGTAACGTCTTTTTTAAAAGAATCAAAACTACAGCTAAAAGTTGAAACGATCAGGGTATTCATTAAAAGGTGGTGAAAATCTTCAACAGGTTTGCATATTTCTTTTAAAGTTTCTGCTTGGAAGGCCATCTTTTCAGGCTCTTCTGACAAAAGCATTTTTTAAATTAATGAACATCACTAAAGCGTCCCCTAAGGACAAGGTGATTACTTCTGCTTGTGATCTGGTCGATCAGCAACAGACAGTAATCCAAAAACAACAAGCACTTCTTTATTTCCTAGGAGGACTAACAATTATTTCTTTGATCTTTTAAAGCGTTAAATCAATCCATATCCATTGGAGTGGTATCACGAAAGCGGTTGTATCTAGAAAGAGGTTTGAAAAACAATGATTATAAATATTTGGACTATTAGCTCAGAAAAACATATAAGCAGTGCTCTTATTCGCTAGTTTTTTTGTATTATTTTTTCTTTAAAGACAGGTTGATCAAGCGCATTAGATAAATAAACTTCAAATGCAATTGATCTTTAACTTGCTAGTAGTACTGGGCTTTTTGTAACGCTCCGTTCAGGATTCGAACCTGAGGCCCACTGCTTAGAAGGCAGTTAACATTTCTCTCTAGTGTATTGGTATAACTGGGGTTAGGGCTAATTATTACAAAGTAATTCGCAGGATGGTTCGCAGAATATCCATAGCAGTATTTATGGAACTATTCAGTTTATAACTAAATTCTAGAATTTTTATTTCTTATTTCTTTATACAAAAGAAAGAGCCTATGAGGCGACCCAATCTTTAACTTTCTTATGAGAAGCATATGGTACCTCTACTAGTTATTAGTAGTAATTTAGGGTAGTATTCTTATTAATTAATATACTTAATTGTGCATCGTAATAGTAACATAAAGGGTGCGAAGGCGCTTTTGGCTCATGCGGCAATAGCTCAGTTACAAGGAGAAGTGGATGTTGAGGGGAATCTTGCAGTAGAGAAAGGTTTACTTAATGAACAAAATAAATGAAAAGCCATTCTCAAGACAGCCGCATGATCTCAAGAGAAGTTCTTATAGTGGCTAGCCTTTTGCCAAAATACTCAGCGGCTCCTGAATCGGTGTTGGTTTTTGGGTCTGCTTTGTATATGACTTTCAAAGACTTACAGCAATATGCTTTGGATTTGGAATTTGGAAAGGTTAGTGGAGAGACGTCTTGAGCAAGAGAGCTACTAAAATAGAGATGGATGCAAGGTATTCCAAAGCTGCTGAATTACTTGCTAAAGGTCACAGCGCAACAACCGTTACGTCCCAAGTGGCCGAAATATATGGAATCTCTAGGAGGCAAGCGCGTAGAGTTACAGCTGCTGGAATGAGTTTGATCGTTGAGGACTTCGACGAGATAAATATTGAGAGGCCCCAAATGGTGGCTACTTTGATCGTTAATTTGCAAGAAGGGATGCAAAAAGCTCTACTTCATAATCAATCGAGTGGCCTTGCAGCATGTGCAAAACAAATAATCAACTTGGCTGGTTTAGCTGCGGATTCTCAATACAACCAAAGAAGAAGAACTTTTTAATAGATTATAAAGTTTAATTCATGCATCTAAAATTCTCTTTTTCATCTAAGCCTGTCATTAGCAAGAACCTATGAGAATTGAGTATTTTGATTAAATACACCTTGGACTGGACCTAAACCTTGACCTTTATGGGGAGCGTCTCTCTCTGTTGAAAGTTGCACGGATTTAAAAGATGTCCGATTTTCTGCTTCTTGTAACCCTGTAATTAGTCCTATTTCGATGAGTCCAAGAGATGTCTCATGATCCTGAAAACAGGCAAAATAAAGCCTATTCAGTAGTAACAGTCTTCAACAGGCTTACACACTTTCTCTAAAGTTTCAGTAAAATGGATTGATCAATTTTTTGTTCAAAAAATATTAGTTCATCATTACCAAGCCAATGAGAGATATACCAGTAAGATGTAAACATTGTGGAGCTCCGATTACATGGGATAAATTTTCAAGTTATATAGATTGCGAATATTGTGGTAAAACAACTTCCTTAGATTTTGGAATTTCACTGAAGCTGAAAAAAACAATCAAGGATGTCAAAAAAACATCAGAGAGTCTATTTAACAAAGGACAAAGATTATTTAAAAGCCTCTATTTGAAATTAAAAGACTCATCAACAACTTTTTCAAAGTCAAAGAACTTTAAGAGAAATAAGAAATTAATTTTTATAATACCAATTACTCTATTGAGCCTTCTCTTCTTAATTCGCTACTTAAGATCAACAACAAAGTATGATTTAGGAGCAAAAGTTGATAATAATAATGAGGTTGAGATCAATCCAATGGAGGCAAAAGCGGTTTATAAGCGTGGACTTGAAAAGTATTATTCAGGAGACAAGAAGGGTGCTTGCTCTGATTTCGACAAAGCATTAAGTCTTGGGCATGAATTTGTTGAACAAGTGA
>QCOP01000012.1 GCA_003212885.1 Prochlorococcus sp. AG-432-D11 | reverse complement strand
TTATTCCATCTATACCGGCCATCATCATTGCTGAGAAAGCAAGGTAAGGATTTGCAAGTGCATCTCCAGATCTAAATTCTAATCGCTTGGCTTTTGGACTTGGACCAGTTAGAGGTATTCTTACGGCGGCTGATCTATTCCCTTGTGAATAAACTAAATTTACTGGGGCCTCAAATCCTGGAACTAATCTTTTGTAGCTATTTGTTGTTGGATTTGTAAAGGCTAGGAAGGATGGAGCATGTTTAAGGATTCCGCCTATATACCACTTGGCCGTTTGAGACAAATTTGCATAACTACCTTCTCCAAAGAATAGAGGTTGACCGCCTTTCCAAAGACTTTGGTGAACATGCATACCAGTGCCGTTATCATTCCAAACTGGTTTAGGCATGAAAGTAGCAGTTTTGCCATACTTCTTGGCTACATTCCTAACTACGTATTTATAAGTCATGACATTATCTGCTGCATTAATTAATGAAGCAAACTTCATGCCTAGTTCATGTTGACTTGCACCAGCGACTTCATGATGATGTTTTTCTATTGGGATACCTAGTTCTGCCATAAGAAGCAACATCTCTGAACGTATGTCTTGGGCTGTATCGTTGGGAGCAACTGGAAAGTAGCCTTCTTTGTATTGAATCTTGTAGGCAAGGTTTCCACCTTCTTCTTCTCTTGCAGTATTCCAAGGAGCCTCTATGGTATCTACGCTATAAAAAGAATTACCTTCAGAGGAGTTATATCTGACATCATCGAATAGGAAAAATTCTGGTTCTGGACCAAAAAATGCTGCATCTGCCAAACCTGTATTTTCAAGATAAGCCAAAGCTTTTTGGGCAAGTGACCTAGGACATCTTGAGTAAGGTTGCCCACTTCTTGGCTCTTGAATTGAGCAAATTAAACTAAGGGTCTTGTGGCGGTAGAAGGGATCTACCCAAGCGGTACTTGGATCAGGAACCATTGACATATCTGATTCATTAATTGCTTTCCATCCTCGTATTGATGAGCCATCAAAGGCCAGTCCTTCTGAAAAAGAACTTTCTTCAATCATGTCGGAAGTTACAGTTAAATGCTGCCACTTACCGTGAATATCAGTGAATTTGAGGTCAATCAGATCAATTCCCTCATCTTTAATCTGTCTAAGAACTTCGTTAGCTGTTTTTCCCATTGTGGATTTTTTCTCAATTTTACTCCTTATAAAAATAATGAACACACAAAACTAGTTTTGTATCAATAAGTACTTTTTATGAGTGTTTCCTTATGTGTAAGGTTTTGATTTGCTTAAAATTTGGAAGAATTGTTTCTAAAAAAGTTATTACCCGTTGCAATCATTGAATTAATTGCCACGACTATTCCCTTACGTGTTTAGGCTCTTTGTTATAGAAAGTTTGTTTCGGTTTTGACGACAACACAAGCACTCCCTCCCGTCCAACAGTTTCAGGGAGAACCTGTTCCTCCAATTTCTGTCCCAGAAAGGCTTTTGCTTGGACCGGGCCCTTCAAATTCTCATCCATCTGTTCTTCAAGCTATCTCTCTTCAACCAGTTGGTCATTTAGATCCATTTTACGTTGACTTAATGGGCGAGGTTCAGAGTTTATTGAGATATGTATGGCAAACAAGCAATCGCCTTACTCTCCCTATGAGTGGTACTGGTAGCGCTGCTATGGAAGCAACTATTGCAAATATTGTTGAGCCTGGTGATTCTTTTCTTGTCGGGGTAAATGGTTATTTTGGAAATAGGCTTGTTGATATGGCCTCAAGATATAAGGCCGATGTTCATACGATTAAAGCTAGTTGGGGAGAAGCATTTACATTACAAGAAATAGAGTCTGCGCTTATAAAACACAAACCAAAAATATTAGCTCTTGTCCATGCAGAGACCTCCACTGGCGTTTGTCAGCCGATGGATGAAATAGGATCTCTTTGTAGAAAACATGATTGTTTACTGCTTCTTGATACGGTTACCTCTCTTGGAGGAGTACCTCTTTTAATTGATGAATGGAAGGTTGATCTTGCTTATAGCTGTAGTCAAAAAGGCTTGAGTTGCCCTCCAGGTCTAGGACCATTTACGATGAATAAAAGAGCTGAAGATAAATTAAATAAAAGAATTGGTAAAGTTCCAAATTGGTATTTAGATGTTTCTTTATTAAACCAATATTGGGGAAGCGATCGTATTTATCATCATACTGCCCCTGTAAATATGAATTTTGGAATGAGAGAAGCATTACGTCTAATTGCTGAGGAAGGTCTTTCTAACTCTTGGCAACGGCATAGAAATAATGCTGAGTTATTGTGGAAAGGTCTTGAGAATTTAGGCTTAGAATTACACGTTAAAAGTGAGTTAAGGCTTCCTACATTAACAACAGTTAAGATTCCTGAAGGTATTGATGGCAAAGCATTTTCGCTTCATTTGTTAAATAATTATGGGGTGGAAATTGGAGGGGGATTAGGAGACCTGGCTGGTAAAGTATGGAGAATAGGCTTAATGGGATATAACTCTAATAAGGAGAATGTTAATAAGGTTTTAGATCTATTTGATTCCGAACTTAAAAAATTCAAAAATTAAAAAACTTTATTACCTATTCTTTTATTTTTAAACCATGATTCCAGAATCTTTTTTGAGTTTTCTTCGAGGATACCCCCTTTAACCTTCATATGATGGTGGGCACTTCTATGGTTTGCCAAATCAATACTCCCTCCTAGTCCACCTCTCTTATAATCTCTTGCTCCAAAAAACACTTGTCCCATTCTTGCTTGAATTAATGCTCCTGCACACATTTGACATGGTTCCAATGTAACTATCAACGTACATTCATTAAATCGCCAATCATCTTTTACAAGACAAGCTTGTTTAAGCGCGTTTATTTCTGCATGGCCAAGAGGGTCACTTTTTCTATTTCTAGTATTGTGTCCGTAACCTATGCATCTACCTTGTTCATTTAGGATTACTGCTGATACAGGTACTTCTCCTTCAATCCCAACAACTTCTGCTCTCCTTAGGAGTAATTTCATCCATTTTTCAACTTTCTCTAGATCAAGTTTTATTGGCTGTTTGTTTTTCATAGTTGCTAAAAAGGAATTAACTTTAATTTTTTTGCAATTTGAGACAGTTTTTAAACTTCTATTTTTTTCAATTCTATTTATATTCTAAGGATAATCTATATGGACTTTTTCCCTTCTCCTAATGAATTTGATCCTCGATTTAAATTGTTCTTAGATAGAGCATCAGAAAAAATATGTAATTGGTTTTCTAAGGCGAATCAATATGGCCCTTTTCGTACGGTGAATGAGTTATATGATGTTGCTCCAAAAGAACAAGGACTTAACCAAAACGAACTATTAAATGATATTCAATTCATCATTGACTCTGCTTATCAACCTTCTCATCCTGGATCTCTAGCACATTTGGATCCTCCACCACTTACTTCTTCTATTATTGGTGACCTTGTCTGTGCAAGCTTGAATAATAATTTACTTGCTTATGAATTGTCGCCAAGTCTTTCACTTTTAGAAAATAAATTATGTAATTGGTTGGCTCATCGGATTGGGATGTCAGAAGGATCAGGCGGCGTTTTGGCAAGTGGAGGGAGCATTAGTAATTTGATGGCACTTGTTTTAGCACGTAATTTTTCAAATTTAGATTTGGATAAGAATGCTGTGATCTTAACGAGTCAGGACGCCCACGTTTCAATTTTTAGAGGAATTAGAGTTATGGGATTAGGACCGGACTCAATTGTCCAAATCCCGACAGATAGTGAAGGGAGAATGTCCCTTGATTTATTAAGTGAAGCCTATTTAAGAGTTAGGAATGATGGAAAAAAATGTTTCGCAGTAGTTGCTACTGCTGGTACAACAGTTAGAGGTGCCATTGACCCTTTAGAAGAGATTGTCAGATTTTGCAAATTGCATAATATTTGGCTTCATATTGATGGTGCTATTGGTGGTGTTTTTGCTTTGTCATCTCATACTAAGAGCATTGTTAAAGGTATATCATCAGCTGACTCTGTCACATTAAATCCTCAAAAGATTTTAGGTATTACTAAGACTTCTTCTGTTTTATTAGTAGCTAGGATATCAAACCTATTAGATTGTTTTTCATCTTCCTTTCCTTATCTTGAAAATCGAGATGATATAGATGCTAATAGATGTGAATTCGGAATTCAAGGATCAAGACCAGGCGAGATACTTAAATTATGGCTTGGTTTAAGACAACTTGGTGAAATCGGAATAAATAAACTATTAATTGAAAGTATAAATAGAAGGGAATATTTTGAAGGACTTATTAATCAAGAACTTTTTAAGGTTTTAAGTGGTCCTTTACATTTGATCGCAATGACTCCCAATAATTATGATCATGAACTTTCTTTAGATTGGTCCTCTTCTACCAAGAGATTGTTAATAGATAAGTACAATTTTATGCTTTCTAGACCAATTTATAATGACAGGTTTTATTTAAAGGCAGTACTTGGGAACCCTCATACAAAAGAGGCTCACCTTAAGAATTTGTCTATGATTTTAAATAATTCAATCAAGTAATCGATGATTGACACGAATAGGCGTGGAAAATTCATTGCCATTGTTACAGGCTTTTTCTCTGTATTAATAGGTCTTATTTATTTGGTTATTACTGCTCTTCTTGATTTTCGTGGTATGGATTTACTCCCCCCTCCTGCCGAGGCATTGGGCGCTGTGGCAGTTCCTTTTTTTTATCAGATCTCAAAGGCTCTACTACTCGTTGTAGAGCCTTTTTCATAAAGATTTTTAGATTCTTCTCTCTAGCATTCAAATTATAATGATGTTGAATGACTTCTTGAATCCCTCCATCTCCCCAATCTTGATCTCTATAAAAATATGTTTTTAAACTATCGCCGCCTATTTTAATTAGCCATGCTGTAGTTATACCTTGAATAACTTGGCTAATCATTATTGAAGGCGCTGATAAAGATAATAGTGGAGTTATGTATCTCATTCCACTTTTAACTAGTCCCAAACCTCCAATTGTTTTTCCTATAGAAATTGCTAATGACTGTGCTTTATATCGCGTAATTTCAATGCCATATATCTTTGACATTTCAAGAATCATTTGCGTATTAATTGCTGCAACACCTAACAAATCAATACCAGGAAGAGGATTTATTAGCACTACACCACTGCTTATCCATGAGTATTTTTCAATACATTTATTAGCTAATATTTCTCGCTGATTATTTAGTAGTTTTCTTCCTGATTGGTCTAGATCTTGGCATTGCATAAGTATATTGTCTGCAAGAAGTTCATCTCCTTCGAGATAAAGTATATTTGCTATACGGTTGACCAATTTTGAAATTTCAGGTTTTGGTTGATAAGGTTTATAACCTATTCTTGGAATGGATTGTGGTGATGCTGAAATGGAGATAATGTCTTGTCTATTAATAAATGAATTAGTTTGTTTTTCTAATATTTTTGTGAGTTGATAGACTTCATTTTCTCCTCTAAGGTCGCACTTATTTAATACTAAAAGAATTCGTTTACCATATGATGAAAGATTTGAAATTAATTCTAATTCAATATCTCTTAGTGCATTGTCTATTATGACTGTAACTAAATCTGCTTTACTTGCATTCATTAAAGCTTGTTTTTCTCTTAACCTTCCAGTAGCTCCTGATTCTAAAATACCTGGAGTATCAATTAGCTTTATTCCTCTGGGCAGTCCTTTTATATACATCCGATATGTTTGACTATTTTTAGTTAGTCCCATAGGTGCTCCCGTTTCTCCAACAATTTCATTAAGAAGGGCTCTTATTAGAGAGGTCTTACCACTTGAACCTGTTCCAAATAGAACCACTACTAGGTCTCCCCTCAGAAGTTCATTTTCTATTTTTTCTTTTTCTTCTTTTAAAGCTTTTTTAGCTATATCATCCTGGATTTTTAGAATTAACCTATCTATACTATCTAAACTTTTCCGAGCTGCTTCTTTCCTATTTAAATTTATTTTCTTATTCTCTAATAATTCTTTATTGAGAATAACTTTTTGAATGAATAGTTTCCACCAATTCCATCCATTTAAATATGATATACCTAAAATAAGTATGATTGCTAGAAATAATGTTGGTAGATTAACTAGATGGATAACTGCTCCTATAAAACCTGCTACGATGAATGTTATAGTTATAAAAATTATAAATAATAAAATGAGAGCTGTATTGTTTTTCATTTTTACCTATCTATTAAAATCTAATTTGTAGTGATTTTTTATAATTTCTATTAAAATTAATACTACTGCAATGTTAATTGAGATATCTGCTATATTAAATATAGGAAAATTGATAGGTATTAATTCTATAAAATCAGTCACATAAGTGAGCCTAATCCTATCAATACCATTGCCAAGGCAGCCTCCCAACAAAAATGAATAGTATTGCCATGATATTTGATTCTTTTTTTTCTGAAGAGCAATTATTATAATTAGAACAATTGAAGCTATAATACTTGTTAATGCTAGAAGTTTTGGGAAATTCTCTAATATGCTAAATGCTGCTCCCGAATTATGAACTAAATGTATTCTTGCTATTCCTGGTACTATAATTTTCCCATTCATTATTCTAATATTTGTTATTAGTTGTTTCGAAACTTGGTCAAGCAAAAGTACTGATATACTTATATAATATAAATTAATTATTTGATACATATTTTTTAGCATCATTTAATAAATATACTATGTAAAAATGTAGATATACAGGCTGCAGGTGCTGCCATAATTATTTGTTTAAAGATTGGAATAATTGTATATAGGGAAATTAAATTAAATAATTCATTGATTTTCCATAATGACATTATTGCCCCAAATATTAATCCTATTATTCCTGTTAAGTGAATTATTAATATTCCAAGAATTGCTAATGAAGTAAAATATAATATATTTTTTTCACTTGAGGTCTCTGAAATATGTCCAATTAACCATGCTGATGGTATAAACCCTAGCAAATAAGAAAAATTAGGTGTCAGTAAATATCCAAGGCTACCTCCTCCGTGAAATATTGGTAAATAGAAAACTCCTATTGTTAGATAAGAGCTTGAAGCTATTATTCCAGCTTTACTACCAAAAACAAGAGAACATATAATTAGTGCTGGAATCTGCCATGTTGTATTTAGGTCTATTATTTTGGGCTGTAATTCTAGAGTTGGTACTAATAGAGAGGCTGGCGTCATTACTCCAATAGTTATTAATATTAGTCCTATGACAGAGCCTAAATAAATTATTGCTTTTCTCAATGGCATTATCAAATCATTTAAATTCTATAAGTTTTTTTTAAACAATCCCAAGTGTTATCAAAATTATAAGCACAAATTTTAGTTATGATTGTTAAAAAATCCTTTTTTCACTTTCATTTCACACATTTATGGCCTACTCCGTTGGCGATAAGGTTTTACTTAAAGTGCCATTACCTTATTTAAAAACAAATGATCCAATGCCTATGCTAAGACCACCTGATCTTGTTTCTATTGACGAATTAGGATTAATTATTGCAATTCGAGGATTTGATATTTGTGAGGTAAGATTTAGGCGAGGTACTTTCTTGATTCCAGAGAATCATTTAACGCTAAATCAGTAAAATGTTTATTTTTATAATCCCTAATTGTTCCTTCATCACCTGCAATACTTACCAAGGGAGAATTTAAATAATTCTTAGCTACTCTTATTATATCACTGGTTGTTATTAGATTTATTTTTTTTGTTATTTGTTCGTTGTTGTCTGCCTCTAAATCATAGTGGATCCTTAGGGCTTGTCGTTCAGCTCTTTCTGCAATTGTTTCAGTCTCTAATGCTAGATTTCCTTTGTATTTAGCTTTTGCTAAATCTAGCTCTTTGCTTTTTAATTTCTTTTCTATGATTTTAAACCATTCAGATCTAATGATATTTAACACTTTTGAAGTTTTCTCACTTGTGGTTGAAGCATTAATAATAAAAGGTGAATAATATTCTCGTATAGGAAAGTATACGCCAACTTCGTAAACGAGAGGGTTGATTTCCCTTAATTTTCTAAATAATATACTTGACATTCCACTCCCAAGATGACTTGCTATTATTCTCAGTACTAAATCATCCATATTATTGTGTGCGATAGTATATGTGCCAAAAATTATTGATACTTGCTTCGTTAGTTGTTTAGTCGTTAAAATTGTATTCTTATCTATATGTTTAACATATTTATGTTTATTAGTTAATTCATTATTTTTAACGTCATTGATTGATGAGTGTCCAAAATCAAAGTTTTTAAATGCCTCTAATTGCTTAATTTGTTTTTTTGATTCTTCAGCTTTGAAACCCGAGATTACCAATAATAGATTTCTTTTAATTATTTTGTTCATTATGTCTATTACATCCTCTACATTAATTTTTTTTATGTCTGTAATAGACCCAAGAGGGTCATGCCCATAAGGCCCAGTTCCATAGACAGCATTTCTCCATGTACTAAAACTAGCATGAGAATTACCTTCTTTTAGTTTCTTGATACTATCTATTGCTAGATTTTTAACTAGTTCTACTTGATCATTAGAAAAATGTGGTTTTTCAATCATCCACGCTATTATTGGTATTAACTTATATTTATCTTTTTCAGCACATTTAAGTGTTATTATGATATTATCCTCGTATATTTCACTGTTAAGAATAGCTCCGTAACTTTCTACTATATCACTAAGATCTTGATTATTATATGGTCCGCATCCTCTTAGTATTAAAGATCTATATATATTATGTATTCCTTTTTTATCCATTGGATCATGCCTGCTTCCACTTGGTATAAGCAATTTTAGTACAAAGATACCTCTTATATTATCTTTTATACTATCTATTTGTATTTTAATCATTTATTTTTTATCTGGTTTTGCTATTAATGTATAAGAGTTTTCTGGATTAATTCTATTTAAAATTTGATTATTAATTAATGAGGCATCACATTGGTTTGTTATTTTTATCTGATTTATTAGTGTTTGTTCTCTTCCCCATAAGAGTTCGTATCCCGTTAGCGATGCAATATTACATATTTTTTCTAGACTAAAAAGGTATGTATTATTGATTATTCTTTTTGCTCTATCTAGTTCTTTTGTTGATATTGAATTATCTTTTATATCTTTTAGGATTTTATTCATTCTTGTTATTACATCTTTTACATTTTTCTCTTCACATGATGCTTCTATTATGAATAAACCTCCTTCTTCAAGAGACATAATTTCAACATTTATTTCTTCAACAATCTTTAAGTTCTCTTTTAATTCTTCTACTAATCTACTTCTACGACCTTCTCCTATGATTGTTGCTGCAAGATCACTAGCTATTATTGATTTCTGATGATTGGCTGGATCAATCGGCCAAACCTTTATTAATCGTGTTTTCTCTAGTCTTTTTAAAGATATTTCTTTATGGCCTTTATTAAAAATTAGCTTTTGTCTATCTATTTCTTCTGCTTCTTTTGGCTTTAGATTTATTTTTGCGAGGTATGACTCCTTAATAATTTTATTAATATCCTTTGGAATTTTTCCAGCTATTGATAGGACAATGTTTTTTGCTTGATAGTTTCTAGTGTGAAATCTTCTCATTTTCTCTACAGTACAATTCTCAATATTTGATTTGCTCCCAAGTATTGGTCTTCGGTAATGGTGTGTCCCCCATATATCATTAAATAGTCTTTGATATATTTTTTCTTCTGCTAGATCATTACATTGTGCGATTTCTTCTATTATTACTTCTTTTTCTCTCTCAAATTCATCTTTCTTAAGAGATGGATTAAGCACTATATCTAGTAAAAGATTTAGTGGATCAATTATTTCTATTGTTGGTACTACTACGTAAAAATGAACGTCATCAAGCCCTGTTTCTGCATTACTAATACCTCCTAGGGCTTCAATTTGTTGGTCAAATTCGCCAGCCTTTTGCTTCTTACTTCCTTTGAAAACCATATGTTCAAGAAAATGAGCGATGCCTTCTTCACCGGCCCTTTCGTTTCGCGTTCCTGCTTTACACCACAAATCTATGCATGTCAGGGTTGAATCGTGTTTTTCTGTAAAAACACACTTTACCCCATTATCTAGATGCAGGGTTTTTAATTCGGGTGTCTTGATTTCGTTGTCCAGAGTTATTAATCAAAGTCCCATTCTGATCCTTTTTGGCATATTGTTATTGTTTGTTTCGTTAAATTTTACCTCTGAACCCGTTCCTTGAGTCATTATCAATTTTAATCCGCCGCAAAAGGCTAAACCTCTCTGATTGCCATAATCTTAAATTAGATCCTGATCTTTTTACGATTTGTGGAAATTATCAAGGAGGGGATTTGTCCATTGAAAACGAGTTTCATTATTCTAGAGGTTTTAGAAAAATTCATTTAGAATTAGCTATATTTGGTTCCTCGTTAGAAATATTACATTGCGTTTTCTTCCCAGATCCCTGTTTTGATATACCAATTTTTGGTGTCGATATCGTAGCAAATAAAAGCAATATCTCAGCAGCAATCGTTGATTTATCACCCGTTAGTGAGCAGCTACCTAAATTAATATTTGATCAATTGTCTTCCCTTAGTCTTCCAGTATTTTCTAAAGTTAGAACTTTACCTGATTGGGGAGACATATTTTCTCCATTTGTTTCTTTTGTATCTCCTATTACAGAGGTAGAAAAAAATAATTTTATCTCTTTAGTTGACAGCTATTTATCAATTCTAATATCTTATATGTCTTCTGTTCAGCCTCAGTCGCGCCATTCTAATTCTACAATAGAAAGGTATCGTGCTCAGCAGTACTATTGCCAAAGACAGAAGCTTAATGACAAAACTCGGAATGTTCTATCCATGGCTTTCAGTAAAAGCTGGGCTGATCAATATATAGAAAAGGCACTCTTCCATTGTCCATCACTTTTCTAAAATCGAATCTATATAAATTTCTTTTTTCCTTAGCGATAGCTATAGGATGTTTCATCCTTTTTAATAGTCGTAAAAATAAGCCTATCCCCCTGCAAACTAATTCTCCAGAAAAATTTGTTTTTAAATCAGTAGCAGCTCTTGGGCAACTTATACCAGCAGGAGATAAACGAATACTTTCAGCTCCTCTTAGTGGTTTTGGAAGTTCTCCTAGGGTTGAATCTTTAATGGTTAAAGAAGGAGACTTTGTTGAGAAAGATCAGTTGCTTGTAGTTTTTGAAAATCAAAAACAAATTCTTCTTGATATAAAAATTAAGAAGCTTCAGATATCTGGAATTAAGGATAATATTCTTTATAAGTCTCAAGAAGTTAAAAGGTACCAGCAAGCAGTTGAAGAAGGCGCTGCAGCTTCTCTTTTATTGGACCAGAAAGAAGACTCTCTCAAAGGTTTTCTTTCTACATTAGAAATTTATAAAGCCGAGTTGAATCTTTTATATATTGATCTTAAACGTTCAAGTCTCTTTAGTCCATTTGATGGAATTATTCTTAAAATAAATACATTTCCAGGTGAAAGACCATCTTCTAATCAAGGTGTTATTGAGGTCGGATCTAACAAAAATATGGAAGCAATAATTGAAGTTTATGAATCTGATATTAGCAAAATAAGTCTAGGTCAAAAGGTTACTTTAGAAAGTGAAAATGGAGGTTTTAGTGGTTTATTATATGGTACTGTTTCACGTATAAGACCACAAGTTAATCAAAGAAAAGTTCTTTCAACTGATCCCACTGGTGATGCTGATGCAAGAGTAGTTAAAGTTAGAGTAGTTCTAGATTCAGAATCATCTTTAAAGGTTTCTAAATTTACAGGTATGAAGGTAATAGCTTTGTTCGCTTTGTAAGTATATGAATATTCTTTCAAAAAGAAGGATTCCTCTAGCTTGGTTATTACTGACTCGACAACCTTTAAGACTTTTTGTTGCTCTTTCAGGAATATGTTTTGCTGGCATTTTAATGTTTATGCAATTAGGTTTTAGAGATGGATTGTTTGACGCAAGTGTAACTATTCATAAGTTGTTTAATGCAGATTTGGTTTTAATGAGTCCTCGTTCAATGAGCTCTATAAGTATGAGTGGTTTTCCAAAAAGAAGACTTATTCAAACTAGAGCTCATAAGGATGTTATTGGGACAACGGCAGTTAATTGGAACTTTTTACTTTGGAGAAACCCTGAAACATTATCAACAAGAGCTATTCTTGCAATGGGATTTGAACCCTCTGAGTCACTTCTGATAGATTCTGATTTCTCATTAAAGGCTGAATATCTTAAAAACAAGGGTAGAGTACTATTTGATGTTTTATCCAGACCAGAATTTGGTCCTATAGAGCAATGGTTCTCTAACGGTAGAAAAGTAGATACTGAGGTTGCTGGAAAGAAAGTACGTGTTTCGGGACTTGTTAGTTTAGGCCCTTCATTTGGAGCTGATGGCAACATAATAACTAGTAGAGAAACATTTTTACAGCTTTTACCTTCTACACCTCCAGGAAGTATTGAGATTGGTTTGGTTCGTATTAATAAAAATGCAAATCCACTAAAAGTTGCTAATTCTTTAAAAAATAATCTTCCGGACGATGTCAAAATTTTTACTAAGGACCAATTTATCGAGTTTGAGAAGAATTATTGGCGAACAAGCACAGCAATAGGATTTATATTTACTTTTGGAGCAGGCATTGGTTTTATTGTTGGTTGTGTAATTGTTTATCAAATACTTTATAGTGACGTTAGCGATCACTTGCCAGAATATGCAACATTAATGGCTATGGGATACAGTATAAAAAATTTACTTGGAGTTGTTGCAAGGGAGGGAATATTTTTAGCTATACTAGGTTATTTACCTGCATATTTTTCAGGTCAAGGATTATACTTACTTGTTAGGAATTCAACCAAACTTCCTGTAGCGATGAATAATGAACGTGCTCTTTTGATTTTTATACTTATACTAATAATGTGTATGGGTTCAGCTTGTGTTGCTATGAAAAGATTAATAGACGCTGATCCAGCAGATATTTTTTAATTATGATTAAATGAAGTCTAAATCTTATAATAATAGTATTAATTCTCCCTCTGTGCTTATTAAAGACTTGAGTCATTGGTATGGAGTGCAATCAATAAGGAGACAAGTTCTTTATTCTGTTTCACTGAAAATACATCCTGGTGAAGTGGTCTTGTTAACAGGACCATCTGGTTGCGGTAAAACTACGTTGTTAACCCTTATTGGTGCTTTAAGACAAGTAGAAGAAGGATATATTTCCGTTTTAGGTAAGGAATTAAATAGTGCATCTAGAAAAACTCGGCAGTTATTAAGAAAACAAATTGGAATGATATTCCAAGGACATAATTTATTGCGATGTTTATCCGCTGAGCAGAATGTTCAAATGGGTTCTGATTTGTTAGTTGGTTACTCCTATCGTTCACGTAGAGATAAAGCTAGAGAATGGTTGAGAATAGTTGGACTAGAGGATCATATGCAAAAACTCCCGCATGATTTATCTGGAGGGCAAAAGCAGCGTGTTGCTATTGCTAGAGCTCTTGCCGCTAGGCCAAAACTTCTTTTAGCGGATGAGCCTACAGCAGCGTTGGATAGTACTACTGGTAGAGAAATAGTCTCACTGTTAAAGAAATTAGCATTGGAACAATCCTGTTCTGTTCTTATGGTTACACATGATCCAAGGATATTAGATGTTGCTGATCGAGTATTAAAAATGGAAGACGGAAAAATTTAGGCCTTTATTTAGTAAGCTATTGGTACTTTAAACATACTGCTATGTCAAAACGAAGAAACCTAAAGAAGGAAAAGCAGGAAAGGAATAGAGCTTATGCTAGGAAATTTAAAAAGCGTAAACTTCGTTCAGATGGATCTGGTGCTGGTAATGGAGTAACTGGTACGGCAAATAATGGTGGTGCAGCTGACTAGTTTGATTTCACATGAATTATATTATTGTGTATATCTTTTCTTATATATTTATAAAAACAATTTTTAATTAAATGTTTATTAGTGTTGTAATACCTACATATAATCGCTTGCCAATATTAAGGAAATGCCTTTTAGCTCTTGAAGAGCAAATAAATAATCCAATTATTGAAAATTACGAAATTATTGTAGTTGATGATGGCTCTAATGATGAAACTATACCTTGGCTAAGCACTAATAAGACAAACTTTCCTCATTTAAAATTAATAGAACAGTTACATGCCGGCCCTGGTGCTGCAAGGAATTTAGGAGTAGAGAATGCTAAAGGCAATGTAATTATTTTTATTGATAGTGATTTGGTTGTAGACAATTATTTCTTATCAGCTCATGCAATTACCCTTTCAAAGTATTGGGACAAACTAAAACATAGGTATTGCTTTACTTATGGTTCTGTAATTAATACAAATAATTTTGAATATCCTCAAAGTGAAAGTTTTAAGCTAAATGATCTTTCTTGGGCATATTTTGCAACAGGTAATGTGGCTATTGACAAACAAACTCTTTTAAAATCTGGACTTTTCGATCCAGCTTTTAAACTTTATGGATGGGAAGATCTTGAGTTAGGTGAACGTCTTAGACAAATGGGTGTGAAATTAATTAAATGTCCTAAAGCCGTTGGTTATCATTGGCATCCACCTTTAAGAATTGAGCAAATAACTAATTTAATTCGAATAGAAAAGGAGAGAGCAAAGATGGCTCTTGTTTTTTATAGAAAACATCCTTCTTTTAGAGTTAGATTAATAATACAATTTACTATATTTCATAGATTACTTTGGGAAGTGCTTACACTTGGAGGTCTTTTTAATCATGTATTCATTCGTCCTTTAATTAAATTTCTTCTCAGCTTTGGTTATTCATCAATAGCAATGGAGCTTTTTAGAGTGCCACTTAACTTGATTTATGTTAGGCAAATATATCGGGAGGCTTATAGAAATGGAATTTCTTAGACCAATGTCCAATTCTTTGATATTCTTGTTTGGTAAATCAAATACCGCACATCTGATTGTTTCGGGTGATCAATCCTAATTAAATCTTATTTAATTGTGTTTGTATCCCTATCAGATGGAGGCAAACCCGAAACCTCATTAAAAAATGGCAGTTGTTAGTCTTTCCGAGATGATGGAAGCTGGTGCACACTTTGGGCATCAGACAAGAAGATGGAATCCCAAAATGTCGCGATATATATATTGCGCTCGTAACGGGGTACACATAATAGATCTAGTTAAAACAGCTGTTTGCATGAATAATGCTTACAAATGGACTAGGAATGCTGCTAGAAGTGGCAAAAGATTTTTGTTTGTTGGTACTAAGAAGCAGGCATCCGATGTTATTGCTCAAGAAGCATCTAGATGTGGTTCTTCTTATGTAAATCAAAGATGGCTAGGAGGAATGCTTACTAATTGGACGACAATGAAGGCAAGAATAGATCGGCTAAAAGACCTTGAACGGATGGAATCTACTGGGGCTATTGCCATGAGACCGAAGAAAGAAGCCTCTGTTTTAAGGCATGAGCTGGAGCGCCTTCAGAAGTATCTTGGTGGTTTAAAAACTATGAAAAGATTGCCAGACGTTGTTGTTTTGGTTGATCAAAGACGGGAAACTAATGCTGTTTTAGAGGCTAGAAAACTTGATATACCTTTGATATCTATGCTCGACACAAATTGTGACCCTGATTTATGTGAGGTGCCAATTCCTTGCAATGATGATGCAGTTCGTTCTGTGCAATTGATTTTGGGAAGACTAGCAGATGCAATCAATGAGGGTCGTCATGGATCAAATGATCAGCGAGTTGCATCACAACATCATAAATAATCATTAGTTCTACAATTCTTAGCTTATGTGGGCCATCTATCTCATTTATGATGCCCAATAAAATTAAACCTCTTTATTCTTTTTATTAAAATGCCGGACATAACAGCCAAACTAGTTAAAGAATTGCGAGACAAGACTGGTGCTGGAATGATGGATTGCAAAAAGGCTCTATCATCTACTTCAGCCGATATAGAAAAAGCGATTGAGTGGCTTCGCCAAAAAGGTATTGCTAGTGCAGAAAAGAAATCAGGAAGAGTAGCTGCTGAGGGTTCTATTGGAAGTTACATCCACACAGGATCAAGAGTCGGTGTTCTGCTCGAGCTAAATTGTGAAACTGATTTTGTAGCTAGAGGAGAGATGTTTCAGGGATTGTTGAAGGATATTGCTATGCAGGTTGCTGCTTGTCCAAATGTTGAATATGTCAGCGTTGATGATATCCCTACTGATATTGCAGCAAAGGAAAAAGCAATTGAACTTGGTAGGGATGATTTAGATGGGAAGCCCGATAAAATAAAAGAAAAAATTGTAGAAGGAAGGATAGGGAAGAGATTAAAGGAATTATCTTTAGTTGATCAACCATTCATTCGTGATAGTTCTATGACTGTAGAGGAATTAGTTAAGCAAGTTGCAGGTAAGATAGGAGAAAATATAAAGGTTAGAAGATTTACTAGATATACCCTTGGTGAAGGAATAGAAGTTAAAGAAAATGATTTTGCCGCAGAAGTTGCTTCAATGTCTAAGTAATAAATTTTGACTAAAGAAAAATCTTCAAAAACTGGTTTTATCCCAGATGATCAGATTCAATTAATTTATATGCAATCCAGATCAATTCATTCTGGAATTTATAAGTGGTTCGCATTATATATACAACAAATTAGAGATTCATTACCACATACAGTCAACAACTCTATTCTTACTATTATTGAAGAGTCTAACTATGAGCATCTTCCATTAAATAACAAAATAAATAGAACTTCATTCAAATCAAATATTGATAAAATAATATCCAAGTATAGTTCATTATTAACAGTAGAACACCTTCTTAATTATTCAAGCAATATTCAGAGTCAATCATTCAAGAATTCAATTAGTAATAAGGATAATAATGATTCTTTCATAGATCCATTTGCAGATGCCTATGTTTTTGAGTCTTTTGAAATTAAGTCTGAGTTACCAATAAGTAATTCCTCTGAATATACCTCATTAATAAATTATAATCAGCCACTTCTTATTCAATCTCAATCTATATCTACTAAGGATTTAAATGGTAATAAATTTTCTTCAATTTCATCAACAAGGCTTCATGAAAAAGATCTAGAAGATAGTCAGACTGATTTCTCTAACTCAATATTACCAGGATCTTTATCTTCGATACTCGATACATTTGTATCTTCAGATTCACCTCAGTTAGAAGAATTAGACTTAACTTATATGGAAGACTCAAATAAAAATGATTACTTCTTTCCTACAAATCCTATTGATTTACTTAGATTAATTTCAAATTTAGAAAAAGCATTAGCAAAAACATTATTAAATTTGTCTCAAGATTTAAATATAGAATTGCTCCGTGTTGGAATTATTAATAGCTTTATTCCAACAAATATTTTTGAAGCAGTTAATTCAGGACAATTAGATACACCTTATGCGCCCTGCAATATTTTAAAATTAAATCTTCCTGATTCTGTCAATCTGATTGATAACTCAATTCCTATTTGTTGTTTAAATATTAAATCTTCAGATCTTGAATTTGATTCTTTTAAACTACGGAAATGCAAAACCAAGTTTAATGAATATAAAAAACAGCTCGCTTCTTTGTCAACAAAATATCATTATTGGCGAAATCGCATGATTATTGATAATATAGGCCCAGACATTCTTAAGTCTTCTAGCAAAAACTCAAATCATTTCTAAGAAACATAGACGACCAAAGAACTAAGATTATTAATTGGTGTAGGCTTATACAGCATGCATTAACTCTTGAGTCTGAAAAGGAATTTGTGAATTTATTGGGTAGGAAAGAATATTTTGCGTCATTTATTTCTAGGCAATTAAAGCTTGAGCGACCAAGTAAATTATCTAAACAAGTAACTTGTGAACTAGATGACTTTTCTAGATTATTTGACTCATATTCTTCTTTTGATGTTAGCAGAAGAAAAAGAGTTGTTGTTGATTGTAGAAAATTTATTTCCAAATTATCTATTCAATATAAGGATAAATTTCAAATTTCTTCACCAAAACTAGTCTTTAAAAGTTCGAAGTTGAGTAGTTCACAAGATAAACAATTTTTGTCATTGTCTAGTAACATTTCTCATATTCCTGGTGTTGGCCCTAAAATTATCAAATTAATCAATAGATTAAATATAAATTGCGTTAATGATGCTTTACTATACTATCCTAGAGATTACATAGATTATTCTAATACAAAAAGACTTTCAAATCTCATCTCAGGAGAATATACTACAATAATTGCTACCATTAGAAGATGTAGTATTTATAAAAGTCCTCGTAATCCAAACCTGGTTATTTTTGATCTCTTTTTGGCTGACATTACAGGTAGGATAAAAGTTACTAAATTTTTTGTTGGGAAGAGATTTAGTAATTATTCATTCATTAGGAATCAAACTAAACTTTTTTTAGCTGGTTTAAAAGTGGCGGTTAGTGGTTTAGTCAAAGAAGATAAATTTGGTTTAAGTTTTAAAGACCCTATTATTGAACTTTTAGATAATGATAATTCTAAGATTAAATCAGATATTATTGGTCAAATCGTGCCTATTTATAGTCTTACTGAAGGACTTAACTCTCGTAAATTTCTGTCAATTATTCAATATATAATTAATCATCTTAAGTATGTTATTGATCCTATTCCAGAATCGATCATAAATGATAATTCTCTTGTATCCTTGAATACAGCGATTCGTAATATTCATTTTCCAAAAAACTCTAATTCACTTAGTAAGGCTAAACAAAGATTAGTTTTTAACGAATTTTTCTTCTTGCAGCTTGGTCTTTTAGTTCAACGTATTACGGAAAAGCAATTTACTCCTCCAAGCTTTAACAATGATTTTATGGAAAGTGGACTTGTTGGAAAATTTTTAGAATTACTACCATACGAGCTAACTTGTGCGCAAAAAAAAGTATTAAATGAGGTTTCAAATGATCTTAAATCAGATGAGCCCATGGGGAGATTAATTCAAGGAGATGTTGGATCAGGAAAAACAGTTGTTGCTATTGCATCTCTACTTAAGGCTGTAGAGTTTGGTTGGCAAGGAGTATTAATGGCTCCTACAGAGGTTCTTGCCAAACAACATTATAGTAATTTATGTAGATGGTTTCCCCATCTAAATGTATCAGTTGATCTTTTAACGGGATCTACTACACAAAGATCTAGACGAGTTATTTTTGATAATTTATCTTCTGGAGGTTTAAAGATTATTGTTGGTACTCACGCTTTGTTAGAAGAAAAAGTTATTTTTTCTAGGTTAGGTCTTGTTGTAGTTGATGAACAGCACCGTTTTGGAGTTAATCAACGAAACTTATTGCTTAAAAAAGGCCTTCACCCTCATTTGCTAACTATGACTGCTACTCCTATACCGAGAACATTGGCCCTCTCTGTTCATGGTGATTTGGATGTGAGTTTAATAGATGAACTTCCTCCAGGGCGTATTCCCGTTATCACTTCAGTGCTTGATGCAAGTAATAGATCAAGAGCATACGATTTAATTAGAAGAGAAATACAAAAAGGCTTTCAAGCATATTATGTTTTACCACTTGTTGATGAATCTGAAAAACTTGACTTACGTTCAGCTGTTGAGGTTTACCATGAATTGACTAATAATATTTTCCCTGAGTTAAACATTGGATTACTCCATGGTCGCATGGCCCCTTTTGAGAAGGAAGCAGTAATTCAGAAATTTGCCAAACAGGAAATAAGTGTTCTTGTCTCAACTACTGTTATTGAAGTTGGTATTGATGTACCAACAGCGACTGTTATGGTGATTGACAATTCAGATCGATTTGGATTAGCCCAATTACATCAACTAAGAGGGAGAGTGGGAAGAGGATCTGCTTCTTCTGAATGTATTCTCATTAATTCTGGAAGTCATCCTTTATCTTCAGAGAGGTTGTCTATTCTTGAAAGTTCTCAGGATGGGTTTGAAATTTCTGAGGCTGATCTTAGATTGAGGGGACCTGGACAAGCTTTAGGAACCAAGCAGTCCGGATTGCCAGATTTTGTTTTAGCTAATCTTGTTGATGATAAAGAAATTTTGATTGCAGCTCGTAAATCTGCTGAGGTACTAATTTCAAAAGATCCTCATTTGGATAATTGCAAAATGCTTAAAACAGAACTTTCAAGACATTGGAATCAGCTGGTTTCGAGATCACAATTAAATTAAGTATGTTTTCCACATTAATGAGTCTCTTTTGTGACAAATATGAGACAGGCAGTCTCAATAAGAGATTATTCTGTAACTCCGTATACATCATTGTGTTATTTATCCTTTAATTAAAAATTTTTATAAAACCAAAGTTATGAAATGATAACGTTCCACAAGTCAAGCATTAGCAATTACTTTCAGCTGCTAATATTTTATATTAATTTATTATTATTTTTTTTACTATAAAAAAGTTTGCCATGAACAGTGTGTATGGTGAAATGTAATTTGATGAACTTTCTATTTTTTAGCTTCGAGACTATTACTGTGGAAAAAACACGCTTGTTGTGGAAATTTTACGTAAAACTTCAGAACATTAGTATGTAATGCCACGTATTTGGAATAACTTACCAATTCTTCATTTAAATGAGCCGCTCGTAGACTTTCCTAACGAGCTTTCTTGTTTTAATCCTCATCCGTACGTTTCTCTTGGAGCTCCTTATGGTCCATCTTCCAGTCCTTGGAGATTACGAGGAACAGTTCTAAACAGATTACTTAATGCTCAATTACTTCTAAAGAGCATCAACCCTTCTCATTCATTTCTTGTTTTTGATGCTTGGAGGCCGATAAGAGTTCAATCATTCATGTATCAAAAAGCTTTTGAAGATGAATGTTTATCTAGGGGAATAGATCCTAAGTCGCATGATTTGTCAGATCAAATTTTAATCATTAAAAGAGAAGTCTCAAAGTATTGGGCACCTCCTTCTTTAAACCCAGGATCACCACCGCCTCATAGTACAGGCTCAGCAGTTGATCTGACCTTGTCAGTAGGATTAACACCGCTTGATATGGGTGGTGAAATTGATTTTATTGGAGAGAAATCAAAACCTAATTTTTATAGTGATCATTCTTCGATTAAAAAAGATTCTAATGAATCTATTTGGCATTTTAGAAGAACTTTATTATCTACAGTAATGTCAAAGTATGGTTTTGTTCAACATCCAAATGAATGGTGGCATTTTAGTTTTGGAGATCAATTCTGGGCATGGAAAACCGGTAGAAAAAAAGCCTTTTATGGATCAATTGATAATAATTTGTTAACTTCTTCATCACCAATCGCTTTAATATAATCACCGAAATCGTAAAACTCAAAGTTGCTTTTCCAATTAATTAGTAATGGTTCAAGTATTTCCTCTAGGTTATCTATTGGGAGTTTTTGTATATAGGGCTTTGCTAATCTTTCAAGATTAGCACTACCTCCTAGCCATAATTGATATTCATTTATACCACTACCTACTAAAGCTAATTCTGCCATATAAGGTCGTGCACAGCCATTAGGACAACCTGTCATTCGAATAAGTATTGACTTTTTTATTTTTAATTTCCTTAGTTTAAAATTGAGTCTTTTAAGGATTTCAGGAAATAACCTTTCTGCTTCTGTAATAGCTAACCCGCATAAAGGCAGGGCTGGACAAGCAAGGGCATTTTTTTCTATTTCTGGAATTTCTTCGATATCTTTAAACCCTATAGATATTAATTCCTGCTGCACAGATTTTTTTTGATAATTGCCTATATTACATAGAATAATATCTTGATTAGGAGTAAGTCGAATATCTAATTTATATTTTTCCACTATTTTTCTTAAATTCTTTTTTTTCTCAGATTTAAGTCTCCCTGATAATAGTGATAAACCAACAAACCATGATTTCTTTGATTGTTTATGCCAACCTAAATAATTTTCGAGTTTGAGTTTTGGTTCACTGTGGGAAGGGTAAATTTTATTTGAAAAGTATTGTTTTTTTAATGTGTCTTTAAACCACTTAATTCCTTTAGTATGTAATAGATACTTCATTCTTGCATTCTTTCTTATCTTTCTATCTCCATAATCTCTTTGTAAAGCAAGAATTGCTTGAATTAGATCTAATACATTTTCTGAGTCAACATATCCAAGAGAGTCTGCAGCTCTGGCAAATGTTTTATCATTATTATGGTTCCTTCCCATACCTCCACCTATATATACATTGCACCCTTTAAGGGTTCCGTCCTTTTTAGTAAATGCTACAAGACCTATATCTTGAGTTAATAAATCAACTGAATTGTCTCCTGGTACTGTGACTGCACATTTAAATTTTCTTGGAAGGTATGTAGTCCCATATAAGGGCTCTTGTGAATCACCACTGAATATACCTTTGTTATTTTGTCGTTTTCTAGCAGCTAAGACTTTTTTTGATGGCTGTATTCGGTACTTTAGTTCTCCATTTACCCACAAATCTAAATAGGTTCCTTCTGCTTTTGCTGGAGAAAGCAAATCAGCGATTTCATGAGCAAGATTTCGTGCCGCTGGATATCCTTTTATTTCGTATGGTGCTGCAGGTGCCATTACATTCCTATTGATATCACCACAAGCAGCAAGGGTTGATCCCATGGATTTGATAATCGTATTAATAACTTCTTTTAAATTGTGTTTTTTGATTCCATGAATCTGAAAGGCCTGTCTAGTAGTAGCCCTAATAGTGCCATTGCCTAAAGATTCAGTAATTTCATCTAATCCTATGAATAATGATGCTGGAATATATCCACCAGGACTTCTCAAACGAAGCATCAACTGCCAATCCTTGTCGTAGCCTTTTTTTCTATTATCTCTATTGTCTTGTTGATAACTTCCGTGAAATTTTAATAGCTGTACGGCATCATTTGAGAAGTGATCACACTCATTCTCCAATTCTGTACCAAGTGGCTCTTGTAAATAGTTACTGTCTGCTTTGAACTGTTCAAATTTTGAACGATCTAAACCATTTGTTATACAAGGAAAAAGCTCGCTTTCTTTCATATGCTGAAATTCATTCGCTCTTTGAACAAAGAGTCTCTTTCGACACGATAGCGAAACTATTTATACATTTTTGCATATTCTTAAATTAAAGTAAGAAGATTATTACAACTAGTTTTTTGTGGCGAGGTTTTTGCTTGAAATTGGGATTGAGGAACTTCCTGCTGGTTTTGCTCACTCAGTTTTTTCACAACTTGAGTCAATAATCAAAAGTGATCTAAAGATTAATCGAATTTCTTACTCTTCAATCAATTGTTCTGGCACTCCCCGTAGAATTTTTGTTGAAATTATTGATCTTTCAGAATTTACTGACAATCTTGTTGAAGAGAGGAAAGGGCCTCCAGCTTCTGCTGCTTATAATGATGGAAATCCTTCTAAGGCTGCTTTTGGTTTTGCTAAAAGGAACGATCTGGATGTTACTGAGTTATTTATTAAATCTACCAATAAAGGAGATTTTGTTTTTGCAAAATATGTTGAACCTGGGAAGCCATCTATTGACTCATTAACTTGTCTTATTCCTAAGTGGATCGCCTCAATTCAAGGTAGCAGGTTTATGAGATGGGGGAATGGTAATTATAAATTCTCTCGCCCAATTAGATGGATTGTCTGCTTATTAGATGATGTCATTATACCTTTAACATTTTCTGATTTTGACCCAACAATAACTTCAGGTAGGACTACCAGAGGACATAGATTATTTAGTAATAATATAGAAATATCTCATCCTAATGAATATCAAATATTGCTTTCTAAAAATGGTGTTATAGTGGATCGCCAGGACAGATATAACATTATCAAAGAACTAGTTATTGATTTTGCAAATGCTAATAATGTTGTTTTAGATTCATCTGAAAAACTTTTATTTGAATTAACGGATCTGGTAGAGTTTCCATCTTTAGTAATTGGTAACTTCGATAAAAAATTTCTTAGTTTACCTCCAGAGGTTTTGGCTACAGTGATGAAGGTTCATCAACGATATATACCATTATATGTTAATTCTACATGTGATGATGTCCTTTTAATGAGTTCTAATGATGTATTAATTCCTAAGTTCATCTGTATTTCAAATGCTAGTAAAAATTCTAATAAAATTGTCCAGAGAGGTAATGAGAGAGTACTTTATGCTCGTTTCTCAGATGCAGAATTTTTTCTAAATGCTGATTTATCTATTACTTCAGATGAGCGTTGTCATAAACTAAATGAGGTTACTTTCGCAGAGGGGTTAGGATCTTTATATGACCGTGTTGATAGAATAAAATGGATTTCTGAACTTATTACATTTTCACTCTCTATATCTGATCTTGACAAAAAGTATCTAATTACAGCTTCTCAATATTGTAAGCATGATTTAGTTAGTCATATGGTTATTGAATTTCCCGAGCTACAAGGTTGTATTGGAGGCAAATACTTACTTTATGAGAATTTACCTAAGGAGGTTGCTCTCGCTGTATCAGAACATTACTTGCCAGCAGGCTATGGAGACAAATTACCTTCTTCATTAGTAGGAGCATTACTTTCAATAACAGAGAAATTAGAACTTCTAATAAGTATTTTTTCTCAAGGTCAACGACCTACTGGTTCATCTGATCCTTATGCATTAAGACGTTCATGTCATGGTATCTTTTTAATTATATGGAATTATAATCTTACAATTAATATTGATGAAGTACTTAGGCAATCAATAATTCATTGGAGTAAATTATTTCCTGATTTTAAAATAGAGTATGCTGATGTTCTTCGTGATTTAGAACGCTTTATTCATCTTAAAATTATTAATCTTGTAGAGGAAATTGGAATAGATTATGACATTGTTCAATCCGTATGCGGTCAATCAATTCCAACCAAGATATTATTATCTAATCCTTTAGATATATTAGTAAGAGCAAAACTATTAATGGAGATGCGAAAAAATGGCCAACTTTCAATTGTCCAATCTGTAGTATCTAGAGCATCCAAGCTTGCTTCAAAAGGTAATTTGCCCCCAGATATAATATCTCCCAATAAATGTCTTGATATCAACTTGTTTCAACAACCTTCTGAGTACAAAATTTTTGACATTCTGCAGAAGCTTGAACCAATAGTTATAAGTAATGATTCAGGAAAATACAATCAAATAGCTGAAATTCTTGCAGATAGTTATGAGGCACTGTCATCTTTCTTTGATGGTGAAGACAGTGTAATGGTTATGGTCGATAATGAGCCCCTTAGAAAAAATAGATTAAATTTGCTTTCTCTCTTGCATAATCAGTCTAAAATTCTTGCTGATTTCTGTTTGATTGCCCAATAATTTACTCATAAGGATACTTAGTCTTTCTAATAGAAGCCTATAGACTGGCTTTTTTAATTTCTGACTTGGATAGATGTTATGAAACCAAGATCGTTTGATTGACATCAGTTAATCGTTTCTATTATGAAAAATAAGTAAAATTGGCCATGACTACTACTACAAGGACTCCAGCAATTACGTCTTTGGGGATTGAGCCATTTGAAGTTCTGGGTTTCGATTCTGACGAAGAACTTGAAAATGCTCTTATTGAGCTTATGCAAGAAAGAGAATTAGATAAAGATTAAATTCATATTTATTTTTTCTCTATCTTTTTCCTTGCCTCATGCATTGTTTCTAGCTCATCATAAATATCTTTGAGTTTAAATTGTATAGAGTCTACATTCTCTAGGTTATTTAATGATTGCATGATTTTTAAGAGATTCTCCTTTGCATCTATTATTTTTCTGCATTCCGGGCTTCCAGCTTCGTATGACATGGGCTTAAATTTTATAAGCTATTTAATAGGTTTTTTCACCTATTTATCCGTATCTGTTGCTACATTGTCATATTAATATATCTCCCTACTATTTTGAAATTGAATATCATTCAACTAAGGCTTTATCTGACTTTATATGATTAAAAAAGACTTTTATAATTTATTTGCAAGATCTCTTCTGATTTCTTATTTTGTTTATTCCTTATTTACGTTAATTTATAATGGTTCCAGTCATATAAATAGCTTTGTATTTCTCGGCCTTCAAAGCGATCTTGCAGTATTACTTTTATTTTTCTTAATTTTAATCAATATAATCGGCTCTTATTTGTTCTTGACTAATAAATATACAAAATTAAGTGTGATTTCCTTGTCTTTATACTTAGTAATACTAAATGCTCTTAGGCATAATTCTGATTTCATTTTTTCTAATGCGTTCTCTTCTATTTCAATAATAGGTGGTTTGTTATTATCACTATCTTCTCCAAGGACTCCAAAGAAGAAAAAAGTAGACAATCTAATTGTAGGTTTACTACAAAGTTTTTTTAGGAATTTATAGATACTCTTTCTACTTATCTTTAAATAAATCTTTTAACCTGTCTGTGTTCTGATAATTCTGGTTGCTAACCATGAATACTACTGTGGCAAGCATTACCAAGGCAACGAGAGTTATCACAAAAAACAATGATTGGATCGGGTCCATAGATGACATCATGATCTTGTATTGGTTTATTCATTAAAATTCATTTTAAATCTATCACGTGAGCTATCTAAATGAATTTTTTCTAAATTTATTGCTTTAAGAGCGCTTAGATAGAGAATATTAATACTCATATTAAATTTTAACTATCAATTTTTTTGAATTTTTTTGAAAAATATACTTTTAATTCCAATCAACCTATGGTTGCCATTACGAGAAAGGTAGTGCTCGTTAGGATTAATCCGACTGCGGCTGTTACTGTCAGAAGTGAAATGTTCACAGGCTTTAGCCCAAATATAAAAAAAATATAAAGAAAAGAGGCTTACTTGTCAATTCGGTTGTTTAATCTTGTTAACATAAGAATTTTTGTTAAATATCATATTAAGTTTGCTTATAGGAATGTTCTTTTTTTTACATGATTAAGTAAATATTTTAGTAGTAAGAATGATCTATAACATTGGGGTTATTCATTAAATTAATCCTTTACATAATTTATTACCTGAATTGGACAATTTCTAATGAACTAATTATTTTTATTTTCTGTAATGATCAATATTATTCTCAGCCTATTAATAATAATGACATCTTGATTAGAATATTTTGAATATTGATTTATACTGTAATCCAGTAAATAATTATTTATTTATACTAATAGATTGAATACAATTCTGTAAAGTAGTCATTAATATGTAATTTCTAATTAGAAAAATAATTTAGAAAAATTTATTATTATAACTCTCGAATTATCTGTCCTGATCTTAAAGAATATTTTTTTATAAATTATTCTAATCGTCAATCGAATACCAATATATATATTTTATAAATCTCTTATAGTGAACTATTCTCATTACTATTTCTATTCTAATAATAATTCCATCTTTCTGGATCTAATAATAATAATTTCTATCTTGATGTACCGATTTGTTTTATTATTAAATTTGATAAATCACAATTTTTTATTTATAGATGTTATTTTTTTATTTCTTTCTTATGTTCTACTAATTTAAAGGGACGTGAATATTCTTCTAACTTTAGATGCTATGTATGGATATCGAGAGGAGTATTTATTTAGTAAAATCCTTTCACTTATTGAGACAGATTCTCCTTTTACAATTCTTTTGATTATACTTTCAATTTCAATGCGCTTGCTTGTACTTGGGCCCATTTGATTAGAGAATTTGTTTTATTTTAGCGTATTCAAAGAAAAGTGCTACTAAATAAGCACAATTAACTTTATAAGGAAAACTGTTAAATATATAGAATTTTATTTTATACGAAAATGATATATTAATTAGGATTGATTAACTCCTTTATGTTATAAAAACAAGACTTTGATTATTGTCGATCTAATTTCGAAATCAGCTAATTGACCAGTCGTGAACTTTTTTGATTCTAATCTATTATCGGATATCAAAAGATCTAATTATTAAACTCTATCAGATATTATAAATCTAACTACTGTAACTAGTTTAAATTAGATTTTAATATAATTATTTTAATTTTCTTTCAAGAATATATTTAATTTCTTCTCCATATACATCAGGTACAGTTATTTTGCAACCTTTATCTGTATCTAACTTACAATCATCAGTGGCTTTTACAGTTTTCCATGAACATGGAACTTCTTTAGATTCTTTTGTTTTTACAATCCAACCTTCTTTTATATATTCTTGAATTTGACTTTGATCGCATGAGACCTTTAGTTCTATTGTTTCAAATTCATTAATATCTCTTTGATCTCCAGTGAGATCATTTAACTCTTTATCTGGACATGCTGTTAATAAAAGACTTGATAAAACAACAAGGAAACCTTTTTTAATGAATTTAAGCAAAATGATTAATGAAAATTTCTCTTATATTAACTTATTTATAGATTCCCTACGTGTAATTAGCTATACAATGTTCTCCTTGTAATACTCTCAAGAGATCTTATTTATTTTTTTTCTTAGATGATTTTGGCTCAACTACTTGAAGTAGTGATTCCATTTGATTCATAAGCTCTTTTATTTCATCAGGTTCTGGCAGCTTTAATTCTTCTGTAACAGCTAAATGTATTGTTCTCAATTCAGAACGCAATTTTTTGAGCGAGACTTTTACCTCTTCCTTCTTTTCTTTTGCTGTTGCCATAATAATTGATGTTAAGATATCTAATTATAGCCTATTGTAAAATTTTTATTTACAATTTTTATACTTGACTTTTTAGACGATTTTGATTATTTATATTAAACAAATAAATAAAGTTACAATTCAAATGAAAAACGTCTTTGGTAATATTTTAAAATTCTTTTATGAAAAATTTTGGATGCCTGTTCTTGGAAGAATACTAATGTTTTTTGCCAGATACTTTATAGAAGGAAGGAATAGTAAGGAAAAATCAACCTTTAGGTTTGATAATGATAAATGAGTTGATAGTTGGGGGATTTATTTTTAGTCTATTTCGCCACCATTACAGTAATTTACGGCTTTAATAAATGAATCTCTTTTAGATTTATTTAAAATTGGATTATTTTTGATTAAGTCTTTTTGTGATACCTTAATGCATTGATTCATAATCCTACTATTATTTATGGTTGGAGTTATATAAATTGCAATTATTGACATTCCTGCAACTAATAAATAGTAGGGCCCATTTTTTTCTATACTTACTTTAAAGTCCTTATTCAATTGAAGGATTTTAACCAGAAGATTTTCTGGTAGGCCAATTTGCACAAAAAACAATTCAACCCACC
>QCOP01000011.1 GCA_003212885.1 Prochlorococcus sp. AG-432-D11 | reverse complement strand
CTGACCAAAGTCTGCTTGGTAAACCCCAGATGTAGATAAATCCCTCAGCAGCTTTATGGTTGAATGAATCCTCTTTACCATAAGTGGATAAATGTGGAAGATATAAACTTGTATTTAAGGCATTACGGCCATTAATAACAGCATTGCCTTTATATAACTTTATTCTTACCGTTCCATTTACATTTTTTTGCGTAAAATCAAGAAAAGAATCAAGCGCTTTTTTCAAAGGACTAAACCACAAACCTTTATAGACTAAATCTGACCATTCTTGTTCCAAATTATGTTTTATTCTAAGAACATCTGCTGGCAATGTTAAACTCTCAATTTCTTTATGAGCCTTAATTAATAATAATAATCCAGGAGTTTCATATATTTCTCTACTTTTAATACCAACAACACGATTTTCAATCATATCAATACGACCAAAACCATGTTTTCCTGCAATAAAATTTGCTCTTTCAATAAGTGAAACTGGGTCCAATTCCTCTGCATTAATAGCAACTGGATTTCCATTTTTAAAGGTTATTTCAATTTGATCAGCATAATCAGGCGCTTCTTCAAGAGAAGAGGTGATTTGAAAAACTTCTTCGCTAGGAGAAATAAATGGATCTTCTAATGGACCAGCTTCAATACTCCTACCCAAAAGATTAAGATCAATCGAGTAAGGGGATTTCTTAGTCACTGGAGCTTGAATGCCAAACTTTTCTCCATAAGCAATTACTTCCTCTCTACTCATTGACCATTCTCTTGCTGGTGCCAGAACTTTTAAATTTGCATTCAGACAACCTATAGCTAAATCAAATCGAACTTGATCATTGCCTTTTGCAGTACATCCATGAGCGACAGCATCTGCCTCAAATTCATTAGCCAATTCAACCAAGCGTCTAGCAATTAAAGGCCGCGCTAAAGCAGTGGACAAAGGATATTTACCCTCATATAAAGCATTGGCTCTAATAGCTGGGAATGCATAGTCCTTTATAAAAGGTTCAATCAAATCTTCAACTACTGATTCAACTGCACCTGCAACAAGAGCTTTCTTGCGGATTGGCTCGAGTTCATCTCCCTGACCAAGGTCAGCTGCAAAAGCAATAACCTCTTTTATCCCATATTCATTCTGCAAATAAGGAATACAAGCACTAGTGTCAACTCCTCCTGAATAAGCTAAAACAACTTTTTTAATTTCGTACATAAAAAATCCTTTAATTAGTCTTGGTTTCTCTAGATTGATCTATTAGTAAATATAAGACCAACACGAGTGGTAATCCAAAAAGCAATACCAGGATGATCAGTGGTCGAATTAAAAAAGGCTCAGGATGATAAACGCCCCAAATCCTAAGAGCTAAACTTATTCCTAAGGCAAGCAACCAAGTAATAGCCATTAATGGGAACTTAGAAACCAAAACAGAACATAATGCGTATAATGAGTTATGTTATTTGATTGGATATCAAGAATTCAATGAGTTCCCTCGATAAAGTCAATCCAGCTCTTACGCGATATGGGAGACAAGATCCTGCACCTGTTTTACCTTTAAGAGAAGAGCCTGATCTATTAAGCTGGCTTGAAACTAGTGGACGATTAATATCCGATGAGGTTTCTGCCATACAGGACGTAAGTACTGTCGAAGAAGAGGAATTATCAGCATTGATGGGAGAAAAAGAAGACTATAAAACTGACGAAGATCAAGATGCCTCAGATGATGAATGGGAAGATTAAAAATCAAAACATCTATACATTAGTCTTTTGACAATAAAAGAATTTTTTTTATCAAGTAATTTTTCTAGCACACTATTAATTTCATTTATCATTACAATATCTATTGTCTTAGACAAAAATAATGAGTCAAGTAATTTAATTGTTCCAGCAATTACAGGCCTTTTAATAACATATGCAACAACTAATTGGGGCATTCCTAAATTAAAACAATTAAAATTAAATCAAGTCATACGACGAGAAGGCCCAAAACAGCATTTAAAAAAAGATGGAACACCAACTCTTGGTGGTTTATTTGTTATTCCAACCGCATTAATAATTAGCAATATTGCATGTTTAAACAGTTCAAATAACAAAGAAATTTTACTAATTACATTCTTAATATTGTCGCAGGCAGCAATTGGATTGATAGATGACTGGAGAAGTTTTACACTCCAAAAAAATATAGGGCTAACAGCAAAAGCAAAACTCACTCTACAAATAATAGCTGGAATATCCTTTCTACTATTAATAAGTTTTAGAGATCTTCTACCCACATACATTTCACTACATGGTTACGAATCTATCAATACTAGCTTTTTTATATGGCCTTTAGCTTTATTTATAATCTTAGCCGAAAGTAACGCTACAAATTTAACTGATGGACTCGATGGATTAGCTAGTGGTATTGGATCAATAATATTTACTGGCTTAGCAATTGAATTATCTATTAGAGGTACTGCAAATGATTTCGCTTATGCCACTCTTTGCATTACTTTTGCGGGAAGCTTTGCAGGATTTTTAATTCACAATAAAAATCCTGCAAAGATTTTTATGGGTGATACCGGCTCTCTAGCAATGGGAGCAGCTTTAAGTGGAACTGCATTACTTTCTAATAGCTTATGGGCTTTACTTATAATGGGATTTCTTTTAGTCGTAGAATCATTATCAGTAATTCTGCAAGTTAGTTTTTTTAAAATTACAAAAAAAATATATGGCAAAGGAAAAAGAATCCTATTAATGGCACCATTGCATCATCATTTTGAATTATTAGGCAAAAGTGAACAACTAATAGTAAGCTTCTTTTGGTTAGCTAACATTTTGTTAGTAATCATTGGCTTAATATTTAGAAGTTCTACGTAAACTAAGCACATGAGTTACTTTACATGGAAAGAAAATGGATTAACTAGTGATTGTGAATCTCTCCAAGCAATGGCATCTCGTTTTGAGGAATCTGCAAACTTAATGAGAAGAATGGCCAAAGAAGGTTTTACTATGAGGCGTCAAAATAATATTCAACTAATAACGCATAACAATGCAAAGATATTTGATGAATGGGGATTTATCAATGAAGAGCCACCTTATCGTCAACTAGCTTTAACACTTGAAAAATAATACTGATTAGAAGCTTTGTGTAACTGAACACATTTAGCACGTTGTCTCATAAAATAAAGATATTTAGAAACATGTGCATCCCAAGAAAAATGATCATCAATACCCTCAAGTCCATTTTCTCTCCATTTCTTCCATAAATATTTATCTGAACCAGCCTTTTCGAGAGTTTTTTGAAACAAGGCTAAATCAGTAACATCTACCAATAAACCATTACCACATCGAGCCAAAATTTCACTTGGACCACCATCATTAGTGGAAACCATTGGCAAACCGCATGCGGCTGCTTCAAGCAATGTCAATCCAAAAGGCTCAGTTAAAGCAGGGTTTACAAATAACCCACGTTTTTGCGCTGCCCATCTATAAACAGAAGGAATTTGATTACGTTTATGTTTCTTCGGATAAGCAATCTGTCCATACAAGTCATAACGATCAACAAGTTCAAAAATTTGTTGAAAAACATCTCTCTGCTGCTTATCTAATTGCCGAGAATCATCTCTATTTCCCAATATTAAAATAAGGTTGTGCTGCTTTCTTAAACTGGAGGACCGTCCAAAGACTTCTACTAAAGCAGGGATATTTTTTTTTCTTACCGCTCTTGAAATAGTCAAAAGAGGAGATAAAGAAGGATTCCTCAGAAAAGGAGCCATTAATTTATCAACTGTCTTTTCTTCATCACTGTCTTGAAATACCTTAAATCTATGCATGTCAACCCCTGGTGGTATAACCTCAGCATGATTAAAAAGGAAATTACGATACCGAGAATACTGATTATCAGCCTCTTGTGAAGTGCTAGTGACAACTAAAGAAGACGTAGCCAAAGCAAGCTCCTCAGCCTCAATACGCCTACTAATTGAATAAAGTCTTTCAATGTGATCATGATCCATACCCGATTCCAATAATCTACGTTTTTTTTCTCTACCTAAAGAGTGACCAGTAAAAATCAATGGAATCCCTAATTTCCTACTGACAACCGCTCCGACATATCCAGCATCAGCATAATGGGCATGAATCCAATCTGGACGATTCCTATCATCTAAA
This sequence comes from Prochlorococcus sp. AG-432-D11, assembly GCA_003212885.1. GTDB lineage: Bacteria > Cyanobacteriota > Cyanobacteriia > PCC-6307 > Cyanobiaceae > AG-432-D11. The sequence goes on along the minus strand of QCOP01000011.1, from coordinate 25,523 downwards.
AATTCATTAACAAGAGTCTCAGCGAGTTCATCTAAATATGGCCAAAGCAATTCCTTGCGAATATATCGATTAGGGCCAAAAGGTATTCTTATAATTTGAGCACCAGGACTAATTATTTCCTTCTTCTCTCCATAAACAGAAGAAACTCTTCGATCTTTAATTAAACGGGTTACTAAATCAACTTGATCAACATTTTGTGATTGAGCAAGTTGCTTAACCAATTCCAACACATATAAAGTTTGACCACCCGTATCAGAATCTCTTCCAAGCTCAAGCTCAGAGGACCTAATCAATCCATGAAGATGTAAATGAAGAAGCCTTAAACCCATTTAAGTCCTTTCAAGTGAATATGTTCATAAAATACAAAAGAGACTTGAAACCTTTAAATATTATAAAAATTAGCGGCAGACTTGGAGTCCTACACGAAAAGAACTAGTGCAAAAAAGAAAATAGAAATTTCTGATGCAAAAAATACTTACTCAAAAATGTATTTGTGTAACCAAAAACTCATATTATCTTTATAATTCCTTGACTGAGGGATGCTTCTCTAAGACCTTTTTTAAATATTGTCCAGTATAACTTGCAGGATTCTTTGCTATTTCCTCAGGAGTCCCTGTTGCAACAATATTTCCACCTTTATTTCCTCCATCTGGACCAAGATCAATAATCCAATCAGAACAACGAATAACATCTAAATTATGCTCGATCACAATCACTGAATTACCTTTGTCTACCAATCTTTGAATAACATCCATTAATTTATGAACATCAAAAAAACTTAAACCAGTTGTAGGCTCATCTATTAAATATAAAGTCTTTCCAGTAGCTCTACGTGATAATTCAGTGGCAAGCTTCACTCGTTGAGCTTCACCTCCAGAAAGAGTAGGAGCAGGTTGACCTAACTTGATATAACCAAGCCCAACATCAACAAGCGTTCGTAATCGATCAGCTGCTTGAGGTATTGCTGAAAAAACATCAACTGCTTGTTCAACAGTCATTTTTAATACATCATCAATAGTGAAACCCTTATATTTAACCTGCAAAGTTTCTCTATTAAATCTAGCTCCTTTACATACATCACATTCAACATAAACATCAGGCAAAAAATTCATTTCGATAACATTAACTCCTTGCCCTTTACAAGCTTCACATCTTCCACCTTTAACATTAAAACTAAATTGTCCAACTTGGTATCCCCTTGCTTTTGCTTCGACAGAAGCAGCAAAAATTTGTCTAATAGGATCAAAAGCACCTGTATAAGTAGCCGGATTTGAACGAGGAGTTCTGCCAATAGGAGACTGATCTATCACAATAACTTTATCGATAGACTTAGTACCTCTTATTTCAGAAAGACCTTCTGGAAAAGGAACCTTTAGCCCTAATTCATGATTAATTGCAGGGTGCAATAATTCATTAACTAATGTACTTTTACCGCTACCACTTACACCTGTTACTGAAACAAGACGACCTAAAGGAAAGGTAACTGAAAGGTTATTTAAATTATTCTGGTCACAACCAATCAAATGAAGATTACGATTACCAGTTTGTCTACGTTGGGAAGGAGTTGGTATAAGACTTCGCCCACTTAAATATGCACCTGTCAGTGATTTTTTGGCAGATAAAATATCATCTATTGAACCTTGAGCAATAATCTCTCCTCCATGAACACCAGCTCCTGGACCGATATCTACAACATAGTCGGCAGAACGAATTGTATCCTCATCATGCTCGACAACAATAAGCGTATTTCCAAGGTCCCTTAACCTCTCAAGAGTAGCCAGTAATCGATCATTATCTCTTTGATGCAATCCAATACTTGGTTCGTCCAAAACATATAAAACTCCTGTTAATCCAGCACCAATTTGCGTTGCCAATCGTATTCTCTGTGCTTCTCCACCAGATAATGTCATAGCAGGTCGATCTAAAGTCAGATAATCAAGTCCAACATCTAAAAGAAACTTAAGCCTTAACCGAATTTCCTTTAAGACTAAATCTCCAATTTGCATTTGCTTAGAAGAAAGCAACGGAGTAGAGCCTTTATAATCTCCAATTCCCATCAACCTTTCAACACAATCTAATGTCTCAGAAATACTTATTTCAGTTAAATCTGTAATTGCATAAGTGCCTACTTTAACTGCCAAAGCTTCTGGACGTAATCTTTTTCCATGACAACTTGGACAAGGAACTAAATCTAGATATTTCTCTAGTTTTTGACGAACAGATTCACCATTTGCCTCTTTTAATTGTCTTTCCAATATTGGTAAAATACCCTCAAAAACTCTTTTAAATCCTGATTTCTTATTATATCTACTATCAGCTTGTATAGGAATCGGCTCATCACTTCCATGTAATAAAATATTTCTTTGTTCTTCAGTAAGTTTGTTCCATGGAGTTTTTATCTGAAAACCGTACGCTTCCCCTACTGAAAACAACAAAGAAAAATAATATGAATTATCTTTTTCACTCCAAGGAGCAACAGCTGCATAAACAGGTAAAGATGGATCAGGTATCACTCGTGAAACTGTAAATTTTTTAAGGTGACCGAGTCCATGACATTCTGGACACGCTCCATAGGGACTATTAAAAGAAAATAATCTTGGAGAAAGTTCCTCAATAACGGCTCCATGAACTGGACAAGCAAAATTTTCAGAAAACAATCTTTCTTTCTCTAGGTTATCTGGAAGAACCTCATTCTTTTTTGGAACAATTTCTACGAGAGCAAGTCCATCTCCTCGTTTAAGAGCTGTTTGCAATGAATCTGTCAATCTTTCTTGAATTCCATCTCTAGCAATCAATCTGTCAACAACTACTTCAATCGAATGAGTATGATTTTTATCTAACTCAATATTATCCGACAGTTCTCTAACTTCACTATTAATTCTTACTCGAGCAAATCCTTCAGAAGCAAGTCCTGATAACAACTTTGCATGAGTACCTTTCTTTCCCCTAACGACAGGAGCTAGAAGCTGATATCTAATACCCTCTGGTAAAGAAATAATTTGATCGACCATTTCATCAATTGTCTGTGGCTTAATCAATCGATCACAATGCGGACAATGAGGCTCACCAGCTCTTCCAAATAACAAACGAAAATAATCTTGTATTTCAGTAACTGTTCCAACCGTTGATCTGGGATTATGACTTGTTGACTTTTGATCAATAGATATAGCTGGCGAAAGTCCCTCAATAGCATCTACCTCTGGCTTATCAACTTGACCTAAAAATTGACGGGCATAAGCAGAAAGACTCTCTACATAACGCCTTTGTCCTTCAGCAAAAATCGTATCAAAAGCCAATGAACTTTTTCCACTTCCACTAACACCTGTGAAAACTACAAGGCGATTCCTAGGAATAACCAAATCAACATTCTTTAGGTTGTGCTGTCGTGCACCACGAACCTTTATTACATCCTGCAAAGAATCGGTCATTAGAAGAAGTCTTTCATTAGAGATAAAAGAAGAAAATCCTCGATCTCCAAAAACGTTCGTAACATTCTAATTAGAAAAACGGGTAATTATGCGACTTTTTTTTCTAATAAACTTGCAGCGTAAACTTTAGCTTCAGTAAAATCACCTCCTGCTAACAATGCAATTTCCTTTTGCCTATCGGCAAAATGGTTTAGATGACTGACTTTCGTAATAGTGCAGCCATTTTCAATAGTTTTAAATACAGAAAAATGATTATCAGCAACTGCTGCCAAAAGTGGTTGATGAGTAACGCAAAAAACCTGACGATGAACAGACAATGATCTCAATAATTCTGCAATAGCAGTTGAAATGCGTCCACTAACTCCAGAGTCAATCTCATCAAATATCAATGTACTTGCACCATCAACTGTTGAAAGAATCGTTTTTAAAGCTAGTAAAAAACGAGACATCTCTCCTCCTGAAGCAATTTCATTAATTGGTGCAAGGGGCTGACCAGGGTTAGGAGAAAATAAAAACTTAACATTATCACTTCCATTAATAGTAGGCTGAGAGGATGTTATGTCCACTTGAAAACGAACATGTTTCAAACCTAGTGAGATCAAACATTTTTCTAACTTTTTTTCTAACTCAGAAGCAACAGTCTTTCGAATCTTAGATAATTGTTGATTTGCATCATCTCTTAATTTCTCTGCCAAAGACACACTTTCAAATAATTTATCTATTAACTCATTCGTATTTTCCTCATCAATATTTTTTATATAATCATTCTTTTTCTTTATTAATTCTGGCAAGTCTAAACTATAACGAGTTTTTAATTGTTTGATTTGAGAAATCCTAGACTGGATATTTGCAAGTTCTTCTGGTTGACTTTCTAATGAAAAATTATATTTTTCTAAAGAATTTGTTAAATCCTGAACATGAATAGATAAATCAAAGAAACTATTATATATACTGTCCAATGAATTATCTAAAGCTTTAATAGCCTTAAGTTCTTCAATACAAATAGCCAACTGATCAGAAACAGTTGGTAGAGAATCTTTACTAGACTTCAAATGATTAAATAAAACAGATAAACCTTCTTGTAATCTAACACCATGAACCAGTCTATCTTGTTCTATTTCAAGTTTTCTATCTTCTTCTGGATCATCTAACATTAAAGAGTCAATATCAGCTAAATAATTTCTCATTTCGTCTCTTTGACTTTCAAGGACTTGAAAATCTTTTTTTAATTGTATTAACTCTCTTGAGAGTCTATTCCATTTATTCCAACAAGTTTGAACTTCTAAAATTGCATGTTTAATATGATTACTTCCATATCTATCTAACCAAAATAATTGACTTTGTGTATCAGAAATCTTTTGAGCATGTCCTTGAGCAGTAAAATCAATTAATAATGGTCTTAAAGATAAAATCTGATTCTTATTAATTACTTCTCCGTTTAATCTAAATCTACTTATAAAGCGATTATCTCTTAATTTCCATTCCCTCATTAAAACTAGCTCTTCATCATCTATCAAAAAAGAGTGTTCCTCTAACCACTGAGAAATAGAATCATTAATTAAAAAAGTAGCCTCAACCGAACAAGATTTAGCACCCTCTCTCAATAATCTTCCTATCGTTAAAGGTTGTCCCCCACCAAGAAGAGCGTCAATAGAATCTAGTAAAATCGACTTGCCTGCACCTGTTTCACCAGTAAAAACAGAAAACCCTTTGTCAAACGATAATTCCAAAGCATCAATAATAGCGATATTCTTAAGTCGCAGTGCTACTAACACGTTCATTACAGTAAACAAGTCAACGTTAGCGACACTAACTACAAATAAGAAGGGGGTATGTGGTCACAATGAAGAAATTTAAAGAAGATCTTGGTGATTTCATAGAAGCTGAAGGGCTTTTGGAGTACAACCCTGAAGCAATCAGCCGAATTTATCGAAAAAACCCAAAAAGATTACTAAAAAGACTTTGGCAAACTCTTTTACCAATAACATTATTTTTAATAACACTAGGATGGGACAAATTAATTGGGGCCTTAAAAAAGGAAAAAAATGCTCAAAAAAGAGCTAAAGAATTTACTAAATTATTGGTTGAGTTAGGACCAGCATTTATCAAAGCAGGTCAAGCTCTTTCTACAAGACCTGACATAGTTCCAGCAATTGCTCTTGACGAACTAGCCCAGTTACAAGATCAATTACCAGGGTTTTCCAGTGAATTGGCAATGGCTTGTATAAAAGAAGATCTTCAAAAAAACATTGATGAAATATTTGAAGATATTGATATTGAACCTGTCTCAGCTGCCTCACTAGGTCAAGTTCATAAAGCAAAACTAAAAAGTGGAGAAAAAGTAGCAGTTAAAATTCAAAGACCAGGGTTAAGAGAACAAATAACACTTGATTTATACATAGTAAGAAATATTGCTATTTGGTTAAAAAGATATATTGGACTTATTAGAAGTGACTTAGTAGCATTAATTGATGAGCTTGGAAGAAGGGTTTTTGAAGAGATGGATTATATAAATGAAGCTAATAATGCAAAAAAATTCAAAGAGTTACATCAAGATAATATAAAAATAGCTGTTCCACACATATTTAAAGAATATACAAGTAAAAGAGTTCTTACAATGGAATGGATAGATGGAGTAAAACTTACCAATATTGATGATGTCAAAGCATTAGGGATAGATCCTTACCAAATGATCGATATAGGAGTTAATTGCAGCTTGAAGCAATTATTAGAACATGGATATTTTCATGCTGACCCACATCCAGGAAACTTACTTGCACTACCTGACGGTAGACTTTGTTATTTAGATTTTGGAATGATGAGTGAAGTAACAAAAAACTCAAGAACAGGACTAATAAAAGCAGTTGTTCACTTAGTTAATCGTAAGTTTGATAAATTATCTAAAGATTTTGTTTCCCTAGGTTTCTTAGCAGAAGATATAGATCTTGAGCCTATTGTTCCTGCATTCGAAAATGTATTTACAAGTGCATTAGACTTAGGTGTTAGTAAAATGGATTTCAAAGCGGTAACTAACGATTTGTCGGGAGTAATGTATAGATTCCCATTTAGACTTCCTCCTTATTATGCACTGATAATAAGATCACTAATTACATTAGAGGGAATAGCCTTAAGTGTTGATCCTGAATTTAAAATATTAGGAGCTGCATATCCATATTTTGCACGTAGATTAATAGAAGATCCAGATCCACAATTAAGAGAAAGCTTAAAAGAAATGCTATTTGATGGTGATTTATTTAAATGGAATAGACTAGAGGATTTAATAATAAGTGCTTCTAAGCAATCTGAATTAGATATTAACAAGTTAATTGACCAAATAATTGAATTTTTATTCTCGACTAATGGTGGAATTTTAAGAAAAGAGCTTATAGAAGCAATCGTTAATAGATTGGATAGTATTGGCTGGAATACTTTGTTAACCATTAACAATAAACTTCCTAAAAAATTACGAAGTAAAACACTTGAAGAAGAAAATAATAATGAAAAATCTTTATACCTAGAATTAAAGCCTGTTAAACAATTAATAAATATATTTAAAATAATTCCTGACTTTAATAATGATATAATTATAAAAAAAATACCAAAAATTCTAAAAGAACCTAAAGCACGAGAAATGGGAATTCAAGTAGCAAAAAAAATTTCGGAGAAGGGTCTTGTACGCATCATCAAAGTAGCTGCAGGAGTCAAGCAATGAAAAAGAGAAATTTCTTTTTTATTGCTATATTTTTATGTTCATTAGGAACCTTTAACCCTGCATACTCTTCTGAAAGCATAGAATTAATCAAAATTATTTTTAGTAGAAATATTCAAGTAAAAGAATTAAAAGATTTTTCAGAAACAGGAGAGACAAAGGGCTTTTTATCCAAAATCATAAAAAATGAAGATAAAAATAAAATAAGAAGTCTTTTACTAAAAAAATATCAAGCACCAATTAGGTTAACTAGTCATTTAATGGATAGTGAAATAGGAGAAAATATTATCAATAGAACTTGTAAGATAATTTATCCTTTTAGGATGAATGATCCTAAAGCTTGTCTATTAGCTACTAAATCAACCATTATAAAATCTTTAGCTCTTAATAATGAAAAAATCAGTCTAATGATATTTCTAGATGAGTATCCTAGTGAAAAAATTGCAATTGATATCACAGAGTTATATAAACTAGTGAACAAAGTAGAATCTATGGCGGAACTAATCAAATTTTTCAAGGACTCACCCCTTGAAAAACTAAAAAATTGATGAAAACAAAGATGAAAAACAATTTTCTTAAAAAAGTTTTTTCTAGAAAAAAAGAAACTAAGAATATATTCAAGCCTTGGAATGGCCTTATCGAAGAATACAGAGAGTGGTTACCAGTTTCTGAAAGAACTCCAATAATATCTTTGCAGGAAGGACAAACCCCATTAATTTTATTACACTCGATAAATGAAATTATAGGTAAAAATGTAAAAGTATATGCAAAATACGACGGGTTAAATCCAACAGGATCCTTTAAAGATAGAGGAATGACTATGGCTATAACAAAAGCAAAAGAAGAAAAATGTGAAGCAGTAATTTGCGCAAGTACAGGAAATACTTCTGCTTCAGCAGCAGCATATGCAAAAAGAGGGGGAATGAGGAGTTTTGTTCTTATTCCTGATGGTTATGTAGCACAAGGAAAACTTGCACAAGCTCTAGTCTATGGAGCTGAGATTCTAGCAATAAAAGGTAATTTTGATAAAGCTTTGGAAATAGTACAGGAAATTTCAAAAAGTTATCCAATTACTTTAGTCAACTCTGTCAATCCATATCGTATTCAAGGACAAAAAACGGCAGCTTTTGAAGTAATAGATTTTCTAGGAAAAGCACCTGACTATTTATGTATACCAATGGGAAATGCAGGAAACATTACCGCATATTGGTTAGGTTTTAAAGAATATTACCAAGCAAAATTATGTAAAAAACTTCCTAAAATGTTTGGATTCCAAGCAAGTGGGTCTGCTCCCTTAGTTTTTAATAAAATAGTAGAAAATCCAAACACAATTGCAACTGCTATAAGAATTGGTAATCCTGTAAATAGAAAAAAAGCTCTTCAAGTAAAAAAGGAAAGTAAGGGAGATTTCTTTGATGTTTCAGATCAAGAAATACTACATGCTTATAAATTATTAGGCGCGAAAGAAGGTATTTTTTGCGAACCTGCAAGTGCTGCATCAGTAGCAGGACTATTAAAAGTCGCGAATGAAATACCTAAAAACTCAACAATAGTATGTGTTTTAACAGGTAATGGATTAAAAGATCCCGACTGTGCTATCACGAATAATGATGCTAAATTTGAATCAGGTTTAGATCCTGAACTAAGAACAATAATAAAAAGACTAGGTTTTAAATGAGGAAACACAAACAGACAATAATAATACTGTCTGAGGAAAACAGTTTATTTGTACGTTTTTAAAGGTGGAAAAGCTCTAAAAAACCCCTATCATCTTTTTGAGTTTTCCGATATTGAACTCTCTTATGTGGAATAAATGAAAATCATTGACATTTTTCTAATTAATTTCCACAAAGAATAATTGGGAAAAAGGTTTCAGCACAATGAGTTTGAATGATTTCCACCAATTCCACAACAACTACTACTACTAATTCTTAATTCTTATATTTAAAAGAAGAAGAAAAAAAGAACAAAATAAAAGTTAAGTCAAAGAGCTTGCTTTTTTTGTTTTGCTATGAAAATGTGGGATGCCTTCTATTTTTGTTTCGTCGGGAGGCTTAGTCGATGAAACTAATTTGTTCTCAAACTGAACTTAATACGGCTTTGCAGTTAGTAAGCAGAGCTGTAGCCGCTAGACCAACTCACCCTGTGTTGGCAAATATTTTGCTTACTGCAGATCAAGGAACAGAAAGGATAAGTTTGACAGGATTTGATTTGAATCTAGGAATTCAAACATCTATTCCTGCTAATGTTGAAACAAGTGGAGCAATGACTCTTCCTGCAAAGTTATTTGGAGAAATTATTTCAAAACTTTCTTCTGAGTTTCCAATTACAATTACAACAGAAAGTGATTCTAATCAGATAAATTTAATGAGTCAAAGTGGTACATATAATATGAAGGGTATGAATGCAGATGATTTTCCAGAGTTACCATTAGTAGAGAGTGGTACATCTTTAAAAATTAAATCAGAAATGTTTGCGAATGCACTTAGATCAACTCTTTTTGCAAGTAGCTCAGATGAATCAAAACAGTTGTTAACTGGAGTTAATTTGACATTTAATGGAGGTCTTTTGAAATCTGCAGCAACTGATGGACATCGTTTATCTGTTTTAACTATTAATAATGCCTTACAAAACATTTCAAATAATAATATCGATACAGATCAAAAAGTTGAAGTTACTTTACCATCTAGATCATTAAGAGAAGTAGAGAGATTTATTAGTATGCAAAAAAACAATCAAGATATTACCTTGTTTTACGATCAGGGACAGGTTGTATTTATTGCCTCTGATCAAATAGTTACTACTAGAACATTAGAGGGACTTTATCCTAATTATTCTCAACTCATACCGCAAAATTTTTCTCATACTTTGGAGTTTGATAAAAAAAGTTTAGTATCTTCATTAGAGAGAATTGCTGTTGTTGCAGATCAACATAATAATGTTATAAAAATTTGTTGTAATGAATCTGATAAATTAGCAAAAATAACAGCTGATGCTCAGGATGTTGGAAGTGGTTCAGAATCGATTCCTTTTAAATCTGATGGCCAATCTCTTCAAATTGCTTTTAACGTTAGGTATGTTTTAGATGGTTTAAAAGTTATTCAGTCAGACCGTGTTTATTTACGATGTAATGCACCAACAACACCTGCTATTTTTTCTCCAGTGGGAGATGAGAATGATTTTATTTATCTAGTTATGCCAGTTCAAGTTCGATCAGACAATTGAAATTACCTAGTCAGTTTCTTTTAAGTGATCTTTTAAATCAAACTGTTTGTTCAAAACAAGGTTTGGAGTATGGGTCAGGAGTGACTGGTTGGATGTATCCACCAGTTCATCGATTACTTGGATGGGCAAGTCGGCCATCTAAATTAAGTTTAAAAAGAGATGTTTGGAGATTAAACCAGTTATATTCTATTACCAATAATATAAGCTATATTATAGGAGATCCAGCTTCTTCAGATCAACCAACATTAGATAGATTTCCAACTTTAATTGATGCTGAATTATTTAATATTAATCAGCAAAAATTAGGTATTGTTGCTGATATGCTTTTTGATGTAATGTCTGGCAATATTTTATATTATTTAGTGTCTAGATCAAATCCAAAACTTCCTGGTACAAGTCGTTGGATGCTTTCAATAGATAGAATTCAGGATCAACAACCAGGAATTGTTTTTTCTAATATTGATAGTTTAAATGATTTGCCTTTATTAAAGTCTAGTATTAGACAGGAATTTTTAACAAAAACACGAGAATTTCGTTCTCAGTTTCAACAAATTACTCAAAATGCAAATACGAAGCTTGAAGGTTGGTTGGATGATAGAGATGATTTTGAAAACATAACACATTCTGATTCTTCATTTAGGAATGTTTCTGATTCATTTGATCAATCTCTTGATGATTTAAATATTACATATGATGATTATCTTACAGATAACTCTTCTCATAACAAGGATGAGGATCCTTGGGTTTAGCTATGGATCAGAACAACATAGAAAGTAAATTAGATGACCTAATTAATAGAGAATCTTTTTTTGTTGATTATGATGTAAGAAAATCTATAAAATCTGAAGGTCTTTCATCTTATGATTATATTGAAATAGTTAGACGTTTAAATAGGCCTCCGAACCGTACTGAGTTAGGCATGTTTGGCGTTATGTGGTCTGAACATTGTTGTTATAGGAACTCTAGGCCTTTGTTATCTGGTTTTCCAACAAAAGGAAAGAATATATTAGTTGGTCCTGGAGAAAATGCTGGTGTAGTTGATTTAGGAGATGGTTTTAGATTGGCTTTTAAAATTGAAAGTCATAATCATCCTTCAGCGATAGAACCTTTTCAAGGAGCAGCTACAGGAGTCGGTGGAATTTTAAGAGATATTTTCACCATGGGAGCAAGACCTATAGCTTTATTGAATTCTTTAAGATTTGGACCTCTCAATGAGAACCAGAATATTGGAATTTTAGAAGGAGTAGTTTCAGGTATTTCTCATTATGGAAATTGTGTAGGTGTTCCTACTGTTGGTGGCGAAGTTGCTTTTGATGATGGATATTCAGGCAATCCTTTAGTTAATGCAATGGCTCTTGGTGTAATGGAAACTGAAAAGATAGTTTGTTCAGGAGCTACTGGTATTGGTTTTCCTGTGGTTTATGTAGGTAGTACTACAGGTCGTGATGGCATGGGAGGTGCAAGTTTTGCAAGTGCAGAACTATCACAACAGTCTTTAGATGATAGACCCGCCGTTCAAGTGGGAGACCCTTTTCTAGAAAAGGGATTGATTGAAGGATGTTTAGAAGCTTTTCAAACAGGAGATGTTGTTGCAGCACAAGATATGGGAGCAGCAGGATTAACCTGTAGTTGTTCAGAGATGGCAGCTAAGGGAGAGGTAGGGATTGAACTTGATTTGAATAAAGTTCCTGCTCGGGAAGAAGGCATGACACCATATGATTTTTTATTATCTGAATCTCAAGAAAGAATGCTTTTTGTTGTTAAGCCTGGTTCAGAGCAATTTATTATGGATATTTTTTTAAAATGGGGTTTGCAAGCTGCTGTTGTAGGAAAAGTTTTGAAAGAAAATATAATTCGTGTACTTTTTAATAACCAAGTAGTAGTTGATTTACCCGCAAATGCGTTAGCAGAAGATACACCGATTGAAAATCATAAATTATTATCAGAAGTCCCTAATGAAGTAAAAATTCATTGGAAATGGGATGAAAGTCAATTACCAAAACCTCAATCAACAGGTATTGATGTTGTTATAAAAGATAATCAAACTAAATTTTTAAATTGGAATCAAATCACCTTGAAATTATTAGATGAACCTAATATTGCTTCAAAAGAATATATATATCAACAATATGACTATCAAGTTCAAAATAATACTATTGTTGGCCCTGGGAAGGCTGATGCAGCTGTAATTAGATTACGATCAAATAACAAAAATATTAATAAAGGAGTAGTAGCAGTAGTTGATTGTCCTAACCGTTGGGTCTCGTTGGATCCTGAACGAGGTTCAATTGCAGCTGTTGCAGAAGCTGCTAGAAATATATCTTGTGTTGGTGGAAAGCCTCTAGCTGTTACTGATAATTTGAATTTCTCTTCACCAGAAAAACCTTTTGGATATTGGCAATTAGCTATGTCATGTAAAGGATTATCGAATGCTTGTAGGTTGTTTGATACCCCTGTTACTGGTGGTAATGTTTCACTCTATAATGAAACTTTATTGCCGAATGGTTCTATACAACCTATTCCTCCTACTCCAGTAATAGGGATGATTGGTGTTATAGATGATATTAATAATGCTCTAACTCAATCTTGGAAAAAACCTGGAGATTATATTTTTATGTTAGGTGTTCCACTTGAAACAATTAACATGAATGATGATAGGATTACATTAAATGCAAGTGCATATTTAGAGCATATATTTACTCTTAAAACAGGTCGACCTCCAATAATTGATATTGACTTGGAAAGAAATATTCAATCATTTGTAAGAAATGCAATATCTAATCGCCTGTTAAAATCAGCTCATGATGTCGGAGATGGAGGACTTGTAGTTTCTATAGCTGAATGCTGTATATCTTCTGGTTTTGGTGCAAGTATTAGTTTACCTAACTCAATGTCTAGACTTGATAGATTATTATTTGCTGAGGGTGGTTCTAGAGTTATTGTTAGTGTGTCTTCATCGAACATTCGTGAATGGTATAATTATTTAAAAAAATCAAATAATCATAATACTTTTTGTAGACATATTGGACTTGTTAATGATATTAATAAAATTGTTTTCACTCAATCTAATAATGAATTAATAAATTTATCTGTTTCAGATATAAAAATGGCATACAATAATGCTATTACTCGTAGGTTGAGTTATGAATAAACTTTTATTCATGCTTTTAAAATAAAGAGGTTTTTATGTGCGGTGTAGTTGGTATCGTTTCTAAAAATCAAGTAAATCAGCAGATTTATGATAGTTTACTTTTATTACAGCATAGAGGTCAAGATTCGACTGGAATAGCAACTATGGAGGGAAGTCTTTTTCATTTAAGTAAGTCTAAAGGACAAGTCAAAGAAGCTTATAGAACTAGAGACATGAGAAGACTTCAGGGAAATGTAGGTCTCGGACATGTCAGATATGCAACTAGAGGTGCAGCTCATAGAGAAGAAGAAGCACAACCATTTTATGTAAATGCTCCATACGGAATTATTCTTGTTCATAATGGAAATTTGATAAATACTAGACAATTAGAAAATGAGCTTTTCAGTATTGATAGACGACACACTAATTCATCTAGTGATACAGAGATGTTGCTGAATATATTAGCTACTGAAATACAAGCTAATATTGGTGGAACTATATTGACACCTGAAAATATATTTAAAGGGGTAGAATCTTTGCACCGAAGAGTTAAAGGTTCGTATGCTTCTATTGCACTTATTGCTGGACATGGATTACTTGCATTTAGAGATCCTTATGGCATTCGTCCTTTAGTAATAGGAAAGAGATTATCTGATAATAATATTGTTGAATGGATGGTTGCTAGTGAGTCATTAGTGCTTGAAAATAATGATTTTGAAATAGTAAGAGATGTGATGCCAGGAGAAGCAATTTTTGTTTCAATCAATGGTGAATTTTTTTCAAAGCAATGTTCATCAAATCCAATTTTGTGTCCTTGTTCTTTTGAATATGTTTATTTGGCTAGACCTGATTCAATTATGAATGGCATTTCTGTTTATGAGGCTCGATTAAGAATGGGAGATTCTTTAGCTAATACTATTAAAAAAGATATACGAACTGGAGATATTGATGTAGTTATGCCAATTCCTGAATCTTCTAGACCATCTGCAATGCAAGTTGCCCGTCAGCTTGGAATAGAATATAGGGAAGGTTTTTTTAAAAATAGATATGTAGGAAGGACTTTTATAATGCCAGGCCAGGCTCAGAGAAAAAAATCTGTAAGACAAAAACTTAATACAATGAGTACAGAATTTACTGGAAAAAATGTTCTTATAGTAGACGATTCAATTGTAAGAGGAACTACCTCAAAAGAAATTGTTCAGATGGCAAGAGCCGCAGGAGCAAATAAAGTGACTTTTACATCAGCAGCTCCGCCAATTCGTTTTCCACATGTATATGGAATTAATATGCCTTCAAAGCAGGAGTTAATTGCATATAATAAATCTGTTAGTGATATAGAAACTATTTTATCTGTAGACAAATTAGTGTATCAGGAACTTTCTGATTTAAAGAAATCGATTATTCAAGGTTCTGATCTATGTAATTTAGATATGTCTTGTTTTGATGGGAATTATGTTACAGGTTCAGTAAGTGAAGAGTATTTAGATTGGGTTCAATCTGAATATATGTCTTAATTATCTTATTTTATGATTTATGTGCTTCTAACAAGGGTACTATCGACTCAATATACTCATCTGCATGTAAAGATATGACGTTTTTATGTAGATAGTTGTAGTCAATTTCTTTCATTTTTGTAGCACTGATTCTTCCATGTCTTTTTTTATTAGTGACTAATCCAATAAGTGTATTACTTAGATAACCTGCCACTACTCTTTCTTCATCTTTTTTAGAGATTGATAAACTAATTTTAGTTCGTCCTAGATCTCCTTTTAAATTTTCTTTTATATCTTTAGAATAATGTTTAATCACACTTCCTTTATTTGTAATTAAAACTAAATCATTTTCGTTTTCATTTTCTTTAATAATTGAAAATGAGGATACTATTACCTCACCAGGAAATAATTTTATTAAATTAGTTCCTTGAGCAATACGTCTCATAATTGGAGCTATTTCATTTGTTATTTTTAATTTTAATACTCGTCCAATATTTGTTATAATCATAATATAGTTATTTGTTTTACATAACATAGTTGATTGAAGAAATTCATTTTCTTTAAGTTTCAGTACTTTTGCTGCCCTACCGGACAATTCAAGTACTTCTTCAATACTTAATCTTTTAAACTTACCATCAGTCGTTAACAGACCTAAATTTATATTTTTATCGCTTGGTATTGGTATTACATCTATTACTTTTTCACTTTCTAATCCACTTGGTAAAAATTTTTCTAGTTTTCCAGGGTGCGTCCCTGCAAATTCCCATTTTAAAATAGCTATTTTCCCTGTATTTGTAGCCGTTAGAATTTTTGGATAACTTTCTATTGGCCAAACAATTCTTGCTGGAGATGGTTCATCTCCTAGTAAACAACTATCTGTTAGGTTTAGTTTATTTAGTATTTTAGGACTGACTATCTTTACATCACCATTAAACTGTATTAGTAAGTTGCTATTTTTTGATAAATTTTCAAATGCTTTTTTCTTCTGGAGTTCTGCATTAGGCCTTAAATTTGCATTTCTTTCTGCAATTAATGCATCACCACCTTCTATTAATTTTGTTTTTCTTTTAGATGAAAACTGTTTTTTTAAACTCTTTAATTCATTAATCATTATATTTAGTAATTCTTTTCTATCACTAAGTATATTTTCTAAATATTTGCTTTTTATTATTAATTCATTGTATTCTTTATTTATCCCTTCTTTTTCCATACCTGTTAATTTCCTTAATGCCATTGATAATATTCCATCAGCTTGTTTGGAATTTATGTCAAGTTGAATGATAAGTTTTGATTTTGCCTCAGAGGCATCTGAAGCATTTTCTATTGTTTGTATAACTAATCTAAGATTGGCTATTGCTTTTTTTAAAGCTATTAATATTTCTATTTTTTCTTTTGCTTTGTTAAGTTGATTTTTAGTTCTTCTTGTTATTATTTGTTCTCTATAGTCAATAAAATTTATTAGTATTTGTTTTAATGACAATTGTTTTGGTTGACCATTAACTATCGCTAGTAGAGTTGCACTAAAATTTGATTGTAAGCTTGTTTTTTTGTACAAATCTTCTTTTATTTTAATTGGTGAGACATCTCTTTTTAATTCTATAACGACTCTCATTCCTTCTCGATCACTTTCATCTCTAATGTCTGCAATACCTACTATTTTATTATTATTTATTAGATCAACAAGTTTTTCTATCCACGTAGATTTTGTTACTTGGAATGGTAACTCAGTAATAATAATTGCTGACTTTTTATGTTTCCCTTTTCCTGGATTTATTTCTTCAATATGACAAACACCTCTCATAGGAATACTGCCTTTACCTTTGATATATGTTTCTTTAATACCATTACTTATAAGAATTTCTCCTCCTGTTGGAAAGTCTGGGCCAGGAATAAAATTTATTAGTTTTTCATTTGAAATATCGGGATTTTTTATTAATGCAATAGTTGCATTTACGATTTCGTTGAGATTGTGTGGAGGTATATTTGTTGCCATTCCAACTGCAATTCCTGTGCATCCATTAAGAATTAAAAATGGCAATTGAGCTGGTAGAACATCTGGTTCTTGTTGTGAACCGTCGAAATTTGGAGAAAAGTCAACTGTATCGTCTGAAATTTCTTCAAGGAGTCCTTCATGAGAGATAGTTGATAATCTTGTTTCCGTATACCTCATTGCTGCTGGAGGGTCGTCATCTATAGATCCAAAGTTTCCATGACCATCAAGTATTGGATATCTGCTAGAGAAATTTTGAACAAGCCTTACTAGTGCTTCGTAAACTGCTTGGTCACCATGTGGATGATATTTACCTAATACATCTCCAACTACACGAGCACACTTTCTAAAAGGTCTGTCTGGAGTGAGACCTAGCTCATGCATAGCAAATAAAATTCTTCTTTGAACTGGTTTCAAGCCATCTCTTACATCAGGCAATGCTCTTCCAACGATTACGCTCATTGCGTATTCGAGATAGGAACGCTGCATTTCTTGATGCAGAGATATGTTTTGAAGTCTTTCTTTAGCCATTTAGTCTTTGGCTACTTTTCATGCTTTAAAAAAAAAGTATATGAATTAAATTTAGTATTGCAATTTATAATTATCATTAATTTTACAAAGTTGAATTTTTTTTAGCTTCTTCAACAATCTCTCTAAGCTCTTCTATTTGAAATAGCTTTTGAGTAGCTGACTGAAGTTTGTTTCCCCAGAGTTGTTCATTTTGATACTTTCTCTCAACATATTTGGGATTTTGGGTAAGTGCTTCTTTTGCAAGATCTATCGATTCTTGATTATAAGGAAAAAGTAAATTTAAAGCAGAGGCAAGAGCAAGTTTTGGCTCAGCATCTTGTGTAATCTTTAAAACTTCTCTCCAACAATCAATAGCACTTGTATTTCTATCTAATTCGAAATAAACTAGACCTTTATTATTAAGTGCTTGCCAAAAATCTTTTTTTATAATTAACGTCTTACTATATGAATTTAAAGCTTCATCTAAATTAAGATTCATTATTTGAGCATTACCTAGTTGAAAATAAGCATTAGCATTTTTTGGATCAATACTTAATCCTTTTTTCATTGCAATTATAGCTTTTTTTGGTTGTTTTTTATAAATCTGTATAGCCCCTTCAGTAAACCATAATGTAGAAATTGAATCGTCTATTGCTTTAGCTTTATATATTGAAATCAGTGCATTATCAAGTCTATTCAGTTGGATTTCTCCATCAGCTTTGATAAGCCATAATCCAATTTCATTAGAATTTAAAGCTAATGCTAATCTTAATAATCTAAGACCTTCTTCGATTTGTCCATATTTTATGAATTCCGAGGCTGTTTTTCCAATTTGAAGACCTGTAACTTCTAAGTTTTCTTTATTTGGAATGTTTATGTTTGGGATGAAAGCAATTGTTTGATAGGGCAGAAAGATATTGGTTCCAACTAGAAGGAATATGATGTAAGAGTATTTTGATTTTAATAAATTTTTTAGAAGGTTCATCATTTATTTAAATCATATTTTTTTCTACTAGCAACGATTGCGTTAGCATTTCTTCTCCACATCCAAGGTTTAATTCTCTTTAAGGCAGAATTTTTTAATTTATCTTGCCAAATTTTTTCATTCCATGATAGGACTTGTTCAATCGTTAAATTTTTGACCCATTCTTTTGGCTGAACATCTGGATCTTCATTGGGTGTAATTTTTTGATGGTTCCAAGGACAAACTTCCTGACAAATATCACATCCTGCTATCCAATTGCCTATGCGTTCTTGTATATTTACAGGTAATTTTTTTTCTCGACTTTCAATATTATGAAACGCTAGACATTTATTAGAATTTATGACAAATGGCTCCGTTATTGCCTTTGTAGGGCAGGCATCAATGCATTTTTTGCATTTACCACATAATGGAATTGAAGGTTTGTCAGGAGTTAGTTTTTCTGTGCAAAGTAAGTACCCTAATACCATCCATGAGCCTTGGTCTTTATGAATTAAATTACTATTTTTTCCTATCCAACCTAAACCTGCTTCTTCTGCCCATGCTTTTTCTAGTAGCGGTTTTGAGTCAACACATATCTCCCATTTGCATTTAGTGCTTTTGTTCTTTAACCAGTGACCAATTTTTTTTAATTTTTTTTCAATTACTTTGTGATAATCATTACCCCATGCATATCTACCAATTAACAAGCTGTTTTTTGTTTTCGGAAAAGGGCCAGTATAGTAATTTAGACCTACAACTAGAACGCTTTCGACACCATCTAATAAAGAATCTATATTTTTCCTTCTTTCAGCTTTCATCCATTGCATATCAGCTTGAAACCCTGCTTCTAACCATCTTTCTAGAGCGGCATTTCTCATTTTTATTCTTTTGCTGCCAGGAATTCTGGCTATCCCCACAGGATCAAACCCTTGCTTTTTTGCTTCTTCTTTTAGTTCAATGCTTAGCTGAATTTCTGAGATCATCATGATTTAAAGCCTAGTTAATTTTGTTTGATATACAACTTTTTGCATTAAAAATCGTTTTTTTCAGATTCAATTGCTTGACTTATAATTAACTATAAGAAAGGAGTTCATAGTTTTTTGGTTCAGTCAACTTCAAGACAAGATCTTCCCTTGGCCTCTCGGCTACAGCAAGATCTTAAAAACGACCTCATAGCAGGTCTTTTAGTAGTCATTCCCTTGGCTACCACTATTTGGTTGTCAACGATTGTCAGTAAGTTTGTTTTGGCTTTCCTTACTTCTGTTCCAAAGCAATTAAATCCTTTTATTACTCTTAATCCACTTCTTCAAGATCTTATAAATCTTGCGTTAGGTCTTACTGTTCCACTCTTAGGAATCCTTTTGATTGGATTGATGGCAAGGAATTTTGTAGGAAGATGGCTTCTTGAATTTGGTGAAGGTACTCTTTCGAGGATTCCGTTGGCAGGATCAGTATATAAGACGTTGAAGCAGTTATTGGAAACTTTTTTGAAGGATAATTCAAAGAGGTTTAGAAGAGTTGTTTTAGTTGAATACCCTAGGGAGGGTTTGTTTAGTGTAGGTTTTGTTACTGGCGTAGTAGGCCCTTCATTGCAGCCAGATTTAGATCAGACTCTTTTAAGTGTGTTTATACCTACTGCTCCAAATCCAACCACTGGTTGGTATACACTTGTTCCAGATTCTTCTGTTAAAGATTTAAATATTTCTGTTGAAGATGCTTTTAGGACAATTATTTCTGCAGGTATTGTTAACCCTGATGAAAAAAATAATACTTCGAATCCTCGGTTCAGTAATATTTTTACTCAACTTCGATCGACTTCTCCACAGACTTCAAACCTTAATCAGGACTAATCAAACTATTTCTATTTTATAGATTTTAAGAATGCAATCTAGATCCATATCAAGAGAAATTGCTCTATTCACTTTAGGGCAGATAACAAAAGAGAAAATTGATTCAAAGGATATTCATAATATAAATCTTGATGAGATCCTTCATTTTTGTATGGATACTTTGCTTGATCATTGGCGTCAAACTTTGGATACTTCGTCTATTGAAATAGAAAAAGCACAACAACATTTAATTGATACAGAGCTAAAGGAATTTGACAAAAATTCTATAGATATTATTAGAGATCATTTAAATACATCTTTAAATCACTCTCAAGAAATAATTAATAATTTGTCTGACAATCTCGAATTATCTAAGCTTCTTTTTTTTGCTAATCAAGATCATATTAAAGCTGATGCTTTAGACAGAGTAAGTATGGTTTTAAATAATATAAATTCCATAGATAAATCATTAAATCATGCTATGGAAGGATGGCGATTGCAAAGATTACCTAGAATTGATCAAGATATTTTAAGATTGGCTTTTGTGGATTATAAAGAGCTTAAAACCCCTATAGCAGTTACTTGTAGTGAGGCAGTTAATCTTGCAAATCGGTATAGTGATAATCAAGGTAGAAAAATGATTAATGGTATTTTAAGACGTTTACAAACTACCTTAGAATTTACTCACATTTAATGACTTACGACGAGTTTCAGCGCATCATCAAAAATGATGACACTTCTCAAAATGATAATAGCGATAATAATGAATCTGCTTCTAAAGATGGTCAAGATTCAATTGACTGGGCTAAAGACATTTACGCTAGATTAAAAAAACAACAAGATCTTGCAAAGGAAAAAGCAGAAAAAGTAGAAATCAATGAAAACCCTCTGTCTATTGATTCTGATTTAAATAATTTAGGGAATGAGGAACGAAATCAAGTTGTATTAGATGATGATGATAAAAATGAGATTTCTCTTCAAGAGTTTGACGATAGTTTTGCCTGGTCGGCAGAAGTTCTTGCTGCTCAGGGTAAATCGGCATCTATGATTTCTATAGAAGAGATTGATTGGCTTGGTCGATTAAGAAAAGGTTTAGAGAAAACACGAAAAGGCTTCGTTACTGATTTATTAGATAAATTTGGAGATGATCCTCTTACCCCTGAGTTGCTTGATGATTTAGAAATGCTATTACTGCGGTCGGATGCAGGGGTTGAGGCTACAGATGAAATTATAGATGCATTACGTCAAAGATTAAATGAAGAGGTCTTAGGCTCGAGTGAAGGTCTTAGGTTTTTAAAGGAGCAGCTTTGTAAAATTGTTGATGCCCCTATAAAAGCTAGTGGCTTGGATCTTTTAGTTCCAAAGCGTAATGTGTTGAATATTTGGATGCTTGTTGGAGTTAATGGTGTTGGCAAGACTACAACTTTAGGGAAATTAGCAAATTTATCTATTCGAAGTGGTTACAAAACAATGATTGCTGCTGCAGATACTTTTAGAGCTGCCGCTGTTGAACAAGTTAGGATTTGGGGAGACAAAAGTGGGATTCCTGTTATTGCTAATGAAACGGCAAATGCTGATCCAGCATCTGTAGTTTTTGATGCTATTGGAGCAGCAAAATCAAAAAATGCCGAATTATTGTTAGTAGATACTGCAGGTCGTTTACAAACAAAAAATAATTTAATGGAGGAATTACAAAAAATTAGAAAAATTATTGATCGTCTTGCTCCTGAAGCGAATGTTCAATCTTTATTAGTATTAGATTCTAGTCAAGGTCAAAATGGCTTGCGTCAGGCATTGGCGTTTACTAAATCAGCTAATTTGACTGGTGTAGTGATAACAAAGCTTGATGGTTCGTCTCGAGGGGGCGTGGCGTTTGCGGTTTCTTCGAAAGCACAATTACCAATTAGATTTATAGGAGCTGGAGAAGGTTTACGAGATCTTAGACCTTTTAATAGTTTTGAATTTGTTGAAGCTCTTTTGGCTAATCGATAGAACATGTGCTTATTTCAATTATTTTTGCTACATTTTAAATCTCAAATATATTGGTACTGAGTATTACCCCTCCAGCACTCAACTCTAAAGATCCTTTACAGAAAAAAAACAATTATTTTTCTATTAATGCATCAGTAAGGGGGTTATTAGAGAGTTTGTCATCTGAACAAATTAAGAATCAAGAGCTATTGGCATCATTGGTGTTTGCATTAAGAAGTTTTACTAATTTAAATCGTTTTTTAGAGATAATCCCTTTGATTGCATCTCGTTTAACAGGTTTAGATGGATGTTTGTTAATACCTTTTCATTTAGATGGTCGAATTCATAGAGAACTTATTCAAGGAATTCCTACACAAAAAGCCAATCATTTTATAACCCAATTAATTGGTTTTAAGGGAGGTGATCAAGTTGGATTTGCTTTTAGTGAAGTAAATTTAACCCTTATGGATAAGTTTGTTCAGAGATATTTTGGCAACAATGGATTATCCGTAACTTCTATTTTTTCCAGAGGTTCACAGAGAGGTCGTTTATATGTTTTTAAGTCTGATGGCCCTTTGGCGTGGAGTGATGTTCACAAAAAGAATTTTCAATTGGTAGCTGATTTAACTGGAGTAGGTATTGAAAATAATTTATACCTTGAGGAACATAGGTTGCATGAACGAGTTGATAGACAAATCAGTATTGGGGGAGAAATACAAGCGCAATTGCTACCAGATTATTGTCCAGTTATAGAAGGAATAGAATTATCTGCTTGTTGCAGACCTGCTTTTCAAGTTGGTGGTGATTATTATGATTTCATGCCTACAAGGCCTGAATTGATTGGAAAAAGTAGAGAGAATGGTCGGTGGGCATTTGTTATAGGTGATGTAATGGGAAAGGGTATTCCTGCAGGATTGCTTATGACAATGCTTAGGGGAATGCTTAGGGCTGAGGTTTTAACAGGTTTGCCACCGGATAAAATTTTGCATGACCTTAACCAACTTGCATTAGATGATTTGGCCCAATCACATAGATTTGTAACCCTTTTTTATTCTGATTTTGATCCCAGATCAAGAAGATTGAGATATGCAAATGCTGCTCATAATCCTCCTTTGTTATGGAAATCTTTTCAGAAAACAGTTAGTCGATTGGATGCTCCTGGTCTGTTAATTGGTCTTGAACAAGATGCAGATTATCTTTGTAATGAAGTTATTCTTGAACCAGGAGATATAATTTTATATTATACAGATGGAGTGACCGAAGCCCTTGGTATGACAGGAGATCGATTTAATGAATCTCGATTGATCTCTCTTTTAGAATCAATTGCTGAGAAACCTTTAGGGGCTAAAGAAATTTTGGATTTTCTTTTTAAAAAATTAGATTCTTTTATTGGGCCTAATCATCACTTGGAGGATGATGCTTCTATGATTGTTCTCAAAGTGACTAATGATTTGTCTTTGCCTCATATCCAAACCTCACATGCCTGACAAGAATGATTCAACCTGCTTTATTAGATAAAAGTCCTTTTGTTATTTGTAGTGAAGAACTGGAGTAGCAGATTTGATGAGGGTCTTAACCCTTTTATTGAAAAATTCAATGCTTCCATTGAGTTTGATATTTCCCTTTTACAGGAAGACTTGGATTGTTCAATAGTTCATGCTCAGATGCTCGGCAGACAAGGAATAATATCTCCTGCTGAGGCAATTCAAATACAGAAAGGTTTAGAACAAATTCGACAAGAATCTTTACAAGAAAAATTTCCAACTGAAGTGACTGCAGAAGATGTTCATTATGCTGTTGAAAATCGTTTAATTGAAATAATAGGAGCTGTAGGTAAAAAACTTCATTCTGGACGTAGTAGAAATGATCAAGTAGGAACAGATTTGCGCTTATGGTTAAGACGTAAAATTGATCAAATAGATCAAAAACTGAATTGCTTACAAAGAATTTTGTTAATTACCGCTCAGAAAAATATTCAAACTTTAATTCCAGGTTATACACATCTTCAAAGAGCGCAACCTCTCTCATTAGCACATCATTTACTTGCTTATATTGAAATGTTCCAAAGAGATAGAGATCGTTTAGTTGATGTTAGAAAAAGGGTGAATATTTCACCATTAGGAGCTGCAGCATTAGCTGGAACTTCTTTGCCAATAGATCGATTATTTACTTCAAAAGAATTAGGATTTGAAGATATATATTATAATAGCTTAGATGCAGTTAGTGATAGGGATTTTGCTGTTGAATTTTCTTCTGCAGCAGCATTGATTATGGTTCATTTAAGCAGATTGTCTGAAGAGATTATATTGTGGGCTTCTGATGAGTTTGCTTTTGTTTCTTTAACGGATCGTTGTGCGACGGGAAGTAGCTTAATGCCACAAAAAAAGAATCCCGATGTACCAGAATTAATAAGAGGTAAGTCTGGAAGAGTTTTTGGTCATTTGATTGGACTTCTTAGTATCATGAAGGGTCTTCCGATGGCATATAATAAAGATCTGCAGGAAGATAAAGAGCCTCTATTCGATACTGTTAAAACTGTCATGAATGCGGTTGAAGCAATGTCAATTGTTTTTGATGAGGGATTAGAATTTTTGAAAGATAATTTATCTGAAAAGGTGTCTTCAGATTTTTCAAATGCGACTGATGTTGCTGATTATCTTGTAAAAAAGGGGATTCCTTTTAGACAGGCTTATGAAATAGTGGGAGCTTTAGTAAAGCTTTGTATTAAAAGAGATATTTTGCTTAGGGATTTAACACTTAATGAGTGGAAGGAGATTAGTCCAGCTTTCTCTGAAGATATATTTGACAGATTAATCCCTCAGCAAGTAGTAGCTTCAAGGACAAGTCTAGGTGGGACTTCGTTTGAACGTGTTGCCGAACAGTTGGAGAATTGGACCAGTCGTTTGAATTCTTAAAAATATGTACCTCGCTTTTTTCGTGACTTAAAGGTATTAAAGTTATAAGGTAAATAATTTTTAGTAGAATTATTTCAGGGGTTTTTTATTGAACCCTATCGATACATTTATTTTTGGTCCAATTTTCAAGTGAGTATTTTTGTTGGAAACCTACCTTTCCGCGCTGAGCAGGAAGATGTAGTTCAATTGTTTGCCCCTTACGGAGAGGTGGCAAATTGTTCTTTGCCACTAGAGCGCGATACAGGTCGCAAAAGAGGTTTTGCATTTATTGAAATGGCTGATGAGTCTGCTGAAGCAGCAGCAATTGAGGCTCTTCAAGGTGCTGAATTAATGGGTCGCCCATTGAGAATTAATAAAGC
>QCOP01000010.1 GCA_003212885.1 Prochlorococcus sp. AG-432-D11 | reverse complement strand
TCATGCGTCCATGCAGGCTCCGTTACTGTACAACTATAAAAGTGATCTCCTACCGGCTCAAGTGATAAAGGAGTATCAATTGTACGTTTTAAATAAAAAGTTAATTCTTTAGTCTTGTCATTAAATTCTGAATTTATCTCATGGGTTAGACTTTCATATTTCTTTCCGATAACCATGGGTGAGTTATCAGTATAGTAAATAAGTTTGCCCCTGCCTTTAACGTTCTGTGTAAATCTTTTCTCAGGTTCAATCCTCGAACCTGAGAAACCATAAAGACCTTCCCAATATTTAAGTTGGTAAGTTGATATCTTACAATCTTTAGAGGCTTTAGGTGAAAAATAAATAAACCTTGAGTAATTGCCATCGTAAACGAAACCCTTACCTACTAATTGATTATCTCTAATTAGGACACCTTCAGTTAGCAACTCACCTGTGTTTGGATCATAATCAAGTTCAGGCAATGTAGTATCCCAAATTATTTGCTGAACACCGTACCCTGTTTCTAGAGGTACTACATAAGTATATTCTCCAGTGTATTGGGGGTATAATGTGGCTTCTGGTTCATATTCGATGTAATTGTAATAATGGCCCCATTTCTTGACTGCTTTAGCATCTATTTCCTTACAAATAGCTAATCTTTCTTTTCTAGCTTGATCCTTGGTTCCAGACTTTTGATTGAATCTATCCTTAAGACTTGCCGAAGATTCTGCTGCAACTCTTGATGTATTTGTTTCACTCCAGTATGAGTTAAAAACTAAAAGAAGAGTAAATAAAGAGGCAAGAGAGTAGATAACTTTTTTGTTTTTTTTGATATATTTATTCTTCTCCAAGTTATCAAGTTTTTCTTTGCAAAGAAGAAAAGCATTATTTAAAAAATCCAAAATTTTATTAATTCTTTTTAGACTTTATCAGATCTCGCTTAGTTAGAGCAAATCTAGATCGTCTAAAAATTGTAACTTAATACTTAGTATTAAGTCGAAAAGTTTAGATTCATCAAAAATAATGTGTTAAGCACTGTACGGTAAAACCTTCATTCACTATAAATTAAGTAGTGCCTAATTCAGGTGTTTTCATTAAATTACTGTAGAGAGAATTGATTTATTAGAGAGTATTGAAAGTTGGATTTGGGATCCTAATTAGCAATTCGCATCACCAACGCCTAAACCAATAACTGCGCCTAATGGAATAGTCCAACCCCACGCATCTTTTTTAGATACAGCAGCGGCAAGACCACCACCTAAAACACCACCTGTCGCTCTTGATGATCTGCAAGCGCTAGATGAAGGATTAGATCTAGAAACTCTGTAAGTGGTTGTTGGTTGGTAGTAGCGAGTTCTGGAATAGTTGTATGAAGTGACTGGGCGGTGATGGTGATGGTGATGATGGTGACGGTGAACCTTTGCCAATGGACTGCAAGGAACTTCTACTTTGTCTAAAAACGATTTCACTTATCCTTGTGAATCTCTAGTTCCTGGTACATATTCCTCCTTATAAATTTCCTTATAACAAGATCGTTGAGTTGTATATCCTCTCTGCAATTCGTGAGCATTAACTGGAACTGAACTTAGAAGTAGAAGTGCTTGAGGTCCAAAAATTAAAATAGTTCGTACCCCCTTGAGATGGACTGAAATAAGATACGGGAGATTTTGTATCTAGATTGTATAGATTTACTAATTAATTATTTTTTAAGTGAAAAAATAATTACTTTAAATATAGTTTTAATGTTTTATTTGTGATGAAAATGTTCAGAAAAAGAATAGCAATCCCTCTAATAGTTTTCTCTACTTTATTTGGTACAAGTTCAGTGATTGCTATGGATTTAATTTCAATAGATGATGTTTCCCATTTTACTATAGAGAATATGTATGATTTAGGTGTTCCTGAGCAGGATAAGGTAGAAGCGCATAGTTATTGTTTGCTTATTGGTGGAGGTTTTGATGTTCAAGGGACAGTTGATGATCTTAATGAAAAAATAGCTTCTGGTGATCCGGACATAAAAGGGATTTTAGAAGCTATGAGAGAATATGGATGCTTAAAATCTGCCCCTGAAAAAGCAAAGCCAGAGAGTAAGACAGAGAATGCTCTTTTCTATTACTCCCGTGGAAATGGAAATGCAAAGACAAGAGATTATTCGGGAGCAATTGCTGATTACAACAAAGCAATTGAGATCAATCCAAGGTATGCAGAAGCGTATAACAACCGTGGATTAGCAAAACATAAATTAAAAGATTATGACGGAGCAATCTCTGATTTTAGTAAAGCGATTGAGATCAATCCACGGTATGGAGATGCGTATACAAACCGTGGGCTTGCAAAAGATAAATTAGGAGATAAGAAGGGAGCAACAGTTGATTACAACAAGGCGGTTGAGATCCTTCGCCAAGGGATCGGGATGCAATAGCGTATAACAACAGAAGGGCTTTTAAAAGATATGAGAGAATATGGATGCTTAAAATAAATAATCAATTTTAGAGAAAAAATCCCGCCAAAAATTTGTCCCCATAAGGTTTTTTGTGTTGGCGGATAGAATGTAGTTGTTGGCGGATCGAGATGAAGAAACGAACTGCAATTATTGGAGCATTAGTCTCTTTAATGCCGATGGGACAACCGTTGGCGATAGGAACAGGGACTGTTTTAACGAGTGCTGCGGTGATGCTTACTGCCCCTGAAATAGCAAGGGCAGAGAGTGCTGTTTTCTACTACAACCGAGCAAATGATAAATATAATGCTGGTGATCATACAGGAGCAATCTCTGATTACAGTAAAGCAATAAGACTTAATCCAAAGGATGTAGATGCCTATTACAATCGTGCACTTGCACAAAATGAATTAGGATATCTTGCCGGAGCAATTTCTGATTACAACAAGGCGATTGAGATCAATCCAAGGTATGCAGAAGCGTATTACAACCGTGGATGGACAAAAGCTGAATTAGGAGATCATACCGGAGCAATTTCTGATTACAGCAAGGCGATTGAGATTAATCCAGGGTATGCAGAAGCGTATTACAACCGTGGACTTTCAAAGAAACAATTAGGCGATCATACCGGAGCAATTTCTGATTACAACAAGGCGATTGAGATTAATCCAAGGTATGCAAAGGCGTATTACAACCGTGGACTTTCAAAGAAACAGTTAGACGATCATACCGGAGCAATTTCTGATTACAGTGCAGTGCTAGGTTTAAATTATGTACCCTTGATGGCAAAAGCGTATTACAATAGTGGATTATCAAAGAAATTGATTGGAGATATGGAAGGTGCCTGCTCTGATTGGAGGAAATCAGCGTCTTATAACTATCCTTTTGTTTTTAATTTGCTCAGAGAAGCGCAGTGTGAAAAAGAAGATAATTAATCTTTTGGTATAGATAACGCTGAATATATTCTTACTAGGCTATTTACAAGCCCATTCCCTAAAAGCCAATGAAGAAAAGAGGCAATGTAATTAATCGTAGTAGCTTAGTGCTAGTTGCTTGTTGAAAAGTACTTTTAATTAAATCAACTTCAAGCATTCTACTCAGGTTCTTTAGTTCAGTATTAAACAATCTAGCAAGATCAAAGCTTAGGCTGGATCAGCTAGCCAAAAGTTCTCCTTCCTCTTGAGTTTTAGGACTAGATTTCGCCTAGCCTTTTTAAGCATCTTTCGACTTCGCTCTTACCTAAACATCTATTTTTGTTGGCTGCATATTTAACTATTTCATTTACTGTTTGATGCCCCGCCGCCCTCGCCTCATCAACCTGATCGGTGATGGTCATTATTGGTTGATGCTTGGTATGTAGGGTCTGTTGGGTTGAAGTGGATTCTTTTTCTTTATTAGTAATATCTTTTTCTTTTTTAAAATTAAAGTTATTAGATAAACCATACATACCCTGCACCACTCCCTGAGAATCCTTGACCTCCAAAGGGTCTGGGGATGTAGGCTTCGAGTGTAGGGTTTGTTTTTGTGTAGGGTTCAACCCTGCATTTTGTTTGATTCCAAAATGAACAGCCCAATCAAAATCTTTTGTGGGCTTGATTTCGTAGTAACAGCCTGCACTATCTCGGCTAAAAGAAACCAAACCCTGCACTTTTTTTATTTCTTTTCCAAACTTGGCATTTTTGCAAACCCCGCAACCTTCTTCCTCACACCATTTTTTATATCTCTCATAAAGATTTGAAGCTCTCATGTAAGATTCGCCATTTTGAAACTTGTCCTTCAAAAATTTGAGAATTGGTTGGTGTTCTAGTTGGTTCTCAATTGAAGCATCTGCAATAGCTGTTATGTCCCCTCGTCTTTCTAAAGTTTCTGTCATTTCCGTCTCGGACATACTCCAACACCAGTAAAAGATTCCTGAAACTTCCTTTAGAAGTTTTCTTTTAAGTTCGGTGTCAGGTCTTGCTGGTTGATTCTTAATCCTAAAAGTAACCATACGTCTACCAAGCCCTTCCGCACCTCCTCCAGATACGGAGGGTTGGTCGTTGAAATTCCTCCAAATTACAACGCCTAATCTTGCAAAACTACTATTTTCGTAGAGGATTTTTATTGGCACTGGTTCATTGCTAACTATGGAATTGAAGACGCCAGCATCTGTCATGAGTCCAGAAGCATCTGGATCAATTGCCAACTTTTTGCCAAGTAAAGATGCTCTTGCTTCAGGGTTATTAATGTTGGTACTTCTAAGTAATCCTCGTGCTTTATCACCCCCACAGACTGAAGTTAGTACTTCTTGAATAGTTCCTTTTCCACAGCCTTTTCCGCCAAATAGATCAAAGAAACATTCTAATTTAAAAGGCTGAGAATTATCTTTTGGTAGGACTGTCCACTTAAATGCCGCTCGTAATATATTTATTACTTGCTGATCCTTTTTAAATGTCTCATCTAGGAAATTCAACCAATTGGGACAAGTAGATTTCGGATCATAAGCGAAGTCAAAACTATGGGTTAAGTAGTCGTATCTTTGATGCTCTGGAGTGAACCTATTTGTTTTTATATTTAACGTCCCATTCTTGAAACTCATAAGAGGCTGCTGATCCCATTGAGTGTTTTTCAAGCGAGCTAGTAACTCACTTCTGACAGAGTTGAAATGATTAGTTTCCCTTTTATTCCACCCCATTTGATCCATAAATTCATGGAGAGGCAGTTCTATTGCACTTGCTTTTCTCTCCTTATTGAGTTCCCAATGCGTTCCAACATTTTCATATAGTCCGATGTCTGGCCTATGGGAATAACAAGTTTTAAGAATCGGTAAGGCTATTAATGTTTTGAAGTGGGTCAGCTTTGGCTCTTCTATATCGTCGGATGCAGCTTTAATTAATAACTCAAATGCCTCTTTACCGTGTCGAAGAATAAAATCATCTATTCCGTTTTTCTCGCCATTAAGTTCAGGAGGTAATGGAATTATTTTTACTATTGCACCAAGTTCTTTAAGTGCAGCTTTGAGACTTTTGAAAGCATCTTTTACTCCTTGCTTTTGAAGAATATCTGAGTCAAAAACGACAAAAACAGGTCTTCTATTCCAATTGAACTTAGTAAGTTCTGGAAGCATTTTACTTTCTCCAGACCTATGATCTTTCCAGCACCACACCCCTGAAAGTCCAATCGCTGTGAACCCATGAGCAGCTAAACAATCGCACTTCTTTTCCCCTTCGGGGAGGAAAACAGGTCTTTCTGGTGCAAAGTGTTTTGGATCTAAAAGAGGTGAAAAATATGGCCTACAACCTTCCCCTGATGGTGATAAATATTTTTTTTCCCCTTTGCTTGGCTTTAGTCGATAAAAAGGTTGCCCTTTGCTAGTGAGGTAAGGCTTCCCTTCAGGATCTTTAAATGAAACTACCCAACCTGAACGGTTGTGTCCCACAAGCTCAAAAGCTTCTTTTTCTGTTACTGGTTTGTAGCCGAGTTGGTCGTGCAAGTGCTCTGGAATTGCCGAATTAAGCAGTTCTTGACGTAACTGCGAACACTTCTGCGAATTTCTTAGGACACCTTCTTTAATCTTTCCTGGTTTGACTGGATTTTTAAGTGTATGAATCGACTGCACATCAGGCAGTGGGGCGGCTAAGCTAGGAATGTGAGATCCCCCTTGGCCTTCAGTTTTGGAGGCCATTTTATTTGGCCTCTTGGAGTACTTTTACAGCCCTTCGACCCAACTCACCGTGATAGTGAAATGTCTCTTCTATGGCTGCAACATCCCACAGGATTGCAGAATTTGATGATCGCCCAAGTCGGTAATGTTTCCCAGATTCGAGTGGCCCCCCCATAGATGTCCCGACTTCGTTTCAAGTGATCTGTAGAACAACGAAGATGATCTGCAGCCTCAGGTGTCCTCCACCAAGTCCTCTTCTTTTCCATTTGATAACAGCTTAGATAATCCCGCTTGCTTCAAGGCTTCTTTTAATGACTTGGGAAAAGTGGAATACTTTTGCTTCCATCTTTCTATTACGCCAGTTTGACCACTAGCAATTACATTCCTTATGAACTCAACGTTCGCTGGAATTGAATCAGGGTTTTTGCCCTTTCTAGCTTGTGGTGATTTACGGACGGCCATCAATCAACCTCTCTACTTAGGGGTGGATATTTAGCCGTCACTTGGTTTCCCTTATGACCTTCAGAGACTGTGCAGTCGGTTACTAAGCCCGAAGCCCCTCTCAGCTTTGAAAACAAGTTAACTACTTCTGCTCTCAGTGGCAAGTAATGGTTTGCCCTAAGAAGATTTGGGAGGTTCCCTTGAATGATGAGTAACTTTCTTTCCAGCCTTTTCAATGGATTAGCTGCTTATTCTCAATACATCCACCAAGCGCATAATCAATACAACTATTAGAAAGTTTTTCGAATATTGTTCAATCAAAAGGTTTTGGGTATTGATTGATCTAAGTTGAGATTTAAAACGTAAGTATCTTTCCTCCATCAATTGTTATGCCAGCAAGGCGCAAGCGACTTACTAAGCCTGAAGTTATTGCATTGATAAGCGACTTAACTTCACAAGGAGATATTTCAGAAGAATTGTTATATGGGTTCGCAGAGAAAATTAATGGTGGGCCTTTTACTACTCCTAAACCTAAGAAGCCAAAATCAATGACCATGGCTGCAGCAAGGAAGGCAGTTTTGTCTCAATTTAGTTGTACAACAGTTCCTGAATTAAGAAAGAATAAAACTTTCAGTATGGCGATGACTGGAGAAAAGATTTCATTCAAGTCAAAAGATGACTGGATGAAACTATATAGAAGATGGGTTGGAGTACCTGCAGAGGAGAGAACGAAGGAAGGTGCAACTTGTATTAATGGAATCGATGTTCTAGAAAATTTTCGTCCATGGCATGTCTTTGGATTAGATAGCTCAACCGCAACAAAAGAAGATGTAAAAAAAGCGTATAACTCTCTTGCAAAGGTACATCACCCAGACTATGGCGGAGATCCAAGAGTCATGGAACGGCTAACAAAAATGAAAGATTCAATTTTAGGGTTGATGTGATGACTGATAAAATTTCAAAAAAACTTGGTCCAGCGTTATTAAGTCATCATGAAGTGGCCAAAATTCTCAACAAAACTACTACGCAATTAACGAATACAATTAAATTTTTTGATGCATATGATGATGACGAATGGGAATTGCTAGAAGGAGAACATTTTGAGTTTCTAATTAAAAGTGGTCCGCTTCATCTTCGCCCACGACGATTTACTGAAGAAGCTGTTGCTATTTTGGCCCGTTATTATGAAGAAAAAGGTGAAATAAATTTTGTTAATCTTGTTTTAGATGCCTTATTAAGAAGGCGCCTTAAAAGAAAGAAAATGCTTGTCTCAAGAAAAATTGTGAAGCAGTTTGTTTCGTCTGAAGTACCTCTAGAAATAAGAGGAGCGTTCGCATTCGTTACCAAGAAAACTACTATAAATATTCTTGAGACAAATGGAAAAGGTTTTAACAATAGCGAACAACGTTTAATTAATTCTGGTTCATTAGATGGTCAAGAAGGGCTTGAAATTGATAAAGATTTTATTCGTTCAGAAGAAACAGAAGAAAGGATGTGGAGTCAAAGAGGCATTGCTCGCCTTGCAATTGATATGTCTCAAAATTCAAAGATAAAGAAATCTCGTAAAGTTTGGGTAGAGACAGTTGGCGATGTCGTAGAGGATTGTTTTAAGCAAGAGATCAAAAGATTGAATGCAGCTTCAAATAGAGTTGACAAGATAATTAGTAATGCAAAGAAAGCCGCGAATTACACATGCCAAGTAAGTGGGAAGAAAAAAAGCAATGTTAATTCTGTGCAATTAATTGGACACCATCTTTTTGATAGACATACACGCCCAGACCTTGCTGATCTTCAAGAAAATATCTTAGTTGTCGAAAATCAAATACATATACAATTTCATGCATGGAAAGGTGGAGAAAGTTGTGAGCCAAAAGATTTTTTAAAGTTTCTATTGGACGTAAGATTTGATTTAATAGATCCAGACAATTCAGCAGCCTCAAAGAAAAGGTATCAACATCTTTTGAATTGGTTTGAGAAATTACAGAAAAACTATGAAAAAAGTTATCTAAAAAATTAATTTAAAGACAATCTTATTTTTAAAAAGCTTCGGTAGGTTTCTTGGCAAGTTTAACGTCTTTTCGTAAAGTAGTTCTCAATCGATTACCACAAATAAATCAGTGAAATCTTTGTTTTTTAGCGAGCTTTAAACATTCTGGCTTGAACTCTTGTCGCATTATTTCAAAAACTTTTGCAAGCTTTCTACTACCAGATGTTCTTTGATATTCATGCTTTTATTAGTGCTTTGTTTGCTCTAGCGATTGCTGCTTTTTTGATTTTTTTGTCGATCCAAGTTGAATAAACCCGATTATGGACTTCGATACTGTGACCCATAAGCGAAGCCGCGATACTTGAATCCACCGGGGCCTCGGTTGCCTTATGCACCCGGTAAGCCCATGAGTGCCTCAGTGAATAAGGGCTAACTCCTTTATTCCTTTGGACCAGAGAAATCCAAGGTTTATATCTTTTTAAAATCCCAGAGAAAGAAGTCCCTACATCTTTAAAATGACCTTTCTGCTCAACCATTTTGATTTGGTTCAAAACAGCTATTGGTAGTTTCACCAGACCCGACTGGTAGAGCTGCAGAACCTTTACAGCTTCACCTTCTCTTCCTGCGATATCGACACCCAAAACTTCTCTTGGTGGTTTTTCTTCTTGGATAAGTGTTTGGCTATTTTGTTTTATATGACCTACAAATAAATCTCCATCAATAATATTTAACTTGGCTAATTCTCCAAGTCGAAGACCATACAAACTAATTAGTGCGGTCGCTAAATATAAATCTTCTCTTCCATCTGCTTTCATTTGATCGAGCAAATTAGCAAGGTCTTTTGGTAAAACAGCAGCCGTTAAATGTGACTCTGAAGTTGTTTGTCTGACTCCAACTAGCTCTCTAAGTTCTTCTGCATTAAGAGGCAACCAACGCTCTTCCTTACCGCATCTGGTGACAGCGAAACGAAGGAAACTGGCAACGTCTTGCAATGACCTCTTGCGGCCTTGACCTCCTTGTGGAGCTTTCTTCAACCAATGTTTTGAATAAGCTCTCATGGCATCGCGACCAGTTCGAGGCTTTGGATTCTTTTCCAGAGTGATGAGCAAATTATTTAGTCTGGTGCTGATATCTTTAAGGGTCGTGCTTCTGCGGTCGGACTTGCTTTCAAGGTATGAAGCCTTCAAAGCTTCCCAATTTTCACCGCTTGAATCGACCTGATTTACGGGTGCAAATAGTAAATTTTTAGCCTCAGATAGAGATAAATTTCTCTCATTTACGAGCCGTTTTAAGTCCTCAATAGCGTTCAAAATTTGCATAGTATTTCCTTTTTTCCACTCAATATCCAGCATGCTGCTTGATCGCGGATTACTTTCACCAAGCCCCTCTTGAAGTCTCATAGTGACTTGAGT
Source organism: Prochlorococcus sp. AG-432-D11 (assembly GCA_003212885.1). GTDB lineage: Bacteria > Cyanobacteriota > Cyanobacteriia > PCC-6307 > Cyanobiaceae > AG-432-D11. The sequence goes on along the minus strand of QCOP01000010.1, from coordinate 24,526 downwards.
TTTACCCCTTACCCCACGAACTTTCCACGAACTTCCACGCCGTAAAAAATCAGCATCTTTTTCAGTATTTTTTATAAGTGTTCGCAGATTTGCTTCCCAATCAGTAGCCATCTTGCTTTTGCGTTCGCAGAACTGTTCGCAGAATAGCAATAATCAGCCATATCAGGCCATAGCAGGCTAAGCAGTAGGTCTTCCGTATTTTCCTCTAAACCATTCGTATTACTTGAGTTTGAGTACGCTCCGTTCAGGATTCGAACCTGAGACCCACTGCTTAGAAGGCAGTTGCTCTATCCAGCTGAGCTAACGGAGCAATAATACGACCGAAATATATAGTAGCACTAGACTTTTACGATGCTAAAAGAACATCTTTTTGATGCTTGAGATATCAACTACTTTGTATAAGAGTTTAGTTGTGTTAAAGTCGCTAGATATCTAATGAGATCTGGCTAGGGATAAACCTCTTAGCAGAAGTGATTTTGGATGGTCCAATTCATTATTTACGTTAAGTCCAGATTAAGGAAAGCTTTTTTATGACTCAATCACAATTAAATAGGGAGTATTCTCAAATGATGACTAAGGCTGCTGAGGCTGTAGGTAGAAGAGAAACCATGGAGCTTTATAAACAGGCACGTTCAATAAAAAAGAAGTTACATAATAAAAAGGACTTCATGTAATTAATTAGTTTTTTTGAGATTTGAAGAAGTTTTTTAAATACTTTTTATTGCTTTTCATACATGAAAGGCAATATATAAAACACTTTAGTAATAAGATTTAAAAAACATCTACTAAAATAGAATCTTTAATCTTTAATTTCTTTACAAATAAATTTCAACTTTCAGTTAATAAAAATCGCCCTCTTCTAGAAAGTAATCAAAATTCTTTTTAAGATTTTATTTAAGAAGAAGTCTGCGATATTTAGTTTTATGTTTTCATTGCGAAGTATTTTTAAAGTCAAGCATTATCCATCCTTTTCCATTCAATTCATTCCAAGTCTCAACAGCTGCATCTATTGAAACCTGTCTACGATTGATAAAGTCTAAAGGCGTATTACAGGGAGAAACAGACCATTTCTCGGTAAAGACCATAGGTAGATAGTTAAGTGATTTCTTATCTTTTTGGAAAAGTAACATGCATTTGCCATGTGGTTCGAGCAACCAACCTGTGGGAATTATTGGCAAAGTTTTTATCACTAAGATTGGGGTTTCCATAACATGGTGATGATGATGTTAAGAGGTCTAGAGCTAGTACATGTTTGACCATTGATTGAAATGGTTTTTTTATTAGCTAGATGGGCGAAAAAAGGAACTGCCTGTCTAGTCATTGCCAAAAGAATCTGAACTGGCTAAGAAGGAACTCCAAATGCTTTTCATAAGGGCAAAACCTATAGTACACATGTATCATAAGGGAGTCAAGTTTGTGTTCAGCTCTCTTTGGACTTGATGTGGTTTTGGAATTTCTAGATTTTCTCAGGAAATGACGTCTATTTTGATAGTTTCTCTTTGTAGTTAATGCTTTCTATTTCTTCTTAGCCTGCTTATTATCAGTCCTTTTAGGAAATGCTCGTTGGGTTCTTAAATGGATTCCGCAACAAAAGGATGACTAACCTCGTGACAAATTTCTTTTTGCGGACAAAATTAGTTTAAATTTGTGTTTTGTATGTCTATTCATTTAAAAATTACCAATGCATCAGAGGTCGTGGCTTTAAAAACATCGAAATGGCTCGAGAATTTGACCCCTGACAGGATGGATCAGAAATTAGTTGAAGATGCCGTTATTAAGGGAATTATTGAGCAATTGCAGTTAGAAGGTATAAAGGGTGAAATTTGTTCAATACGAGGAATTGATGTCGTTGAAAAAACCTTAACTACTAAAAATAATTTTAGCGTTAGAAGTATAAAAAAATTTTAATTTTTTCAGGCGAATTTCTTCTAATCCCTTTTCAATAAATGATTCTAATCCTGTTTTTGAGTTGGTTCTCGCTATAAAAAAAATTATTTTGCAGTAATGGGACTGACTCTAGTGATTGTTTTTTAAATGACTTTTTTGTTAAGTCTGAGTAAAAATCGATACATAATATATTCCATAAGCTGCTAGGGTTTGTCGAAATCTTGAAATGAAATGAACCAATTTGCTGTTTTGACATATTCTTTTTTTATGTCAGTTCTTGGAATTGTTCTTGTTTTCTATTTCTTTGAGGATGACGATGACCAAGGAGGAGGTAGAATGATTCCAATACTTCAAAGAAACTCTTAGTTAAAGCTAATTTTTTTATTGATCAATCTTCTCAAGAGTCATGAATAATGATCATCTTTATAGTCATCCATTGTGATTATTATGATTTTAACTTTTAAAAATTGTTTAACCCTTTAAAAAATTTTCTATAATAATTAGTTGTTAAGAGCAGGAAACCCTAACATGTAATTACTATATTTAATGCCATAATAATTAGAGCTTTGAGTTCTAGGTGGCAAGTAAGTTTTCAGATTCTCAAAAAGAAGAGATTGTAGAGGCATATAGATCAGGTCAAACTGCAGTTTCTCTGTCAAAGTCATATGGCTGTACTCAGGCAACTATAAGTAGAATAGTTAAGTCATTGCTATCTTCTGATGAGTATAAAAAATTAAAAGCGAATAGATCAAGAAGAGTTACAAAAAATTCCAGCAATAAGATTGATTTAGACCAAAAAGCAAATGATATCGACCTTCAAAATCAAGGTGATTCTTATAATGGTCATCCAAGTACTATCAATGATAGTGATGAATTGCAAGTATTTAAAGAACTAATTCCTCTTATTTCACCTCCTGAAGAGTGGGAAAAGCAAAAAGAAGTTGCCTGTAAAAAACTTAGTGAGGATGTTTTCCCAGATGTGGTTTATATGCTTGTTGATAAGAAAGTGGAATTAGATGCTAAGCCTCTTAAGGACTTCCCTGATTGGAGTTTTCTTCCAGAGTCAGATCAAAGACGCCTAGCTATCTCGTTATTTTCTAATCAAAGGAATGCAAAAAGAGATTGTTCCAGAAACCAGAGAGTTCTTAAAGTACCTAATGTAGATGTTTTTAGATTGTCAAGCTCATATTTATTATCTAAAGGAATAACAAGGTTGGTTTTGGATGATTCTTTAATTGCTCTAGATGAAAATTAATTGTTGTTTTATTCTTTTTCTTTGGTAATAACTACTGATGATATAAACCCTCCACTAAGAAAACCAAATATTGATGAGACACCAACAATAAATCCTGTTGGATATTTTTCTGATGATGATAAACCTAAGTTTAATTGATGCTTATATCTTAAATTTTGAGATCCCAGGCATAGTAGAAATGTGAGAAATATTCCATTAGATAGAGTAAAAGCAAAAAGTAAAAAACGTTTAATCATATATTTTGTTCTTTGTGAATTAGAGAATAAAGTAAATTTTTAGAAATACCAGTGATTTTTGAAAGTTGTTTTGCTGCCATGCTTGGAGGAATGCCTTGAGAAATTAGATTTGAAAGCTCCTTTATTAATTCATCATTATTTATTTTAATCTTTTTTTCTGGTTTTGCTCCTCCTAGTACAAGTGTTAATTCTCCTTTTGGTGCAGATTTCCTAAAATGATTAATTACTGAATTTAGATTTGGACCAATATGCTGCTCATGCTTTTTTGTCAATTCTCTTGCAACGTACAAGGGTCGAGTCCCTTCACATCTTTCAGAAAGTTCTTCGAGAAGCTTTAGAAGCCTATGTGGTGATTCATATAAAATGGATGTTCTAGTTTCTTTTACAATATGATCTAGCGCTAATTTTCTTGCCCTTGTTTTTCTTGGAAGAAATCCTTCAAAGCAAAATCTTTCAGCCGGTAAACCACTAGCAATTAAAGCCGTTAAAGCTGCGCAAGGTCCAGGGATGCAAACAACATCATATCCAGAATCCCTTGTTGCTGAAACTAGAGCTTCTCCAGGGTCAGAAATTGTTGGAAGACCAGCATCACTTATTAAGGCTATGGTTTGATTATTGGCAAGATGCTCAAGGATTTCAGGAACCCTTTTCTTGCAGTTGTATTTGTGAAAGCTAATTAGAGAAGCTTTAATCTTCAGCCTATTTAAAAGAATTCCACTATGACGTGTATCTTCACATGCAATAATTGAGACGTTTTCAAGAATTGATTGGGCTCTTGGTGAAAGATCAGAGATGTTTCCAATTGGAGTCCCAACTAGATAAAGAATCCCAATTTCGGGCTCATCTCGCAAATTGGAAACTTTGTTTTTGTTTATAGGAATCATGATTGACGACAAATTTAATTATCTGCCCTCTGGTATTCAATTTAATTTCCTTTTAGAGAAACTTAGGGAAATTTGTTGGGGTTCTTCAGACATATTGAAGGCTTATGCAAGGGGAGAAAAGCCTCCATTCGGATTTCCTAAAGCGTTAAAAATCGAAGAAAGTTTAGATGGACCTGTTTCTGCTGCCGACTTGGCAGTTAATCAATGGCTAATAGATGGATTTGAGAAGTCTTTCCCATTGGCTCCATGGGAGGTTATAAGTGAAGAAACTTCAAAGTCCCAATTAGATTTAAAGTTTCCAATAGAAAGCGAGTGGTTTTGGCTTTTGGACCCACTTGATGGAACGAAGGATTTCCTTCAAGGCACTCATAATTATGCTGTTCATCTTGCTTTGATTAAGCAGAACCGTCCTGTTTTAGGAGTTGTATTGATACCGGAATTAGATGAACTCTGGTTTGGCTTGATTGGATATGGAGCTTGGTGCGAAAATCGAAAAAGAGAGAGAATGAATGTTAGTTTTAGTGATCGTAATAGACTTTCACTTCAATATGTTGTTACAAGTAAAAGTCATAGGAATCAAAGATTGGAAAAGCTAATTTCCTCATTGCCTGTTCAAGAAAAAAATTCTTTTGGTAGTGTTGGGTGCAAAATTGCTTCTATTTTGAGAGGCGAGAATGATTTTTATATTTCTTTATCTGGTACTACTGCTCCAAAGGATTGGGACATTGCTGCACCAGAAGCAATTTTGATTGCTGCAGGTGGGATGTTTTCTAGAGTTGATAAAAGTACCCTATTTTATAATAGAAATGATTTCAGTCAGCATGGATGCTTAGTTGCAAGTCATGGAAATAACCATAATGAGATATGCAACTTTCTTTTTAATTCACTAGAGAAGTTAGATTTCTAGAAAATATTAAAAAATTAACTAACTTCTTTTAGTCTTAATTAAGACAATGGTGCAACAGGTGTTGGAGTTGGCTGTGGATAATGCATATCTCCATGTTGTGGGATACCTCTAAGAGTCAAATTTATTCTTCCTCGATTATCTATTTCTCTAACTCTTACAGTAACCTCATCTCCAACTTTTACAACATCTTCTACTTTTTCAACTCTTGCCTCAGAAAGTTGAGAAATGTGAATCATTCCTTCTTTGCCGGGGAGAATTTCAACAAAAGCACCTATAGGGATAATTCTAGTTATTGAACCTGTAAAGACTTCTCCTTCGTGCACCTTTCTCGTTAATCCTTCAATTATTTTTTGAGCTTCTTCAGCGGCTACTCCATCATGGGATGCAATAGTGACGATGCCACCATCTTCTATATCTATTTTAGTATTGGTTCTTTCTGTTATACCTTTAATTGTTCTTCCACCGGGACCAATTACAGTTCCAATTAACTCAGGATCGATCCTAAAGCTTAAGAGTCTAGGCGCATGAGGTGAAAGTGTTTCTCTAGGCTCGTCTATAGCTTCAAGCATCTTTTCTAAAATGTGAGCTCTAGCCGGCTTCGCTTGATTTATTGCATCACTGATACATTCAATTGATAATCCAGAAATTTTCATATCCATTTGTAATGCAGTGATTCCTTTTTCTGTTCCTGCAACTTTGAAGTCCATATCCCCCAAGAAATCTTCTATTCCTTGAATATCTGTAAGAATTTTTACTTCTTTTCCTTCTTTGATTAATCCCATTGCTGCTCCACTTACCGGTGCCTTTAAAGGAACCCCTGCGTCAAGTAAAGCAATTGTGCTTCCGCAAACAGATCCCATAGAAGTTGAGCCATTGGAACTTAGTACTTCGCTAACAACTCTAAGGACATATGGAAAGGATTCCTTTTCAGGGAGTACTGGAACCAAGGCTCTTTCAGCAAGCGCTCCATGACCAACTTCCCTTCTCCCAGGGGTTCTCATTGGCTTTGTTTCACCAACTGAATAGGGAGGGAAGTTGTAGTGGTGAATATAGGTTTTGTCTGTACTTGGATTAAGATCATCCATTTCTTGGGCATCACTAGGAGTGCCAAGAGTTGCTGTAGATAAGACTTGAGTCAAACCTCTTTGAAATAGTCCTGACCCATGAACTCTTTTAGGAAGAATTCCAGCGGCTGCTTCTATCTTCCTTACTTCATCAAGTGATCTTCCATCTACACGCTTGCCATCACTGATAATTTGTGATCTCATAAGCTTTTTGGTCAAAGCTTTAAAACTATTTCCAAGGGACTTAGGATTAGCTGTTAAATACTTCTTAACTGAATTATCGTCTTTTAGTGCTTCGATCTTTTCAGCACAATTGGATTTAATCTCTTCAAGCTTAGCGTCTCTTTCTTCTTTCGAGAGATCGAATTCCTTGAGTAATTCACTAATGGATTTTGTGCAATTTTTATCTAGATAGTTGGGAATGGTTTCGTCTTTTTCAGGTTCGGTAGGTTTAATTTGCTCAATGCCTGCTTCTTTTAGGATTTCCTCTTGAGCTTTAATTAGCTCGACTACGGCTTCATAGCCAAAATCAATTCCTTCAATAATGTCTTGTTCTGACAGTTGATTTGCACCAGCTTCAACCATGACGACGCCGTCAGGAGTCCCTGCTACAACAAGGTCAAGGTCCCCTCGTTCGATTTCTCTAAAGCTGGGGTTTAATACAAAATCATCTCCAAGGAGGCCAACACGCACGGCAGCCATGGGTCCGTTGAAAGGGATACCTGCAAGTAATGTGGATACTGATGCTCCAGTTACGGCAAGAACATCAGATGGCACTCTTTCATCAAGAGATAAACATGTTGCAACAACTTGAATCTCATCCCTCATCCAATGAGGGAAAAGTGGTCTAAGCGGTCTATCAATTAGCCGAGAAATTAATGTTGCACGTTCAGGAGGTCTACCCTCTCTTCTCATAAAACTTCCTGGGATGCGCCCTGCTGCATAAAGCCTTTCTTCGTAATCACAGATTAATGGGAGGAAGTCACCACCTTCTCTGCCTGTTGAAAGTGTTGCTGTTACTAAAACTGCGGTATCTCCGCATTCGATCATTACTGACCCTCCGGCTTGGGGGGCATACAGCTGAGTAGTTAGCCGAATTTCGCGTCCATCAAAGGAAACCGTCTTTGTCTGACCTTGCACGTTTGTTTATGTCTTTTTGTCTAACCATATTCTTGCACTTAATAGGAACTTACTGGCTAGAAAAGTGCATTTGATTATTTTTTAAATAGATTATTAAAATAGCAAATTTACTCTAAACCCTTTCTGGCATTGCTTTTTGGGAGGATGTATAAACGCAGTTTAATTGTATGAATTTTTCAAGATCTGAATTTACCAGCTTGATTTGACTACCCCGGGGAGGTCTCCTTTGTGAGCTCTTTCTCTTAATTGGTTTCTGCAAAGTCCAAAATCCCTATAAACACCTCTTGGCTTGCCAGTTGCCCAGCAACGATTTCTCACCCTGCTAGGAGCACTATTCCTTGGTAAAGCTTGGATTTTTCTATGAATCTCAAGACGCTCCATAGGATCCTTTGCAGAATTAAATTGATCTAAAAGATTTTTACGTTTAGCTGCATAACGTTCTACTAGCTTTTTTCGCTTAACGTCTCGCGCGATCATCGATTTTTTTGCCATGAATTTGGCTCATACTCAAAGAACTAAAAAAGATTTTACATCGTGATGCAATTATTTGTCTTTATGAGACTTTGATTAAGTTGCTTGCGATGTACTTATTTTTGAAACCAGCTTAATTGTGTTGTATCTCTGATGATGAGAAGAAGGCTAAGTCCCATTAACAGAAAAAAGCCAGACTGCATGAAAATTAATTTTATATTTCTGGATATAGGCTTTCCTCTAATCCATTCAATTATTGTCAAAGTAAATTGCCCCCCATCTAATAGAGGCAATGGCAAAGAATTTAGTATTGCTAAGTTAATTGATACTAAAGATGCAAAAAAAAGTAAACCTGAGGCTCCTTGATTTGATAGTTGAGCTCCAAGTTCAATTATCTTAACGGGACCACTTATTTGTTTAGAGGTTGCATTGAAGTTGGTAATTAGCCCTTTATAGCCTTCAATTGTTCTGTTAAATAAATCTATAAATTGCTTATTTGCATGATTCAAAACTTCTGATATGCTTTTGGCTTTTGTTAATTTATTTTCTATATTTATTTGTAGTTGTGCACCTACTCGCCCATTTCCTTTGAAATCAGTAGGTGTGATTTGAATTAGATTTTTTTTAGAATCATTAAATGTTTCAAGTTGAATAATTTTGCCTGCAGAATCCTGGATCTTTTGAACAAGTAGTTGAATTGCTTCTTGACCACTGCCTAGTTTGATATTATCAACACTAACGATAGTGTCTCCAGGCTTTAATCCAGCAATTTCAGCAGCTTCTTCTTTTTGCACTGCCATCACAAGAACACCTGGCTCAGCTTGGCCTGGGAGACCAATGAGACTTGCTTGACTGAAAAGAACTAACCAAGCTATTAATAGATTGGCTAAAACACCTGCTGATATAACTAATAATCTTTGGGGTACTGGTCTGTTACTTAAGAGGTTAGGATCATCTTTTGCATAATTATTGTCATCTTCATCGTCAGGGAATGAGACAAATCCTCCAAGTGGAAGACTCCTTATGGAATAGACAACATCTCGATATTGTTTTTTGATAATTGCAGGGCCAAACCCTATTGAAAAACCACTAACTTTTATTCCTTGAGCAGTAGCGGCTAGAAAGTGGCCTGATTCATGGAAGAAAATCAAAAGGCCAAGAATTGCTATTGAGACTAAAACATTCATGATAAAGAATATATTTAAATTTTTTGTTTTGATGTTAAATGAGTTTCGCCAAAGTATGGCACTAAGGCTTTTGGAAGAATTACGGAACCGTCTTGTTGTTGGCCATTTTCTAGAATTGCAGCCATAGTACGACCAATCGCTAGTCCACTTCCGTTAAGAGTGTGAACTAGTTTTGTTTTTTTACCATCTTTGATCCTGATTGAAGATCTCCTTGCCTGAAAATCATTGCAAGTGCTGCAGCTTGAAATTTCTCGATATGTATTTGCCCCTGGAAGCCACACTTCTAGATCAAATGTTCTAAAAGCAGAGAACCCTAGATCACCAGTGCATAAATCTATAACTCTATAAGGTAGCTCTAATGCTTTAAGTACCGCCTCTGCATCTTTTGTTATTTGCTCATGGGCTTTTTGAGATTCTTCTGGATGAGTAAACCAGAAAAGTTCAACTTTATTAAATTGATGTAATCGAATTAATCCACGAGTATCTTTTCCATAGCTTCCTGCTTCCCTTCTAAAGCAAGGACTGTAAGCTACATATTTTATTGGAAGTTTTTCAAGTGGAATAATTTCATCCCTATGGAGTGAAGCCAGTGGAACTTCCGCAGTGGGAGTAAGCCAAAGGTCATCTTCTGCACATTTAAAGCTTTCTTCGGCAAATTTTGGAAGTTGACCTGATCCTGTCAGGCTAGCTGAATTAACAAGCGCAGGAGGTAAAACCTCTTTGTAGCCATTAGAAATATGTAAATCAAGCATAAAATTTATTAATGCTCTTTCTAGACGTGCACCTTGACTAAACAGAGTAATAAATCTACTTTTAGCAATTTTTACTGACCTTTCGGTATCAATTATCCCTAAATTATCTGCAATTTCCCAATGAGACAATTTTGATTGATCAATTTTTGGAATCCCCCAGCTTCTTAGCTCTAGATTGTTTTCTTCACTTTTACCAAATGGGCAATCTTTGCTGGGAAGATTTGGTAGGGAAAGTAATTCTGAATTAATTTTTTTGGAGATTTCTTTTTCTTTGGTTTCAATCTCAGAGACTTTGTGTTTGATTTCGTTTCCTTTTTTGCGAAGCAAAACAACTTCATCAGATAAAGGATTTAAACCATCTTTAATTTTTTTTCCTACTTCTTTGCCAATTAAATTTCCTTCCGCCTGCAATTCACTTCTTTCTAATTCTAGTTTTCTTAGGGTCCTATCATCTTTTTCAAGAGTTGAAAGGTCTATATTAATTCCTCGACTTTTGAGACCGTCGATAATAATGGAAGGATTTTCTCTTAAGAGGCGCTGATCAAGCACTAGTTTTTTTAATTGATTCTAAGTGATGCTGGCCTAGCTCTTCCAGTTGATGCCCATTCTTGCAAAAATTCTATCTGTTCTTTTGCAGTTCTTGAGAGAGGGACTAATTGCGAAGCAGCAAGTATTAAGTCTGATTCAATAAGTTCCCTTTTTTCAGCGAATGCAAAATGCATTGCTTCTATGACAGTTTGTTCTAGTTCGGCACCAGAAAATCCTTCGGTTCTATCAACTAAAGAATCGATTGGAATTTCTACATTTGGTCGCCTGCTTTGAAGATGAAGCTTGATGATGCTTAATCTTTCTTGGGCTGATGGAAGTTCAAGCATAAAAATTTCATCAAAACGGCCTTTCCTAAGAAGTTCGGCCGGCAAGCGATCAATGCCATTTGCAGTTGCTACTACAAATACTGGAGAGGTTTTTTCGGCCATCCAGGTAAGAACATTTGCTAGGACACGTTGACTTGTTCCTCCATCACTCCTTGCATCTCCTCCAAAACCTTTATCAATTTCATCTATCCACAGTACACATGGAGCCATTGACTCGGCTCTTTGAATAGTCTCCCTTGTTCTTGCTTCACTGGCACCAACAATACCTGCAAAGAGTCGACCAATGTCTAGCCTGAGAAGAGGCATAGACCAACTATGGGCGATTGCTTTTGCTGTTAAAGATTTTCCTGTTCCTTGAGGACCAATTAGTAAAACTCCTCTAGGTAAAGGCAGCCCAAATGATTTTGCTTCTTCTGAAAATGCTTGATGACGTTGATCTAACCAGGCTTTAAGAGAGTCTAACCCTCCAATATCTCCTTGAGTGGCTACTGTATTGCAATATTCTAGAACCTCGCTTCTGGCAATGCTTTGGCGTTTTTCTTCTAGAACCTCGTTAAGGTCATCTCTGCTAAGTTTGCCTCGCTGGGCTAGGGCTCTTGCAGCCATTTGCCGAACTTTCATTTCGCTCAATCCACTGCATGCACGAGTTAATTCTTCAAGAACATCCCTTTCAATAGAGTATCCAGTTGCTTTGGAGATATTTTCTAAAAGTATTTTAAGTTCGCTCTCTTTTGGATATGGGAGGTCAAGGAATGTAAAGGAATCTTCTAAGTCAATGCTTGGTCTCCATGATCCCGAGCAGAACACTATGCTATGAGGGGTCTCTCTTAATTTGTAAGCTAGGTTTTTCAGCATTCTTGCAATACCGGCATCGTCCAAGAATCGATCAAAATCTTTAATTAAAAGAATTGTTGGTATAGATGAATCAAGCTTTTTAATCCATTCAAGTACTGCCATAGGCTGTCTTACTCCAAGCCGCTCTGAATTCAGAACACCTTGTAATCCATCTATATAGTCCCAACTGCTATAACGTCTTGAATTTAATCTTTTTGATGCTTGCTTAATTAAAGATTCAACTCTTTCCTCTTCCGTGCTTCTAATGAGTATTAAAGGTGCTCTTGATTTTATCAATAAATCAAACTGATCATTCCAGGGTTTCATAATTTAAAGGAGGTATGCTTCATATATAAATTGAAGATTTATAAATTGCTTTGCTATTCAATTATTATTCTTTATTGCTTTTTGGTTCGAAAGGTAATCTTTCAGTTTCGGCAACTACTGTAACTGTTTTTGCAGAGGATTGATTAGTTAATTGATCATCAAGTATTTTCTGCAAATTCTCAGGAAGAGCTTCTCTACTTAATAGAAACGTCTGTCCAGCTTGGAAAATGTTTGCAATAACCATGTATAGAAGTACTCCTGCTGGTAATGGAAAAAACAAAAACATACCAGTAATCATTATTGGAGTAATTTTATTTGCAGTAGATTGCTGGGGGTTTACAGGCATCCCCTGTCCAGAAAGGATTTGGGATAAGAGAAGAGTGAGGCCAAAACTTCCTACAAGAATTGCTATATCCCAATTGATAGCCCCATCAACGTAGAAACCAACTTGGCCAAGTGCCTTTATAAAAAGGAAACCACTTTTAGCAGCTAATCCAGGTATTCTTCCTTCTACAGTGGCATCTCCAGGATATTTGGCTGTAACGGTTCCATCTGATGAAACATTAACTAAGCCTTCTCCTTTTGTTACTTTCCAAGTAGGAACAAATTTTGAGCCATCTTTATAGTTAGAAAGTACTTTCCCATAATTATCGCCAGAGAGAGTTTGTAACTTTATATTTACTGATTCTCCTGCTGCAATTTTAGTTCCTCCTGGAAGTGAAGCAATTACTGGGAAATGATCTTTTTCTGTAACAAAGATTGAATGCCTAGGACTTGTAAAAGGTTTCGGCTCAACAGTTGCAATTTGTTCAGGTGGTAATACTTTTAAATTTACTAAGTATGGGACATCTGCAAATGGTGATCCTCTTAGAGTTGCAAATAAAGCAAACAAAATTGGCATTTGAACCAAAAGGGGAAGACATCCAGATAGAGGACTTCCAAATTCCCCCATTAGTTTTCCTAGTTCCTCTTGCTGTTTGGAGGGATCATTAGCGTAACGGCTTTTTATTTCTGCTTGACGTTTTTGCATAACTGGTTGAGCGATACGCATTCGACGAGCACTTCTAATAGAGCCTGCACTCAAGGGGAACAATGCAAGCCTAATGAGAATAGTTAAACCAACGATTGCTAGTCCATAACTAGGAACTAATCCGTAGAAGAAATCTAGAATCGGGATAAGAAGATGGTCAGAGATGTACCCGATCACGGTTATAAATGAGAGAGGAGTTGAGACTTTCGCCTGTTTATAAAGACGATAATAAGTTCTTTAAGACCTTATTTTTATTTTAGGGTGCAAATCCGACAATTTCATCAGATAATTTTTTGGAATCAGAACCTTGTATTCGTTCTTTAATATATTTTTCTGTCTCTCTGAAATTTGGTAAAGAGCGCATTTCAAGTTTTGATCCATCCTTTAGGACTATCACCATATCTCCATATGAACCAAGTCCTCTAGGAATCGATCTTATTTCTTTAATTTGAGTGTAAACCACTTGAGTTTTGTCTCTACCTAGCCAGCCACCAGTTACTGAAACCCTTTTGCTAGTAATTTTAAATCTTAACCAAAGAGCTCTTACAAGTGCTCCAAAGGTAAAAGGCAAACCAATTATTGTTACACCAGCTAAAAGGTTGAAAATCAGATCTTCTTTTGCAGGAGGTCCTTCAAAAAAAATTTCTTCTGGAGATTTGATCATTTTAAAATTCCTGCGTTATGCAGCAAATTGTCGCACTCTTCTAACAAAATTTCTTGATTTTTGTTGAGAGAATTTGGTCTTAGGCTTAAAAGGGCCCAATACCCATTTAATGAATTAGTTTTGTTTATACGTTTTCTTAAATGGCAATGGAGTAGTCTTCTCAATCTGTTTCTCTCTACTGCTTTCTTACTAACTTTGGTGCTAATAGAGATTGCCCACCTGAAAGATTTTTTTTCATAAGGTTTATCTCTTGTACTTGCTAGTTTGGTATTGGCTTTAACTACTTTTAACAACAGTGAATGACTGTTGTATCTTCGTGCAAACTTGTGAATATAGTTAAAACATTTATATCCTCTAAGACGCATATATTTAGGAAGTACCATTAAGTATTTTTGAGGTAAGAGGAAACTAAATTTCTATTAATTAAGGTGAAAATTTAAATTTTCTTATGAGGGACTAGATAATGGGGCTATATTTTTTAATAGTTGAAGACTAAACGGAGATTTGAGACCTCCCTTTTTTTCTTCTGCTTCTAATGACACGCCTGCCTGTATGCGACCTCATTCGCACTCTAAAACCTGAGACTCTCTTCCTCTTTCTGCTAGTGCCGCCAAAAGTTCTTTTTGTCATCAGTCTTTCCTTGGAATTTGAATTAGTTGATAATAATAGTAATTTATCAGTTTAATCGACATCTAAGCTCCATGTGCCCATATAACCTGATATAGGAACTGAGCCAGGCGCCTGAGCATATGCATGAAATTGATACATATGAGGTAGCCTTGGATTTCTGATTTTCATTACAAAGGCATAGCTCTTTTTGTCGGAAGGTATTGGTTGGTCTGGGAAAATATCAATTTGAGTTTGATTTTCATTTATTTCATATATAGCTGGGATTGTTTTTATGCATCGAGTTTTTTCTGTAAAACCACCAATTTTTACATGACAGAAACTGAGTTTTTCAGGTTTAATTTTTGCGCCAAAGTAATCTGGTATTTTAATGGAAAGTTTTAAGATACCAGTTTTCCTTTCTCTTGGCCTAAGGAATAAGTAATAAGTTGATCTGTCATTAACCTCACTAGAAGTTTGAAAAGACTTTAATCTAACAAAGTTAGGATCTGGATCCCATTGAAACTCAAGGTTCGCCTTTGATATTGGAGAAAGAAATAGCGATGAACTTAAAATACTAAAAGTCAATAATGCTTTTGAAAAATAATTTTGCGATGATTTCATTTTTTCTCCTTTTGCTTGGTTTTTAGGGGACATTATAAATGAGAGTTTGTTATTTGGACTAAAAAATAGAGTAATAACATCTGGAATAGTGCCTAAAGCTCAATATCTTATATTTTAATTAGATTGATTTTTTTAAGTTTACTTCATCTATCGGGACGAAGCATGCTTGCAGAGCGTAAATAGGTGTGCCTAGGTATCTGTCCATTAGGAAGCCAAACATGAGCTAGAGATCTAATGCAAAAATCCAAATCTCCCTCTACGTGCATTTGTTGACAATCTATAAGAGCTACATTATTCCATCCTTTTTGATGTCTTGCTATCGAAGCAGGAAAGCAAGCATCTAGGTCCTTTGTTACCGTAAAAATTATTGAAACAATTTGGCTGGGAATAAGTTTGTTTCTATCTATTATCTCAGTGATTAACTCTTCAACCGCGTTCTGGATTGAGGATACTGAGTTGTCCGAACTGGTGGTTGCACCTCTTAGAGCATGCAAAATTAAATCTCTACTAGTTGAATTCATTATTTATGGTTTGTAAAGCCAAAGGACTTGACCCGATGTATTTAGTTCCATGCTTAATGCTCCAAAAACTTTTGAGAGAATTGAAGAGCCAGGAAGAAATCCAAGTAGCTTTTTTTTAGGGCGACCTAGAGTGATTGGTTGAAGTTTCTCATCAAGGTCAGCCATCTGTGATGCAAGAAGTCTTGCACTATTTTCATCGCCAATTTCATCTACTAAGCCTAATTCTTTTGCTTGGAGCCCTGTGAAAACTCGACCATCTGCAAATTTTTTTACCTCATCGACTTTAAGGTTTCTACCTTTCGCTACTGCTTCAACAAATTGGTTGTAACTACTATCTATTAATGATTGCAAAAGAGTTCTTTCTTCTTTTGTTAACGACCTATCAGGGGAGAGGATGTCTTTATAGATGCCGCTTTTAACAGTTTCAAATTGTATGCCAATCTTCTCAAGCAATTTCGAGAGGTTGTTCCCTCTTAGAATTACACCAATGGAACCGGTTATGGTCCCAGCATTTGCAACAATTTTTTCAGCCCCCACGCCTACATAAACTCCGCCTGAAGCCGAAATGTTTCCAAAACTAGCAACAACGTGACAGCCTTTTTCCCTTAATCTAAGTAGTGCAGCATGAATTTCTTGACTATCACCTACTGTTCCGCCAGGGCTATCTATCCTAAGTAGGAGAGCAGGAAACTCTCTGTCTTCTATTTGTTTTATAGCTTTTAGGAAAAGTTTTCTTGTACCACCATCGATGGGACCATCAATGATGATTCTTGCCATTCTCTTTTTGGATTTGCGACGCAAGGGCCAGATCATTGTTTTAGAAGCTTTCAAGGAATTTTAAAAATAAGACTAACTGTTGAACCCATGTTGAGAATTTTTAATTGGTTATTGATGATCTTGCCATTTGCTCTCTGGGGAACAGCTATGGCAGCAATGTCACCATTGGTTCAAAGTGGTGGTCCTGAAATAGTAGCTTTTTTGCGTCTTTTCCCAGCAGGTCTAGTTATTCTCTTTGCAATTGTTTTTCTTAATAGATCTTGGAAAATTGCAAGGAGTGACTTTTTTTGGTTTTCAATATTTACATTGGTCGACGGGACTTTATTTCAGTTTTGCCTTACCCATGGGATTGCTAAAACTGGCGCGGGACTTGGTTCTGTATTTATAGATTCTCAACCTTTATTGGTTGCTCTTCTAGCGAGGTTCTTGTTTAAAGATGCTATTAATCCGATAGGGTGGATTGGTTTATCCATAGGGCTTGGAGGAATAATATGCTTAGGTGTCTCGCCAGAATTACTTCAAAATTGGTTTTTAATGGGAGATAAGTTCCCTAATGCAGCATTGCTAAAAGATGGTGAGCTTTGGATGCTTTCAGCAGCAATAACAATGGCGCTTGGAACAGTTTTAATTAGATTTGTTTGTAGAGAGAGTGATCCAATTGCGGTGACAGGATGGCATATGGTTTTTGGTAGTTTGCCATTGATTTTGTGGCATGTTCTTACCGACTCTTGGCCTATTGTCCCAGATTGGTCACTGATTGAATGGTCACTAATGGCGTATACGAGTTTACTTGGAAGTGCTTTAGCTTATGGATTGTTTTTCTGGTTTGCTAATAACAAGGAACTTACAACATTTAGTACTCTTGCATTCTTAACTCCTGTCTTTGCTCTTTTGTCTGGTGGCTATTGGTTAGGTGAAAGATTAGTTCTTTTTCAATGGTTTGGCGTATTACTCGTGCTGTTATCTGTTTTCCTTGTTAGTCAAAGGAGAAGATTGTGGAATCCATCTTATGAGTTGAATGTTAATCCAGATGAGGCTAGTTGAATGAATCCAAAAGTTTTAAAGCTCGTTTTAGTAAGTACTCCTATTGGCTTTTTGGGAAGTGGTAAAGGAGGAGGAGTTGAGCTGACTGTAATCTCTGCAATAAGGGGACTTCTTCAATTAGGAATAGAGATTACTTTAGTAGCTCCTAAAGGATCAGAATTACCCCCTGACTGTAAAAGGGTAAAGATTGTTTTTGTTGAAGGCACTGATCAAGTTAGTTGGCAGCATAGGGATTTTCTTTCTCCTGTAGAAATTCCTTTTAATTCTGTTTTAGAGGGGCTTTGGAAGCATGCTTTAGTTCTAGGAAAAGATGCTGATGCAATTTTAAATTTTAGTTATGATTGGTTACCTTTTTGGATCACGCCTTTTGTTGACGTCAAGATTTTTCATTTAGTTAGCATGGGTGCAGTATCAACAGTAATGAGGAAAGTTATAAATGATCTTTCTATTCAGTATCACGAAAGATTAGCTTTTCATACTAAAGTGCAGTCTTCTGACTATACATTGTCTTCTTTTCCTACTTTATTAGGCAATGGCTTTGATTTAACTAAATATCACTTTAGAGAGCAATCAATTGGTTATTTGGGATGGGCTGGCAGAGTTTCTCCAGAGAAAGGTCTTGAAGATGCCTTAAGTGTTGCTAGACGTTTGGGAGAATCTTTGTATGTATGGGGTTTAGTCGAAGACCAGAAATATGCAAAAAAAATTGAATCGTTATTTCCTGAAGGAACTATTCATTGGCGAGGATTTCTTGAAACTTCTGAATTTCAATTGGAACTTGGAGGGGCTCGAATGCTAATTAATACCCCTAAATGGAATGAGGCTTATGGGAATGTGGTTGTTGAAGCGATGGCTTGTGGTGTTCCAGTAGTTTCCTATCAAAAGGGCGGACCTGGAGAATTAATTTGTTCAGGTTCTACAGGCTGGCTAGTTCCAAAAGATGATTTAGAAGCTCTTTATTCTGCAACACTAAGAATCAATGAAATTAATCGAAGGGATTGTAGAAATTGGGTGGAAGAAAATGCTTCCTTAGAAAGTTTTGGTACTAAAATTAAATCTTGGATATTTATGGAAAAATAAGATAAGTTGCCAATATGGTTTTAAAAAGTCAATCAAAAAGTGAAATTATTAATATCAAAGCATCAATATAGAAGAGGGATTTATTTAATATTATTTTTTGGAATTCTTATTTGCTTAGTTGGTCTAGGGACTACAGGATTAGTCGATGAAACACCCCCTCTTTTTGCTGCTGCTAGTAGGGCAATGACCATAACTGGCGATTGGTTGACTCCAAGAGTTAATGGTCTGCCTCGATTTGATAAGCCCCCACTTGTTTATTGGTTCATGGGTATGTTTTATGCACTACCTGGCAACCAAATTTGGGACCCTTTAGGTACTTGGGCTGCAAGACTTCCATCAGCTTTATCTACTTTGGCAATGATGGTTTGCTTGGGTGATGTTGTTATGAGAGCTTCCCCAAAAGAAATTTTATTACCAAGAAGGACTGCATTAGTAACATCTTTGGTTTTTGCTCTTTCTCCTTTAGTGATTATTTGGTCAAGAATAGCTGTTAGTGATGCTCTCTTGTGTTCAACTCTTGGAATAAGTTTGATTCTTAATTGGAGAAGCTATGTAAATCCAGGAGCAAAATCATGGTGGGTCGCATGGATAGTCTTAGGACTTGCAGTTTTAACCAAAGGACCAGTTGCAATTGCTTTGACTACAATAATTTTTACAATCTTTGGAATCCTTCAAAAAGACTTGGTTAATGTCTTAAGGAAAATAAGCTTTATCAAAGGTATTTTTATATCCCTTTTAGTATCTTTACCTTGGTATTTACTTGAATTAAGTATAGAAGGTAAACCTTTTTGGGATAGTTTTTTTGGTTATCACAACTTTCAAAGATTAACTACTGTAGTTAATAGTCACTCTGAACCATGGTGGTTTTTCATTGCATTACTTCTGATTACTTCTTTACCTTTTACTCCATTTTTAATTGTTGGCATTTTCGAATCAATGTCATTTTTAACTCAACGTAAGCTTACTTCAAATGAGAATAATCAATCATTACTTAATTTTGCTGGAAGTTGGATTATTGGAGTGTTTTTATTATTTACATTAGCAGCTACTAAACTTCCAAGCTACTGGTTGCCAGCAACCCCGGCAGCTGCTTTGTTAATAGGTTTAGTTGCAACAAGGCGGCGACAAAATGATAAGCCTCAGAGAGTAGCTATTCTTATTTCATTAATTCTGGGTTTGTTTTTAATAATACTATTTCTATTCACACCTATTTGGGTTCAATATATTGATGATCCAGAAATGCCTTCGTTTGGTATAGAATTAATTAGAAGTAGATTGTACTTGAGAGCGGCAATAATTTTTTCAATATTTTCTATAATTAGCGCTTATATCTTCTATCATAGAAAATTTCAAAGTTTTATCTTTTTAAAGTTTCCGTTGATATTACTTCAATTATTTGTCTTGCTTCCAGTTGTTAAACTTGCAGACCAATTAAGACAGTTGCCTTTAAGGCAAGCTGCTACTTTAATTACTAATGTAAGCTTTGAAAACGAATCAATAGCAATGGTAGGAATTAAAAAACCATCGCTGCATTTTTATACTAATAAGATTATATTATTTGAATCTAATGATAATGTAGCATTGGTTAATCTTGTTGAAAGGCTGTCTAAAGAGCAACGACAAGGATGGGAAGGTGTAGGGATTGGCTCTCGTTATTCTTCTAAATCAGTCTTAATAGTTATTGATAAGATGACTAGCTCCTATGTGCATTGGAAGGATTTAGATCCTATAACTTTAGGAGAATTTGGAGTTTATAAGGTCTGGAGAATTGACAGAAAAAAACTTCAAAGTAGATATAACGATTTAATTGGCTCTGGAGTAAAACCTAATTGGGAGGATCCTAAGCCTGAACGATTTTAAACAATAAGAAGTAATATCCTATTAATAATTTTAAAGCGATATCGTAACTTGGTTAGAAATTTTTTAAATTGCCTTCTAAGTTCCTGGCGCATTAAAAAAGCCTTTTGAGGTTAAAAACCATCCCATAATAAAAATTGGCCCTAGTCCAAATAGAATTAATAGGAGTTTCTGAACAATAGGACTTTGTTCTTCCTCTTTTCTTAGCTTTGGCATCTTCTCAATTGATAACTTTTATTCAATTAGGTTAGCTAAATGACGCAAAAGCATGACGAATCATGCTCTATTGTTAATAAAGAAGTCTGTCAAGCCCTTGTAATCATTAAAATTTGACCAAAGAAATGGAAATAATGCTGTAGTTGTATCTAATATGAACTTTTAAAATATTTATGTCACAGAAGGATTTTGATAAGTTTATTAGAAAAGTTCATGCTTTAAATGATCTAGTTGCTTTTCTAGAAGAATCACCTGGAAAGAAGGATCAATTTATTTGTTGTGAATCACATGAAGAAGTTGTTTCACTTGCCAAAAAATGGGGCTTTGATATTAGCAAGCAATGGGGGGAATCCTGAGTCAGTAGTTTTTAGCTAATGCCATAGTTGTTTGATGAATTGATGGACTATTACGATTCTTTTTATCTTTCATCTAAAAGTTCTTTTGCAGATTCAAGATATTCTTCATCTGTCATAACAGGAGTGACCATTACTTCACAGCCAAATGTTAAAATCCATGGAGCGGTATGCTTGTAAACCTTAGAAATGTTGTCTGCTTCAACTATGCAGCACCCACCTCCCTCGTGTGGGTCAATTACACGGCAAATAACCTGAAATCCTTCAAAAGAGTCCATTGGTTTTCCTTTGTTGATATATTCAATAATTGCTTGCACGTAATCAGGATCTGAGCCTTGTTCAGGAGCAGCCCACTTAATTAAAAATCTCATTATGTTCCGATATGGGATTAATCTTACTCTAAGATATTTTTGTTTTTTCTGATGTAATTAGAAAACTCATTGGCAATTATCTTGAAAAGATTACCAAAAAAAGTCATTAATCTCTTCTTGTTAAGATTGAAATTCAATATTAGTGTGTTTTTTTTAATATTCTCTTAGTAATGAGAAATTTTTGCAGAATAAGCTTTAGCATTATTAAATAATTATAACTTTCTTCGTTAAAACTATTCAACCAAAACAAAACCTTTATCTAAAAGCTCTTGATATAGATATCTTGCTTGAAAAGTAAAAACTTGCTCTTCTTTTTCTCCTCTTCTAATGTGGAAATAATTCATATCTAGTTTGTTTCTAGAAAAGACAACCTCAATTATGCCTTTTCTCATCAACCATTCATCGTCATTTGTGTGATGTTGATCAGGCCCTCCATCCCAAGGTGCAATTTCTGCATATTTAACTTTTTTCATTTTTCTATTTTACTAATTCATTGAACTTTTAATATTTTAACAAATATATGTCATCGGCACCATAATCCAATTTAAATAGGTATATATTCAGTTGATAAAATAATGGTTGTAGCTTAAAGCTATGATAGTTGCTTAGTCAAAGAATGAGAGTATTTTCATTTTTAAAACCTATAAGAACTTATTTGAATGATGCATTAGAGATGCAAGACTTTACCTACAAGCTTCCGCTAGACTTCGAAAGTCTCTATTGGGAGCGTGAATGTAAGGCACATCCTACGCATTCCCATTGCAAAATTTATGTTGATTAATTGATGTTTTTTTTTCAAGCTATAGCAAGAGCCTCCAGTCTATTCCCAATTGTTTTTCTAGCGCTTTTTGCTTTGGATGGACCTGTTCATTCTTATCCTTCATCAGAATTTGATCAATGTGTTTTAACTGCCAAAGCTAATCCAGCAGTTTCTTCAGTCCCAGAGAAGTCTATTAAGGCCTTTTGCGACTGCGCTCTTAAAGCCAATATTGATGAAGGCAAGGACATACAGCCTTCAGCAGAAAAGTGCCTATCAAAACATATAAATAACTAGAACGGTGCCTTAGTTGACAAAGATACCGTCAAAGAAGTTAAATTAGATACTTTGATATTTAAGATTGACTCAAGTAACAGTTGGTGAGAACGAAGGTATTGAATCGGCTTTGCGTCGGTTTAAGAGGCAGGTATCTAAAGCTGGAATTTTTGGTGAGCTAAAACGCTTAAGGTGCCATGAAACTCCAGTAATGAAGTACAAAAGGAAACTTCAGCAGCGACGAAAGACTAGAAGAAGGTAGCTTTCAATATTTGGTGTTCATAAATAAGGTATAAAATTTTGTTAGCAGAATTGCATTATGAAATTAAGTAGATTTCGTTTATATGATTTATTAATTATTTATGAAAGGCAGGAATTTAGAGAAAAAACTTGGAAAAGAACCAATAATTATTGCTAATACAGCAATTACTGAAATGATAAAACCTATATCAAAAATCAAGTCTTTTATACTATAGCTTTTGTTCCCATTCATATGTAGTATTTACAAAGGATTCTTTTGGTTTTTTATTCTAATCAAAAAATAAATATTTTATGCTTTTTACTTTATTTGATTTACAAATATTGCTTAATAATCTTTATGAATTCATAAAAAAAGAGCTAACCCTTTCTTAGGTTAGCTCTTAATTAATAGATTTTTGCAATGCTATATAAACCTATTAATTATGAAACCGTTGAAGGCTTGAGCCCTAGCAATTGACTTTACCATTGACTCATGACCGCTCGGTAGATACGACAATGGATCACCTCCGTAATGAAACTAATAAAAATATAACCTGTATCTTGATTTGTGATGTATAGCATAAGACAAATTTTATTTTTCTTTAGTTTTTCTATTTTGAATGGTTAAGCTTGATCAAATGGTTAATCATGGATTGGTTTCTTGTAAGTTCTTTGAATAATTGTTTCGCTGAGGCATTAACCTTCTGCTAAGTTTAAATTCATTCATGCCTATCTTTACCAAAAAAACTTAGTGATTTTTGATAGAGATACAACGCTTCTTAAATATGCTGGGAAAATCTCATCTTTTCTTCTTGATCGAAGATAAAATAGTTTAATGGCTTTTACTGAATCCATATCAGAAATATTTGTAAGCATAACTTTCTGTTGGGTTAAACCTGTGACTAATTATTTGGTTTTAGACCCATTAATCACAAAGTTTATTGATATTGCTTTCATCATTGGACCTTTATTGGTTCTTGCGATGTTTGTTGTCCTTAAACAAATTGAAAAGATTTATCCAGAAAGGATAAGGTGGAAATAATGGAATATCTTGAGGTGCATAGTCTTGATTACCTCCAGAGTTGGATACCTCTGCTAGGGGGAATCATCTTATTGATAGGTATTAATATTCGTATTGTAAAGATCGAAGATCAAGAAAATGAGTAGATAGAAGCATTTTTTTGTATTTGTTGCTCAATATACTTATTGCTTTAATAGGGATTAGTAGCTTTATTTTTCAAAAATAAGATTCAAGAAATATATTTAACCAAAATAATATCTGTCTATCAGTAGTTGTTTGTTTAATTATTCATAGCAAAAATATTAAAATAATAACTTTTTAAAATTAATGAAAATTATCCGTTCTTCTTTAATAGTTTCTGGCTTTCTTTTGCTAGGCGCTACTCATTCTAGCGCAGATGAAAATTTCTTTGTTAATTATACATGTTCTACATACGGTGGAGAGTGTACTTATGAAATTCTAAAATCTACTGGTACAGGAAATGATTACGCAATTAATAAAATAACAACATTTAAATCTGGAGGTAGGATTAGGGAGGCTGGCGTACACTTAGTAGACTGGGATGGGCCAGCAACTTATTGGTATGACAAAAAGGAAAATAAGTTGTTTTTTGCTGAATTAAATAGTATTGGCAATAAGCCAAGCGATAATAATAATTATAGGGTCTATGATATTTCAACTGGGGTTTGGAGCGTTCAAGAAGTGGCTACTGATTCAAGAGATACTGATTTAAACTTGAGAGTTATTCAATCTAATAATTCCTATGATATAACTTCTAATTCTTCTACTATAATAGTGAATACTTCAGATATTTCTACTAATAAAACAAGCATTGAAAGCAATGAAGTAAATATTTCTAATAATACAAATAATATTTCTAATAATACAAATAATATCTCAACTAACGCGTCTAATATTGCTCTTAATACTTCAAATATAGCAAACATATCTTCAGATATTTCTATCAATAATGCCAATATTATTAATAACACTAATAACATCAATAATCTTGGACAAGGTGTTGCTGGTGCAACTGCTCTATCAGGAGCTTTAAATGCTTTACCTCAGATAGGCTCGAATGATTCCAATGCCAGTTGTGGATTAGGGTCTGCAAGTTATAGCGGACGGATTGGATTGGGTTTTGGCTGCGCTAAAAAGATCAATCAACGAATCGATGTGAATGCAGGCGGATCGTTTGTCTTTGGTGGCTCTCATGATTACGGTGATGGAACCCTCGATAATTCAATGGTCAAGGCAGGGGTGGTTTTTA
>QCOP01000009.1 GCA_003212885.1 Prochlorococcus sp. AG-432-D11 | reverse complement strand
TCCACCCCTACCTCTCATTAACGGAACAACTTTTGAACAAATTTGGAAAACGCTTGTTAGGTTCATTTGCATAATCAAATTCCATTGATTTAATGGCATTGACAAAAGTTCACCTGTCCAAGCAACTCCAGCATTATTTATTAATACCGAAGGGTTAAGACCATTAGAAAGTAGTTCATCTATACCATCGGAGACTGAATGAGAAACAGATAAATCGATAGATTTAAAAAATATCTTTGAATTTGTTACGGAAAGGTCTTCCCGTAAGCTAATAAGGTCCTTTTCACTTCGAGAAGTTAAAAGAAGGTCCCAGCCAGCCTGAGCAAACAACTTTGCTGAAGCTCTTCCAATTCCTTTGGAGGCTCCAGTAATTAAAGCAGTGGACAACGAAAATTAAAGCGAACTAAATAGACTTTAAGTAATTAACTCTTCATCTAAAGCACTTGATTCTAAAAATCTTCCAATAGACCTAAATTTTGAATATCTTTTTTCCTTTAATTGCTCAGGAGTTAGGGCCAATAATTCATCAAGGTGCTTAACAAGAGATCTCTTTAAAACTTCCCCTGCCTTAAGAGGAGCCCAATTATTTCCACCAGATGGTTCTTTCAATACCTCATCAACTATTCCTAAATTCATCAAATCCGGTCCTGTAATTTTTAAAGCCACTGCAGCCTCGGGAGCTTTTGCTGCATCTCTCCATAAAATTGAGGCACATGCTTCGGGGCTCGCAACTGTATAAACACTATGTTCAAACATTAGCAACCTGTCAGCAACACCTATTCCCAAAGCCCCTCCAGAACCACCCTCTCCAATAACGGTTGCAACAATTGGGACCTTCAAACCAAACATTTCCCTAAGATTGACCGCTATAGCCTCTCCCTGTCCCAGTTCCTCCGCAAGAAGGCCAGCATAGGCTCCTGGAGTATCTATAAAAGAAATGATCGGCAGGTTGAAGCGATTTGCGTGCTTCATCAGCCTAAGAGCTTTTCTATAGCCTCCGGGCTTGGCCATGCCAAAGTTTCTTGCAACATTTTCTTTTGTATCTCTACCTTTTTGCTGACCAATTAGAAGGACAGGTCTTTCATCAATAGAACCTATTCCTCCTACTAGGGCCATATCATCACTACCATTTCTATCTCCATGTAATTCAACCCAATCGTCACAAAACATTTGGATATAATCTAGAGTGCTGGGCCTTTGCGGATGTCTGGCAACTTGAATTTTTTGAGCAGGGGTAAGCGAATTAAAAATTTCCTCTCTTCTTCTAGTTGCAAGAGTCTCCAATTGAAGCAATTGCTGACTTACATCAACTTCAGAATCTCTAGCTAATTCTCGAATTTGATCAATTTGTTTTTCCAATTCAACCAAAGGCTTCTCGAATTCAAGTAAATAACGACGAGCCATAACCTAAAAGGATGAAACTACAAATCAGACAACAGGTGTCTGCAACTCAGGTTTAAGTTTAAGTGCAGAGAACCCATGCTCAACTGAAGCTCTTCCAATAAAGTCCATTTTCTTAAGAGTGATGTTATTTCTACCCCAACTAAAGTTCGTATGGCATTTTTCAAACTCCAAGATCATTGCCTCTGCAAAACAAGCAAACATTTGTCTTTGAGGTATTTCCATTTCAGCTAATTCCATCATCCCCCAACCTATATCTTCAAAAAATTCAACTATCCCACCCTTTAAGACATGGACACCTGAACCAGCAAATTTTTCATCAAGATTTTTAGGATAACCACCATCTATCATCAAGCATGGGGATCGCAACATAGAAGGTTCAATATCTAAAGTTTTTGGCAAACTAGCCACCCATATAACTGCATCTGCCTCTGGCAAGGCCTCTTGAATACTCATGATTCTTCCTCCTTGCAATTCTTCTTGAAGAGCCAGCAATGGTTTCTGCTGTCTAGCTACTAGTAAAAGTTCCGAAACGCCTGTCCTTTCTGACAACCATCTACATACTGCACTCCCTATATCACCTGTAGCGCCAACCACAGCCACCTTTGATTTTTTAAGATCAATTCCTACTAAAGGTGCGTTAATTTCAAGTTGTCTACAAATCACCCAAGCAGTATGAGTATTGCCAGTGGTAAATCTTGACCAATCCAGAGTAGTATTTCTTACTTGTCTATGCTCTAAAAGATTGAAATTTTCAAAAATTATAGAAGTAAACCCTCCAAGTGCAGTGATATTAATACCCTTTTTCTGGGCAAGCTCCATGGCATTTAGCACTTTTCTTCTTGCGGTCTTGAAACGGCTAAGCATTTCAGGCACAAAACAAGAATCTATATATGCCCCTTCAATTTTATTGCCAGCTTTACTTACAACCTTTACATGCTCAACAAGCTGAGGTGGAGCACTGCACCAAACATCCAAATCGCCCTCAGCAATATGGTCATAACCCAATTCTAATGCCTTTCTTCTGGCGTCCGCAAAACTAGTGGAGTGCCCAATCAGTCCAAACATATTTCTAGTAAAAAATCACTTAGGAATGATCCAAGCTCAAGTTTGCAAGAGTAGCACTTAAGGCACCTGAATAATGCTCTAATTCACAAAAAAACTTCTGCTTAAATATTAATGGAAGTATAAATTTGTTTTTCAAACAACCGCTGCAATAGCCATTCTAGCTATTTCTCTTGAATCAAGCCCTATCTCTAACAAAGAATCCTGGTAAGCAATCATAAATTCTTCCATCAATTCTTCCTTGTCCATCTGAAGCACCTCAGCATCATCAGCAACCTGATCAAGCATTGATTTTATTAGAGGTAGGTTTTCTTTGTTCGCCTTAACTAAATCTGATTTGCAAGTCTCTAAATTTGCCTTAAGCCATTCCTGACCATAATTCAAATGTAGATACTCATCCTTAACTACATTTTCAGTGATTTTTTTTGCAAATGGATCTGCTACGCGTATATAAACGTGATACGCAGAGATCGCAAAGGCCTCGATCAATATTGCTTGGATTAAAAAGCATGAGGTCAGGTCTCCGACTTTTAAGGCTGACTGAAAATTCCCGTGAAGTGGGGCAAAAAACTTTTCAGCAAATTCCATATCTGCTTTAACACCAAGATTACGACCACAAGCAGTGAACCCTTTCATATGACGCAATTCCATCATTGCCAGCTTCTTCAATTCCTCTGCTTGTTCTGGAATCAAAGTTCCAATGGAAACATAGTTGTCATGGGCTTCTTTCTCGCCCTCTATAACAATGGCATTAATCCTGCTATAGGCATCTTTATATTCATCTGTAGTGAAGTCAGGCAAACCCTTTTGAGAGGAGCTTGAATCCTCAAGTACATCAGCCCTAGGAGATTCAAGAAGTGTCATTTTTCGAAATTTAATTAATCAATATGAGGAACTTTACATAACAACCTCAAAAATGGGGACTAAATTTTTAACTACTTATTGGAATTTGAACTTTTTAAAGACCTCGTTTGGGGCCAATTACTAGCCATCAAGCTCTTAAAAAGTGTTAACCAATGCATTACCAGAACTTTTTTAAGATTTTTACCAAGCATTTCATTGGACTCTCGGCTATCTCCAATCACCCCTGAACTACTTAATTCTTCAGTTAACCAAGCACAAGGTGCTGCTCCTTCAAGACTCCATCCCAAAGGAATCTCATTTTCTCTCGATTGAAATGGATTATTACATCCCTCAAAAGGCCTCTCATCGCCAACCAACTCTGGAGCCAATTCAAGCATCAAACTTGTTTCAGCCAAAGCTGCATGCAATCCATTCTCAACTTCTGTTTGTGGTAATAATTCTTTGAGCTCATCAATCCCATGCCAAAGGAAACAAGGCAAAACTGACATTGAAGGGCAAATCACCCTTAATTCTCTAGCAACCGTTTGCAAAAGACCTATTTGCCCTCCATGAGCATTGAAAAAAACCAATCGATTAAAACCAAGTTCTGCTATTTGTGCACCAATATCCTTAATCATTCTTATAAATAGATCACTAGACAATGACAAGGTGCCAGGGAAGGTCTTGTGTTCTGGCGAAAATCCCACCTCTTGGGGGGGGGAGCATCCAAATTGGCAAATCATCTGGCAGTGCTTTTAAAACTTCAGATAAAATTGCTTTTGCAAACAAAGCATCAGTATTTAATGGCAGGTGTGGGCCATGTTGCTCTAATGCTCCAAAAGGCCAAACCAAGGTTGAGCCCTTATGCCTAGCTGCATTCGAGGCATTAGGCCAACTCAAATAATCAAAACGACGATAATCTGAAGAAATTGAAATCATGCCTCAATCATTAATTAATTTAGCCTTCCATGAAAGAATATATAATTGATAAACACATAAGGCCCTATGGCCAATCAAGGAAGCTCTCAACCAAGCAAATCAAACCCTCCCAGGAAGGTGCTCAATCCCCCGCGCAAGCCAATCCAAGTAGTGCACATAAGTCGCAAAGAAGAAGTAGAAGAAAAAATCAACCCTTCTTTAAAAGACCCAAAAAATTCTGTTGTATCTCCCAATGCAGCTTCTAAAGTAGAACGATCGAATAAATTTAATGAAAACAACTCAACAGAATTAGAATCTAGAAGATCAACTTCATTAAATTCCAAAGAGCCTAGAAAAGAAGAACCCCTTTCTATGGCCGATCTGCTTGATAATGAGTCTTTTAAGGGAAATAGCAATAATGAGTTGGATCAACCAACTTTTTCAGAAAGAACTGTAGATGAGTATGACTTTGATGAAGATGAGTTCCTTGCGGCATTAGATCAAAACCAGCCAGTTGGCACAACAGGAGAAATTGCAACCGGTTCTGTCATAGGTATTGAAAGCGATGGGGTTTACGTTGATATTGGCGGGAAAGCACCTGGATTTATGCCTAAACATGAATGTGGATTAGGTGTGATAACAAATTTCAAAGAACGCTTCCCAAAAGGTTTAAAGCTTGAGGTCTTAGTAACAAGAGAACAAAATGCTGATGGAATGGTCACCATTAGTTGTAGAGCTCTTGAACTAAGAAAAAGCTGGGAAAAGGTTGTAGAACTTGAAAAGGAAGGCCAAGTAGTGCGTATCAAAGTTAATGGATTTAACAGAGGTGGTGTGACATGTGATTTAGAAGGATTAAGAGGATTTATTCCTAGATCGCAACTTGGTTCAAGAGAGAGTCACGAGGCACTAGTGGGCAAAACATTGGCTGTAGCATTTATTGAAGTAAATCCAGATACTAGAAAATTAATTCTCTCAGAAAAAAAAGCTTTAATTGTAGCTAAGTTCTCGGAACTTAAATTGGGTCAACTTGTTGAAGGCAAAGTGCTTTCAGTCAAACCTTATGGCTTTTTTGTTGATATTGGAGGAATAAGTGGGCTACTTCATCAGTCAATGATCACAAATGGAAGCCTTAGATCACTTAGAGAAGTTTTTGAGCAAGGAGATCAGTTAAAGGCACTGATTACGGAACTTGATATTAGAAGAGGCCGAATAGGACTTAATACAGCTCTTCTTGAGTCAACCCCAGGAGAAATTATTGTTGATAAAAACAAAATCATGAATGAAGCTGAAGAGCGTGCCCAAAAAGCTCAAACATTAGTCAATAAAGTTGATGAATCTACATCTGCATCTGAATGAATGAAAGATGACTTATTCTGACCAAATGAAAAATGCAGATTGGGAATTAGATTTTTATTCAAGACCAGTAATTGAATCTGACGGAAAAAAAAGGTGGGAACTTCTAATAACAACTTCTCAAAGATTTAGTAATTCAAATTCATTTAGATGGGAGAAAAGATGCCCTGCTAATGAAGTTAACTCAATTTGGCTTACTAACGCACTTAAAGAAGCTCTAGAAAATTCAGAAAGAGAAGGATGGCAAAAACCATCCAAAATTCGATGCTGGAGAATTTCCATGAAAACCATGATAAAAAAAGCTGCTGAAAACATTGGCATTGATGTAATTGAAAGCAAAAGGACATATTCACTTCTTGAATGGATTAGTACAAGAGAAAGAGAAATTTATCCAAAAGAGAAAGGTTTTATTTCTGGTCCTATTGCCCCACCTCCAGAGCCAATCCTCAATCAGGCAATCCCCTTACCTGAAGCACTTAGAGGGGATTCATTGAGCCTAGCCTCTCTACCTATTTCCAGCCTCAAAGAAGCCCAAGATTGGCCACTTGAATTTAATGAATTAGTCCCAATAAACCCTTCCTTAAATCAAGAAAGTCTTATCCCAGGGTTAAGACTATTCAGCAAAAACAGATCCCTAGCATTATCAGCGTGGTTAAGCGGCATAGAGCCAGTAAGACTTCTAGTGGAAAAAAATCAATTACTTCTAGAAGCTGGACAATCAAGTCGATGGTTAGTTACTGATCTCCCTAAAGATATTGCTCAAAAAGCCTACTTAGACTTTGCTCAGACGAGAGAACAATCTGAAGGACTTCAATTTATTTCTGTGCAGCCATCACCAAATGAACAAAAAATTTCTGGTTTCTGGATGCTTAAAGATATGATTTATTCTTTCACCTAATAAAACGAAGTTTAAATATAAACTTATATAGAAAAAATGAATCCCAATGAACAAACTATTTCTAAAGGATGGATATTAGAACCAGAGAAAAAATTTCTACAATCAAATTTACTACTAAACAATGGATTTGAACATAAATTCCTAACAAAGCTCAGCAATAATTTAAACTTAGAGTCATATTTTGAACGAAAAGACAAACAAAAATATATCTATAAAAACAGACAAGTTCATGGCAATAAAGTTATTAAGGTATCTACAATAAATACTAGTCAAAATAATGAAGCAGATAGTTGCATATCTAATGATCCCAATCAAAGTCTTTGGATCTACTCAGCTGATTGCATTCCATTATTATTCGCAAACCCTGTCAATGGAATGGTAGCTGCAACTCATGCTGGATGGAGAGGTCTCTCACTTCAAGTAATACAAAAAACCATAGAGGAACTAGAAAAATATGGCTGCAAAAGATTTGATCTATTAGTAGCAATTGGCCCGTCTATAAGTGGCAAAAATTATGAGGTTGACATCAATACAGCCAAAAAACTTTATCAAACAATTACAACCAAAAATAATATATCAACTTCTCAAAGCAAACATGTGAATGATAAAATTAGATTATTTAATCAAGAAGGTTTTGATTATTTAAAATTCAAGAAAAAAACAAACGTTGACTTAAGAACAATCGCTTATTACCAACTGATGTTGGAGGGGGTGCCAGACAACAACATTAGTATTAATAAAAATTGCACTTTTTCTGATTCGGACTTGTTTAATTCCTGGAGAAGAGAAAAATCAATTAATAGACAGTACAGTTATATTATTCCAAAGAAAGTATAATTTCAAAGAAACACGAAATTAATTTACCTCGTCTATTCCACACGTATTCAAAGCAAATCCCTGAGACATCATTTCCTCTCCTATGTCTCTCATAGAGCCAATAGAAATAACCTTTGCAACCATAATTCCATCTTCAAAACTTAATGGTTTCAAATTAACCTTTTGATTCCTGGGTAATTCTTTTTTCAACCATTCAACAGTAGCAACCTCTTTATTACTATGAACTTCTATACAAGCAATCCTTACTGGATATACTCTATTGTCATCTCCTATTTGTAAAAGAGATGCATTACTAACTTGGAATACCTTGGCAGCAGAAATTTGATTAGGTTTAAAAAAAAAGAATACAAATAAGAGGCATGAAACAAATATAAATTTATTCATAAAAAGACTTTTTAGATTAACAAATCCATCCTAAGTAGATCAATAGATTTCTAAAATTATATGTACTTATGTTAAATATTTTTAAGGCAAGTATTTAGAGATTAGGTACACCAACCATTTGGGCATTGCTTTTGCCTGGAGGAACCATGGGATAACAATTTTCACTTCTTCGAACGTGAACATCTACTAAGACTGGTCCGTCGAAAGTCAAAGCCTCAAAAAGTTTTGGTTTAAGTTCTTCTCTATTCTTAATTACCACACCTTTAACTCCAAAAGCTTCTGCAAGTGCAACAAAATTAGGTTCGCCTGGGAGCATGTCTGAAGCAGAATATCTCTCTTGATAGAAGCTTTCTTGCCATTGACGAACCATTCCTTGCCAATGATTATTAATTATAATTATTTTGGTTTTTAATTTGTATTGAGATATTGTCCCTAATTCTTGAATATTCATCAAAATACTTGCATCTCCTGCAATGCAAATCACCTTAGAATCTGGGAAAGCTGCCTGAACTCCCATAGCAGAGGGCATACCAAAACCCATTGTTCCTAAACCAGCACTGCTAATCCACTTACGTGGACCATTCTTAAGATATTGAGCAGCCCACATTTGATGCTGGCCTACATCAGTAGTAATAAAAGCCTCTGGAACTAAATCCCTTATATCAATAAGCACCTCTTGAGGAAAAATTTCACCTTCTTTAGGAGGCGAAAATAAAGGATGATGTTTTTTCCAAACTTCTATTTGGCTTATCCAAGAAGAAATTTTTGGATTCTTTTTTCTCTTTTTCATCAAATCAACAATCATTTTCAAACTGGTACCTACATCTCCTAAAACAGATATATTGGCATCTCTATTTTTATTTACTTCTGCTGGGTCTATATCAAAATGAACTACTTTTGCTCTTGGGGCAAAAGTATCAAGTTTTCCAGTAACTCGATCATCAAAACGGGCACCTACAGCTATAAGTAAATCGCATTGAGTAACTGCAAGATTTGCATAGGCTGTTCCATGCATTCCAAGCATCCCTACAGAGAGTTTATCTCTTTCATCAAAAGCTCCTTTGCCCATTAAAGTAGTGGTTACAGGAATTTGAAAATATTCCGCGATTTTAGCTAAAGATTCATGAGCACCTGATGAAATCGCTCCTCCCCCTACATACAAAAGAGGGTTTTCTGCCTTTTCAATTAAATCTAAAGCTTTAGATATTTCTAAGGCATCTGGGTTAGAAGGAAGTCGAAAACCCTGAGGCAGGACTGACCCTGGCTTAACAGGAGAATATTCAAACTCTTCAACACCTACGTCTTTAGGAATATCTATTAAAACGGGACCAGGTCTTCCAGAAGATGCAATTAAAAATGCTTGAGCAACAACAGTTGCAATATCCCTTGGGTCTCTAACAACCCATGAATGTTTGACAATAGGAAGAGTAATGCCAAAAATATCTGTTTCTTGAAATGCATCAGTGCCAATAGCAGGCCTGGGAACTTGGCCTGTAACTACAACAAGAGGAATAGAATCCATTTGTGCAGTAGCAATGCCAGTAACAAGATTTGTTGCACCAGGTCCCGATGTCCCAAAGCAAACTCCAACCTTTCCCGTTGCTCTAGCAAATCCATCTGCAGCATGAGACGCACCTTGCTCATGGCGTACAAGAAAATGCTTCAACCAACCATCTTTTTCAGCCTTATAAACAGCGTCATATATTGGTAGGATTGCCCCACCAGGGTATCCAAAAATTATTTCAACTCCGTGAGATCGAAGTGAATCCATTAGAGCATCTGCTCCTGAAAGCAGATTCTTATTCTTTTCCTGATTTTCTGAATCACCTAGGTCTAAAAGTGATGAAGTCAGAGTCACGGCAACAACTTTCTTAGTCTTTCAATGAATGCTATAGCGACAAAGCTCTATTTGCCTAGAAAATAACAAAATAAAATTAATAACTGAATTCTTATTTAATAATTCATCTTTAAAAACACTCTTCACTTAATTGTCCAAACTTTCAAAGTAGGCCTATTCCATGAAGAGGACCTTTTCCACTAATTAATTCAAAAAGGAAAATCAAAAAAACTATCATAGCTACTCTGCCATTCCAGACTTCCGCGCTATTGTTCCAACCCCATTGCCATTTCTCTTGTGGATAGAGCTTTACTCTATCTGGTAAACGCGATGCTTCATCTAAACTTACTTCTGGCCCCTCTAAGCATGCAGTTACTAAGTCAGCAAGCCCTTCAATAAATAAGGGATAAGTATCCAAAGCTCTTACTCTTAAAAAATTGTTTATACCATTCTTTAAGGCAATTTCTTTATATTCGATATCAATTTCCTCCAAAGTCTCTATGTGTTCACTGACAAAACTTATAGGAACTACAACCAATTCTTTTACCCCATCAGAGCCAAGCTTTTCAAGTACATCTTCAGTATAAGGTTTTAACCATTCCTCAGGTCCAACTCTACTTTGATAAGACAAAGTATATGCATTGCTAAATCCTAAAATAGTTTCAAGTTGATCGATAATTAAGATCGAGCAATCTTCTATTTCATCTTTATAAGGATCCCCTGCTTCCTCTACATAACTTCTTGGCACTCCATGTGCAGTAAAACAAACATGTGCATCTTTAGGTGATTGGCTAGCAAGGATTTTCTCTGAAATGAGTTCGGCCATAGAACGTATATAACCTTGATTATCAAACCAACTTCTTATGCATCGAATAGGTAACTCTCTAAAATCTTTATCAGAACTCCTTAATCTGCTGAGTTCTCTAAAGCTAGATCCACTTGTACTGATTGAAAAATGAGGGTATAGGGGAAGAACAACAACTTCATTAATTCCATCTGCCTTAATATCTGCAACTGCTGACTCAGTAAAAGGATGCCAATACCTCATTGCAACATAAGAAGTTGCATAAATTCCTCTCTGTCTAAGTACACTTTGTAATTCTCTGGCTTGTTGCTCTGTGATTCGCCTTAGAGGAGAGCCTCCTCCAATTGCTTCATAAGCTTTTTGAGACCTAGAACTTCTAAGAGTACTTATTAGCCAAGCCAACGGCTTCTGAAATGCAGGAATAGGAAGCCTGATAATCTCTGGATCAGAAAAAAGATTATATAAGAAAGGGCCAACATCTTTTATTCGTTCAGGCCCCCCTAGATTCATCAAGAGGATGCCAACCCGCTTCATTTTAAAAAAAATTCCTACTTAGGGCTTGAGCCTAACTGGTTATGACGTCAAGGTAACTATAACCAATTATACAAATGAACTTTAATCAAGAATTAGAGCATTTCAACAAGACTCTTTCTGAAGAGGGAAGTAAGTTGCGAATTGAAAGAAGAGGTAGAAAGCTTAGCATTAGAGGGTCTCTTCCTTGTCAAAGATCCCCAAAGTCCCTAAGAAACCAGAGAATAAGTTTAGGCATAGAAGCAAATGAGCATGGTCTTTCCAAAGCTAAAGAGCTCCTTCAATTAATTTCGCTACAACTTGAACACAATCAATTCTCTTGGGAAAACTGGGGCAGGGGATTAAGTACTGAAAATCCGTTCTCAAGATCTCATAATTTTTATAAAGAAATTACTGATTTCAAAAAAATATTCTTTGCAAACTATAATTTATCTTCTTCAAAATCTAGCATCGAAACAAATTGGGAATCAGCTTATCTACCTTACTTAAGAAGACTAGAGAGAGAAGTTGGCATAGACAAAGATCTCTTCAATTCAGATTCATTTCTAAGAACTCTACTTAGTTATTCCGAAAACAGTAGAAGCCGTTTGCAGTGTGGCACAGCCCTTAGAGCATT
Source organism: Prochlorococcus sp. AG-432-D11 (assembly GCA_003212885.1). Lineage (GTDB taxonomy): Bacteria > Cyanobacteriota > Cyanobacteriia > PCC-6307 > Cyanobiaceae > AG-432-D11. The sequence goes on along the minus strand of QCOP01000009.1, from coordinate 28,226 downwards.
CGCTAAACATCTAAAAATAAAATTACCAGATAACTGGAAAAATATTTCATATGGTTATGGACTAAAAAAGGCAAAGTTTAGAGAATTACCAAGCGACGAATTAATTCTGGATTCATTTAATAAAATAAACAACTCAAAATGGAAATTAGTTTTTGGATTAATGGCAACTTTTGGATTAAGGAATCACGAAGTATTTTTTTGTGATTTATCTAGCCTAAAAAAAGGTAAAGACCATATAATAAGAGTTCTTCCCAATACGAAAACAGGAGAGCATCAGGCTTGGCCTTTCCACCCTGAATGGATTGAAAAGTTTGATTTGTATAAACTTGCAGAAGAAGATAGTCTTCCCAGAATTAATACAAATTTAAATGTTTCCACATTACAAAAAGTTGGCAGAAGAGTTTCCGAGCAATTTCGAAGATATAAATTGCCAATGACACCTTATGACCTAAGACATGCTTGGGCTATTCGAACAATACATATAGGTTTACCTGATTCGGTTTCAGCAAGAATGATGGGGCATTCAGTCGCAATTCATACTAAGACTTACCATCACTGGATAACTCGAAGAGACCAACAAGAAGCTGTAAATAGAGCCCTTACAAAAAATAATTTTAAAGCGATATAAATGCTATAAATAAAATAATTCTTTTTTCTAGTTTAAACATATGAAAGAATCAAACAAAACTAAGGATTATAACTTAGAAGATCTTGACGAAACATCGCAAGCACTTGGAGTAGGAGGTTACGTGACTAATGAAAAAAGTGAAATAAACTATCAGAAAAGAATGGAAAAAAGAAAAGAGGTTCAAGTCAAAAGAGTAAGTCAAAGGAATAAAGAAAAAAGTTTAATTCTGGTTTTCACAGGTCATGGAAAGGGTAAAACAACTGCAGCATTAGGACTAGCACTAAGAACATTAGGGTACAGAAAGAAAGTAGCAATAATCCAGTTTATTAAAGGAGCTTGGGAACCTGGAGAGACAAATGCTCTTAAAAGTTTTGGTGATCTTATTCAATGGCATGCAATTGGATCTGGATTTACATGGGAGACTCAAGATCGAAAAAAAGACAAGGATATGGTTAATAAAGCTTGGGAAAAGGCAAAATTTTATCTAGACCAAGAAGAATACAAATTAGTAATACTTGATGAAATTAACTTTGCAATTAATCTAGGTTATCTTTCCATTAAAGAAGTGATAGATTCAATCAAAAAAAGGCCATCACTAACCCATGTAGTATTAACAGGTAGAAATGCTAAAAAAGAGTTAATAGATGTAGCAGATCTTGTAACAGAGATGAAGTTGATACATCATCCTTTTAAAGAGCAAGGTGTAAAAGCCCAAGAAGGAATTGAATTCTAGGCACTAACGTAATTAAAAATTATATATAAACCCATATTGTCTCAAATTAAAAAGCAACCTCACGCTAGCTTGAAATAGAAAATTCTATTTAATTAGAATCTAGGAATTCTTTGAACAAAGCCATTCATATTCTCTAAAGTTGAACATATAATTTTTCTATCAAAAGCAAAACCAAATTTAAGACAATTCCTGTAAGACCAGCAAACCCATACAGATTCGAATCTATTTGATAATCTCTTGCTACTGTCAGCAATAAATCAAATATCAAAAATAAATGGCTTACCAACGTGTTTTGATAAAACTTAGTGGAGAGGCACTTATGGGCAACAAGCCTTACGGAATTGACCCATCAATTGTCCAATCAATAGCTGAAGAAGTCTCAGAAGTAGTGAACCGAGGAACTCAACTAGCAATAGTAGTAGGAGGAGGAAATATCTTCAGAGGGCTCAAAGGATCTGCAGCAGGAATGGATCGGTCAACAGCTGATTATGTAGGAATGCTTGCCACGGTGATGAATGCCATAACTCTACAAGATGGTCTTGAAAGATCAGGTGTTCCAACAAGGGTTCAAACTGCTATCGAAATGCAGCAAATAGCAGAGCCCTATATCAGAAGAAGAGCCATAAGGCATTTAGAAAAAGGTCGAGTTGTAGTTTTTGGGGGTGGTTGCGGAAATCCTTTTTTCACGACTGATACAACTGCTGCATTACGTGCTGCAGAAATAAACGCTGAAGTAATCTTCAAAGCAACAAAAGTTGATGGAGTTTATGATAAAGATCCAAAACAGTTTAAAGATGCAATTAAATTTCAAAGCTTGACTTTTCAAGAAGTGTTAAGTCACGAAATTCAAGTAATGGATGGCACAGCTATTGCACTTTGCAAAGACAACAATATCCCTATAAATGTATTCAATATTTTTGAATCTGGAAATATTAATAAAGCTGCTGCCGGGGAAACAATTGGTTCAATTATTACCAATTCCTGCTAATTATCTTATTAGATGTCATCACTCTTTTAAACCTCAAAATGCCTAGTCAAGAAATTGAGTCCAATATGAATAAATCTGTTGAAGCAACTCAAAGAAATTTCAACACAATTCGAACAGGACGAGCAAATACAACACTTCTAGATAGAATCTCAGTTGAATATTATGGTGTCGAAACCCCACTAAAGTCTCTTGCTACAATTTCTACTCCAGACTCGCAAACCATATCAATACAACCATTTGATATAAGTTCTCTCACTTTAATTGAAAAAGCTATTTCTATAAGTGATCTTGGATTCACTCCTAATAATGATGGTAAAATAATTAGAATCAATATACCTCCTCTTACTGAGGAGAGAAGAAAAGAATTTTGTAAGCTAGCTTCAAAATATGCGGAAGAAGGAAAAGTTGCATTGAGGAATATACGTCGTGAAGCAATTGATAAAATAAAGAAATCTGAGAAAGATGGAGATTTATCAATAGATCAAAGCAGAGATCAACAAGACTCTATTCAAAAACTTACGGACAAGTTTATACATTTAATTGAACAAAAGCTCACTGATAAAGAAACAGAAATTCTAAAAGTTTGAAAAATGTCGACGTAATTATTATTGGTGCAGGTGTTGCTGGTGCAACAGCTGCTTTCCACTTAGCCAAAGAAGGAATAAACGTAACCCTCCTCGATAAGGGCAACGTGAAATCTTTAAGGCCATGTGCTGGAGGGATGGCTGCTTCTGTTCAAAATTGGTTTCCGTTTGAATTAGAGCCAATAGTGGAAGAAACTATCAGAAAAGTTGTATTCACCTGGCACCTTTCAGACAAAGTTGAGGCAAATCTTCCTGGTTCTTCTCCTTTCTGGATAGTTGCCAGAGAAAAGCTCGATCAATTTCTTGTGAATAAAGCAGTAAATGAAGGTGCAGATAACATAACTTCTTGCGAAGTAATTGATATTTGTAGAAACCAAGAACGGTGGCAAATAACTTCAAAAGAGGGTTTGCAAATTGAATCTAAAGGCTTGATAATTGCTGATGGATCAAATTCGCCATGGCCTACGACTTTGAATTTGGGACCACAAAAACCATATTTTGCTTCAACAACATCAGTCAGATTAAATGGAAGAGGTTTATTAGAGAAGGGCACTTCTTTGTTTGAATTTGGATTGGTCCGCCATGGTTTTGCATGGGCATTCCCAATGGGTGAATTCGTAAATGTTGGAGTAGGAACCTTTGTTGGTAAAGATTCAACAGACAGAACAAAAGTTCTTGAAAAACTCCTTCCCAGTATTGGCTTTTCTGCTGATTCGGGAATAAGGACGGTATCCAAATTAAGAGTATGGAATGGCCATCATCCACTTGATGGAAATGGAGTAATAGCTATTGGTGATGCTGCTTCTTTATGTGATCCTTTTTTAGCAGAAGGTATTCGACCCGCAATACTTAGCGGTTTTGAAGGAGCAAAAGCTATGAAAGAATGGATTAATGGAAATTCAAAAAGATTAACTCCATACACAAAAGCAATTAAAAAAGATTGGGGAATATCAATGTCATGGGGCAAAAGAATCTCTCAAGTATTTTATAGATTGCCAAGGCTTGGATATCAATTAGGAATTAAACGTCCAACAGCACCTCAAAGAATCGCACAAATACTTTCTGGAGAAATGACATATGAAGCAATTGCCAAGCGAGTAATAAGAAGACTTCTCCTTAAGAGGAATTAACTAACTAAAAAGCATACTGACATTGTTTAAAATAAAATGTAGAGATCGAAATAATAATTTTGATCTCTACAATCTTAATTAATTATATAAAACTAAATTACCTTCTGACTTAAAAGAAAGAAACTAAGCACTTAAAGCAAAAGAATTGTCATTTTCAAGAACCAATATTCTATCTTTTAATTTTTGTTCCAATTCTTCTATAGCTTGACTAAATTTATCGATACCTTCTGCAAGTTTTTCATGAGCCATAAGGTCTTTTGACATCATGCTTACAAACTTCTCCTTATCAATACTAATTTTTTCGAGATTATTTATTGGATTAGAAGAATTAAGTTTCTTCTCTAAGTAGCCTTCTGTTGCACTTAACTGTTTAAGTAACTTCGGTGAAATGGTTAACAGATCACATCCAGCTAATTCAATAATCTCATCAATATTTCTAAAACTAGCACCCATAACTTCAGTTTTATAATCAAATTTCTTAAAATAATTGAAGATCTTGGTGACAGAAATAACACCAGGGTCTTCGTACCCCTTATAGGATTCTCTTCCAGTTTTAAGCTTATACCAATCTAATATTCTTCCAACAAATGGCGAAATTAAGGTAACTCGAGCATCTGCACATGCTACAGCCTGAGCAAAGCCAAAAAGCAATGTCAAGTTACAATGTATGCCTTCTCTCTCCAATACTTCGGCAGCTTTAATTCCTTCCCAAGTAGATGCAATCTTAATTAAGATTCTTCCCCTATGAATCCCTAATTCCTCATAAAGATTAATTATTTTTTTTGCTTTTTGGATTGTCTTATCTGTATCAAAGCTTAATCTTGCATCAACCTCAGTAGATACTCTACCGGGAATAATTTTTAAAATTTCACTTCCAAAAGTCACGCATATATCATCGATTGCTTCGCTAACAACATCGGCGATTGAACCACTAGGACCTACCCTATCTCTAGAAGTTCTTAAGGTCTTATCAATTAGATTTTGATATGAAGGTATTTGAGCAGCAGCAAGAATTAATGAAGGATTCGTTGTCGCATCACGTGGCTTAAAAGTGCTAATAGCATCTAAATCACCTGTATCTGCAACTACAACAGTCATTTCAGATAATTGTTCCAAAAGATTAGCCATAGAAGAAAAGGTAGGAACGTTTTTAATTTATTTAAATTTAGCGACATTTTGTTGGTTTTACATGCAATAAATACGGCTATTCCTCAAAGCTTCGGGAAGTCTTCGTATTTACACCTTGAAATACATCAAAGGGTTCCGAAGGAGGTATCTTTTCCAGAATAATAAGGGTCTCCATAATTTTTTTAGCTACTGGCACAGCAACTGTTGATCCATATGCATAAGCTTTCCTCGGGTCATCAATTACTACGGCAACAACAAACCTAGGATTATCTACAGGTAATATTGCGACAAAACTACAAATTTTAGAACTATAACTTTTTCCGTCTTCTGACTTATCCGCAGTTCCAGTTTTTCCTCCTATGCGATAGCTTTCTATTTTTGCTCCTCTTCCGCTGCCTTTATCTACAACAGATTCCAGCCAAGCAAGAACAATATTTGTAGTTTCCGAACTAATTATTTGAGAGTCATCAATCTGAATTCCTCCATCCTGAGCTTGAATAAGATTAGTAAAGTCTTTTGTTATATGAGGGCTAACGATTCTGCCTCCATTAGCAATTAAGGCATGAAGTTGTACCAACTTTATTGGTGTGATTGAGAATCCTTGCCCAAAAGCAGCAACAGCTGGTTCAATAGGTTGACTTGTAAAAACATCTTTATTTTTTAATTGGCCAGATATTGCCCCAGGTAAATCAGTATTTGGAGATTCGTCAATTCCTAGCTTTTTTAACCATTCCCAATATGAACTAGCCCGCATTTTCTGCATAATATTTACCATGCCTACATTGCTTGATACTTGAAGAACTTCAGCAAAAGTAATCTCACCATTTGCCTTTTCATTCCAATTTTTTAAAGACCACCCTCCCACATTCACAACTCCACTATCCATTACAGATCCTTCCTTAGATATCACTCCTTCTTCAAGAGCTAATGCAAGATTAATAGGTTTGAATGTCGACCCTGGTTCAAATAAAGTTTCCACTGACCATTCTTTGAACAAACCAGAATTGTATTTCCAATAAAAATTTGGATCGTAACTTGGTGTTGATGCTAAAGAGAGTATTTCGCCATTATTGACATCCATTACAATCGCAACACCTTTCTTTGCTTGCCACTCACGAACCTGAAATTTTAAAGCTGAAAGAACAACTTCCTGAAGACGAGCATCAAGAGTCAAACTAAGTCGAGAGTTGTCTTTTACCAAAGACCCAGCTTTTAATCCTGCAGGCAAGGGTGTTCCGTCTCTCCCTAATCGCAAAGTATGGGACTTTTCAATGCTAACAAGATCTTTATTTCGACTTAACTCTAAACCCGCTTGCGGATTGCGATCATAATCTAAAAAACCAAGCACATTAGCAAATAAATCTTTCTGAGGATAAAATCTTTGTGGATAAGGTTCTAAATCAAGTCCATTAATCCTAAAAGCCTTAATTTCTCTAGCCGTCTCTGGAGATAGACTCTCAACTAACTTAACCCCCGTGGAAGAATTGCCAATTTTCTTCAGAAGAAAAGAAGGAGGCACGGATAAAATTGGAGACAATTTTTCTACAACCTCATCTGGTGTTCTTATTAATCCACGAACATCACCAGGGAATCTAAATTGAGAAGGGTGTGCATATAGCCTATATTGGGTTTCATCAATTGCCAAAAGTTTTCCCCTTCTATCAACAATTGGGCGTCTTGTTCCCAAAGGATGAATACGTTTAGTTTGATAATCCCTAGCTTTAGATTCTAATACAGATCCTTTATATAGTTGTAGCCAAGCCAATCTTCCTAATAAAGAAATCAAGATAAAAGTAAGTATTGAAAAAACTAATTTCAATCGAGATGAAGGGATAGGTTCAAGAGGAATAACCTTTTTTCTCTTTGTTTTTGTTGATCTTCTTTTTCTTTTCCTAGGGGCTATCATTAATAACCTCTTACAATTGGATTAAGAAAAAAAGTATTTGCAAACCATTGCTTGTTCGTCAATTTCAAAGGTTGTTTATTAGCTTGATCTTGTGGCTTTATATAAAATAAATGACTTGTTTCTGTTTGAACCAAGGAATCCGGTGAAACAACACTATCAAGTAAATACCTTTCTAAAATAATCGTAGATTCCTCTAATTTGTTAATCAAGGATCTTGTTGAACTAAGTGCTGAGAAATTAATTGTCCATAAATGCTGAGAATGTAAGGCTAAGGCTGACATTAATGATGCTGAAAAAACCACGCCTAAAATTGCTCCATCAATACTTTTGTCAATGCTGTTAAGTAGAGGATATTTCCTAAAGATTCTTTTTTGGAACAGAAAAGAACGATTTAGAGAATTTGAGACTAAAAAAGGAGAACGCGTTCTAGAAGATTTCTTAATGCTAATAACCACCTACTATTAAAAATATGATTAATTTAAGTCAAACATCCCATTTCAAGTGATGCAAGGTGTTGGTTATTATCACTAAATATACTCTGATTAAGAGATAACTCCTAGTAGCAAAAGATTAGAGAAAGTAACCCCGTTCCATAAAGAATGCATTATTACGCAAGGAGTTAACCGATTAGTAATCAATCTCATTAAAGCAAGACCAATTCCAAGTACAAATAGAGGCGGCAATTCTCCAACACTCAAATGAGCCAATGCAAAGATCAAAGCACTAGAAATAATTCCAAATGTCCTGCCTCTTTCTTTTACTAATACAGGTAACAAAGCACCTCTAAAAATCAATTCCTCAAATAAAGGTGCAATAAACACAGTTGTCAAAAATAATATACTTAATGCTATAGAACTATGACTTTTGAGCACCATCTCAAGAAGAGGATTACTTCCACCTGGATCTCCCCAGAAATAACTCACAATCCAACTTGTCAATAAAACTATAGGCATTACCATCAACCAACCTTTTAAAGCATTCAAAAAAGCAGTATTTAATGGCTTAATTTTCCACTGGAGCCATCCTTCACTTGGAGCGCTTATATCTTGATTAGACTTTATTTGTTGCCAAAGAATAAATAAGGGGGGAAGGCTCATTGCTATATAACCCAACAAAACTCTAATTGACTCTCTAATAGGACTTTGAATATCCTTTATCAAGACGTCACTTATAGGAAGCAACAAAATTGGGCTCAAAACCTCCCCAAGGATGACAAAGCCTCCTGACACAAGAATAATCATGTCAACAATTGTTAGCGGCAATGAGGATATCTCAGGCCATACGATTTCATTGATTTTCCGATTAATCCATAATTGTCTTATAAGCAAAATACTCCCTATGCATATTGCAATCAAAGGGAAAAGACTACTTAACAAGAGCTTCGAAGCCGCAATCCTCGCAATAGAAAGATCAATACAAATATCATCCTCCCCACCTATAAAGAAACAAGAAACTTGAAACAACAATGGATCTAGATTGATCTTCTTCAACTGAGTAATAGTTGAAGAAGTAATAGATTCTCCTTCGAAATGATTTAAGAGTATTGTTTTTAAAGACAAATAGTCATCGGATTCAAAAGAGCTATTTAAAAGTTGTCTGGACCTTTCTTCTGAAGACTCCAAGCCGGCCAAGAGAAGTTTTTGTCTATCAGTTAGCTCAGTTTGTGGAATCTCAGATAATAATTTTCTCAAGTTCAAACCTGGAGCTTCGCCAACCAAGACATCTTTAAACTCTCTAGGTATTCCAGAAGATGCCAATAAAGCTATTTCATTTTGATTAATTTTTAAAGCAGGACTAACTGAAGGTCTGTCAAAACTTGCTCTAAGGCCCTGTTGCCAAATAAGGCAAGTAAGAAAAAGTGAAAAAATTCCTAATAGTAATTTCCATCTGGGTTTACCTTTACTCATAAATACTGACCTTCAAAAAAAGGATTAATTATCGATGCTGAATGCACACTAGGTTGACTATGTATTTATAGGATGAATATGTTAGAAATTCTTGCCAATGCCATTACGCCTGATCTTAGTAAGACACGGACTAAGCAGCTTCAACCTTGAGAATCGAGTTCAGGGAAGAAATGATCTTTCTAGCCTTACCGAGCAAGGCATAGAGCAAGCTTCCAAAGCAGGGGATGCACTCAAAGAAATTTCAATCAATTCTGTATATAGTTCCCCTCTACAAAGAGCAGCAAATACGACCAAGCAGATTTTATCTAAATTTGATAAGCCAATTGAACCAATATTTGATAATGATCTTCTAGAGGTTGATTTAGGTCAATGGAGCGGTCTCACAATAGAAGAAATTAAAACCTCATTTCCTGAAGAATATAAAATATGGAAAAAAGAACCTGATCTCTTAAGACTTAAAAGAAATAATGGGATTGAATTCTCTCCGATAAAAGACTTGATAGATCAAGCAAAAAGATTCCTTGAAAAACTGGCCTTAAAGCATCCTCCAAATAAAAATCAGACCATTTTAGTAATAGGACACAATGCCATTTTAAGATGCATTATTTTGCAGATGCTTGAGAACCCAAGCAAAGGCTTTAGAAGAATAAAGTTAGACAACGCATCAATTTCGATCATTAATATTCAATCTGAAATAAGCAACTCCTATAAGCTTCAAATCGAATCACTAAATAATACATCTCATTTGGATTTAGCTTTCACACCTAAAGTAAATAAACCTAGAGTCTTGTTAGTGAGGCATGGAGAAACAAACTGGAATAAAGAAGGAAGATTTCAAGGACAAATTGACATACCTCTAAACGAAAATGGCAAACTTCAAGCTAGAAAAGCAGCAAATTTTCTACAACATATCCCTATTGATAAAGCATTTAGTAGTTCAATGTCTAGACCAACTGAAACCGCCAAAATTATTTTAGAAAATCACAAAGTAATTGAAATTAGAAAAGAAGTAGATTTAATCGAAATAGGACATGGTCTTTGGGAAGGTAAATTAGAAGAAGAAATCAAGAAACAATGGCCTAATCTTTTGGAATCTTGGAATACATCCCCTGAAAGAGTACAAATGCCTGAAGGGGAAAATATTCAACAGGTGTGGGACCGTTCCGTCGATTGCTGGAAAAAAATTTGTAGCAATCTCTCCTCCTCTGAAACAGTACTTATTGTTGCTCATGATGCAGTTAACAAAACAATTCTTTGTCATCTATTAGGCTTAAATCCATCAAACATTTGGTCAGTAAAGCAAGGTAATGGTGGGATTAGCGTAATTGACATTTCTCAATCTCCTGACGAACCAAATATAGTTGCGTGCCTAAATATTACTACGCACTTAGGAAGTATTCTTGATGTTACTGCAAAAGGAGCGCTTTAATTAATGGAAAATCAATATCTCTTTGATCCTATTAAAATTATTTATGGATCGAAAAAAATAAGTACAGAAGATGCTGTTTTTATTAAAAATAAAAAAATAATAGCGTTTTCAGAGGAAGCAAGAAACCTCGGTAAATCCTTTAAGGTAAAAAAATACCCCCTAAGTGATTTAATTTTAGGTCCATGCTTAGTTGACCCTTACTCGAGACTAGAAGAACCTTTAAATAGTTTATCGGAAACCCTTGAAGAATTTAGAAAAAAAGCTGCAAGTGCTGGATATGGTCAGATTGCCCTTCTACCTAAAGCAAGCACATGGAGAGATCAACCAGAAAAACTATTTCCACTAAATAATCACAATGAAAATATTAATATACATTTTTGGGGAGGATTTACTATTGAAGGGAAAGGAGAGAAATTATCATCACATAGAGAACTTATTAATAAGGGAGCGATCGGACTAGCGGATGACGACTACATGCAGTCTTATGAGTTGCTAAAGAAAGGTTTTGAACTAGGCGAGATAAATTCCAATCCAATCTTAATAGCTCCAAGAGATAGAAATATACAAGGAAAAGGTTTTGCAAGAGAAAGTATTGAAGCACTTAGAGCAGGATGGAATCCTGATCCCATTGCAAGTGAAACAATTCCTCTAGGAACAGTTCTTGAACTTCATAGACAATATCCAGACATAAATATTCGTTTAATGAACATATCTACAGCCAGTGCAATAAAGATGATTTTAAATAGCATTACACGGCCAATGGCATCTGTGTGTTGGTTCCATCTAATAGCTGACCAAAGTAATTTATGCTCAACTGATGCTGGATGGAATATCTCACCCTCTCTAGGGACTTCAGAAGATAGACAGGTTCTAAAAACTGCTTTACTAAATAATGTTCTTTCAGGGATTGCTGTTTGTAACACACCCTTAAATGATTGCGAACGTATAAAACCATTTAACGAAAGAGCTAAAGGGCTTAGCGGACACGAATTAGTCCTCTCAAGTCTTTGGGAAGAACTTGTACTAAAAAGCAATTGGCCAATTGAAAAACTATGGAATGCTTTAAGTTTTGGGCCTTCTAGAATTTTAAATCTCCCAGAAGAAGAATTAACCATTGGAAGTAAACGATGGGTATTATTTGATCCAAAACAAGAGTGGTTCATTAATCAATCTGAACCAAATATGCACTTGTCCTCTAACTATCCATGGAGAGAAAGAAAGATGATTGGGAAAATACTTAAAGTAGGACTTAGTTAGATAAATTTCCTATTCTATTTAAAGGCCAAAAACGAAATGAAGCTCGTCCAATGATCTCGTTTTCTGGTAAAAACTTACCTCCTGGCCAAAATCTTCCATCCCAACTATTTCTTCTGTTATCACCAAGAACCAAAACATATCCCTGGGGAACTTTTACCTTGGGGAATGGATTACAAGTTGAATTAAGAAAGTCTGAAGATGAGCAAAAATTCGTTACATATGATTCTTTAATTCGTTCATTATCAATGTAAACTTGACCCTTCGAATTGACAGAAACTTCATCACCTGAAATCGCTACAACTCTCTTGATATAAGCATCACAAGATGGTTCCCTAAAACCTGGGATAGTATTAACTAAATTTATAATAGGAAAATTCAATAAAGCGCATTTAAATTTTGAAGGTAATGGTGTTAATCGTCGAGAAATGATTTCTTCATCAAAAGAGTTCGGTGAGTTAAAAACAACAATTTCTCCACGTAATGGAGAGCGATTTCGATAAGAAATCTTTTCAATCAAAAGCCTGTCATTTATCTGTAATGTTGGGAGCATTGAGCCAGATGGAATATATCTTGCCTCCGCAACAAAATATCTAATGCCAGAATAAAGAACTAAAGCAAAAAATAAGGGGCTCCATGATTCCCAGAATGATATTTCTCTCAATTCAGGACCATTGCCCCCTAAAGTTTTTTCTTCACCATTAGTTGGTTTTCTTTTTTTTAATCCAAGCACAAATCTATTTAATGAATTTAGAAACTAACCATAGTCACATTGGTTGAAGAAGACTAGGTTTAAATCAATATTAAACAATTATGGTCATTCCAAGCTGGCAAAAAGCCAAAATGGCTGACAAGGACAAGTATTGGAAAGCATGGAGCAAGGGATTGGCAATCTTGGCCCTTGCAAACTTTTCATGGGTAATTTTTGATATTAGCTATGTGAATTTAAGGAGCTTTCTAATCAAAAATGAACTACTAGTACACAACAATGCTAGTAACAAGGTATTAAACACCAACATTCCTTGGATAATTTCAAATTACGATAAAATTAAAGGTATTAAAAAAAGCAATCTTAGTGACAGATTCCTTGAAAATTTCTACTCTCTCAATCAAGAAATATCAATCAACAAAACCTCACCAAGAGCAAAAGATCTAATTGTCAAGCAAAAAAACATAGCTCTTTTGCTAATAGAAGAAAGTAATGACAATGCGACAAATAAAAAAGGCTTAGAGACTATTAAAGAAAAGTTAAGAAAGAAAACTAAAAATGAAAGCTACAGAATTGCTATTGAAGAATTACTTGATTTTGATTATCTTACAAAAGTAGACTGGTCAAATGAAAATCTATTCTGGAAGAAAGAGATTATTCCCATTACGGAATCTATATTTACTAACAAATTTGATATTAAAGGAAATAAACATAATTACTTTTGGCAAATAAGTCTTTCATTCCAAATTATCTTTTTAATAGATATCATAATTCGAAGTTATAGCCTAAAAAGAAAGCTTAATGATATTACATGGATTGATGCAATCTCAAAAAGGTGGTTAGATATTCCTTTGATAATTCCTTTCTTTCCACTACTTAGAATATTTCCTGTTATTGAAAGATTGTCCAATACAAGAATTATACAAACTGAACCAATTAGAGCTGCAATAAGCCAGTGGATAGTAGCACTTCTTGCAATTGAAATTTTTGAAATACTCACTATAAAAATGTTGGATACCATTCAAAGTTCTATTGATTCCCCAAGGCTTCCTACCAAAATCAGGAATCTATGTAGTTATCAATTGAAAAGGGGAAATGGAAACAGTGAAATTTCAGATTTGGTTAGACTTTGGCTTCCAATCCTTTTGCAAAAGATTGGTCCAAATATGCGTCAGCAATTAATAGCTGTTTTAAATTACTCTCTTCAAAGAAGCATGAAAAAAAGTAGCCTGCATACATTAATTAAACCTAATTTAGTCCTAGAGAAAGCAGAGGAGGCAATTAGTTCTCAACTTTCTTCTGGAATGGTAGATACATTATTAGGATTTTCAAAAAATACAGGAGATGCCTTTTTTGAAAAAGATAACGCATTGAATAAGTTAAGTATAGAAACTATAGACCAATTCTGGGAAGAGCTAGCTGATTCTTTAGAGAGTGAAGATGTATTAAACAAGACTCAATTCCTTTTAACTTCAATCTTTGAAAAAATAAAACTATCTAGTTTTCAAGAGCTTAAGTCACAGAATAGTATTTCTGAAATGATTACTGAGTTAGATGATCTGAACTTCAACACAACAAAAGCTCGGACCAATTAGCCTCATTAAAACCAAGCAATATTTTACCTTTTGAAGTCAATAAAAAAGGTCTTTTAATAAGTTTTCCATCTGAAACCAAAGCATTAACAGCTTCTTCATTGTTCATTGATTTAATTTTCTCTGCCCCCAATTCTCTATAAGACTTACCTCTAGTATTAAAAAGATACTTTTTGTCTCCATATTGATCGATTGTTTTTTCTATAATTTCTTTAGAAGGTGTACATTTACAAATATCAATCATTTCATACTCTAAGTTATTTTCTTTAAGCCATTTAAGAGACCTCTTGCAAGTACTGCATAGGGAGTAAACATAAATTTTATGTTTTTTGTACATTTCGTATAAAACTAATTTGGTTTATTTTACAGTATTAATAACTTGCATAAAAAAAATGTTAATTATCTTCCTTTGCTTTAATACAGCTTTCTAAAAGAGGTTGAACTGCCTCAAAATCCTTCCATCCTTCAATTTCAACAACTCTTCCTTCAAGGCTTTTATAAGTACGGAAAAACTCTGCAACATCTTCTAATTGACTTGGAGAAATCTGTTTAATGCTTGTTATCTCAAGTTGTCTTGGATCAGCTATTGGAATACAAAGCAATTTACCATCATAAGCACCTGAATCATGCATATCCAATACCCCTATTGGCCTAGCTTTTATTAAGCAACCAGCAAAAGTAGGTTCTTGCATTATCACCATTGCATCAAGTGGAGCGCCATCTTCTGCAAGCGTATTTGGTATAAACCCATAATCAAAAGGATACCGCACAGAAGAGTGCAAAACTCTATCTAATGCCATTATTCCTGCATCAGCAAAGTATTCGTATTTATTCCTACTTCCAGCTGGTATTTCAACAACTAAATTGACTAATCCCTTTGACGGAGAAGGTTGAAGACTGCTTAGATCCATCAGATTCTAAAAATAAAGTACATTACCTTCTAAGTTCTAAATTCTAGCCCTAAAAGAGAACAAAAATTATACTGCAGGCCTATCATCTTCATTATCTGGAGTTGGTTTTTTATTAGTGGAAGGATCATTAAATTCTAATTGAGATCTAATAATCCTTAGTTCTTCTAAAATTGCATTTAAAACATTTTGAGTTGCAGTGGAAGGTGAATTAAGTACTTCGACAGAAACTTCTTTAATCCGCAAAATATCTTTTGCAAATCTTGCAACCTCATTAGGATGAAATAACAAAGGATCCTTTTGATCACTTCTATATTCAGGATTTAGCTTTCTTGGATTAAATGGTGGATTTAAATTGCGAGCATCGGTATTACAATACCTATAAACTGATGCTCGAGATCTATTCAAAGACTTCTGAACCTCATCAATTCCTACTAAAGATTCTGAATTAGACATACCTGCTTGAATATGATCATTTAATGACGAAATTGAAGAACTATAAGGGTCATTAGAACTTTTAGCTGATGACCCGTTGAACATAATTTCAGAATCTTCAAAAACTTTTTCAGAAGCTAGCAGATGAGTTCAAAGAGTTCTACTAGCTTTTCTCACATAGGGACACTTTTGTAATCGGCTATTAGCCCTGACAACATATTATCGAAAGGCGGAATACAAAAGGAAGAAGGCTTATGCGCGTCTCCCGCCTAATGCTGGTGACGCTGCGGGACATCCCCGCCGACGCCGAGATCATCTCTCATCAACTCCTATTAAGGGGTGGATATATTAAGCGTGTAACCGCTGGGGTATACGCTTATATGCCATTGATGTGGAAAGTGATCCAAAAGATAACCAACATTGTTCGAGAAGAATTAAATAATGCAGGCTGCCTAGAAACACTTTTACCTCAACTGCATCCATCGGACCTTTGGAAAGAAAGTGGTCGATGGGAAGGCTATACAGCTGGAGAAGGGATTATGTTCCATCTCAAAGATAGGCAAGGGCGGGAATTAGGACTAGGTCCTACTCATGAAGAAGTTATTACAAAAATAATTGGAGAAGTATTGAATTCATATAAACAATTACCAGTAAACCTTTATCAAATACAAACTAAATTCCGTGATGAAATTAGACCGCGTTTTGGATTAATGCGAGGAAGAGAGTTCATCATGAAGGATGCATATTCATTTCATAAAAACAAAGCATGCTTAGTTCAAAGCTATGAAAAAATGAATGATGCATATGAAAAGATTTTTAAAAGATGTGGTCTTCATACAGTAAAAGTGGATGCCGATAGTGGAGCTATTGGAGGAGCTGCTTCGCAGGAGTTCATGGTTACAGCCAATTCAGGAGAAGATCTAATCTTAATTAGTGAAGATGGTACATATTCAGCAAACCAAGAGAAAGCAATTTCAATCCCAGAAAAAGCAGTCCCATTAAAAAATGGAACACCTACAACTAAAGAAACTAAAGAACAATGTTCTATTGAGACTTTATGTGTTAACAACAACTTACATGCCTCGCAAATAATTAAAGTTGTTCTTTTTCTAAGCATCCTTGAAGGTGGTGAAGAAATACCTATTTTAGTTTCAACAAGAGGGGATCAAGAAATCAACGAAGTTAAGTTGATTAATGAAATTAGCAAAGAGAAGAAAAAAGCAGTTTTAAATATAAGTCAAATCACCAGTGATAAATTAATTTCTCAAGGATTAAATTGTATTCCTTTTGGGTACATTGGTCCTGATTTAAGTGACTCATTTTTAAATAATGCCTCTACCTGGGAAAGGAAGTTCACAAGATTTACAGACCATACTGCTGCAAATCTTAATCACTTTGTATGTGGTGCAAATAAAATTGATTTGCACCACTTCTACTTCAATTGGGAATTATTAGGAAAGCTTAAGCACAAGACTGTTGACATAAGAAAGGCAAGAGCAGGTGAACATAGCATTAGCAAGAGTAAGAGTAATTTAATTGAAAAAAGAGGGATAGAAGTTGGGCATATTTTTCAATTGGGGCGTAAATACTCTGAGGCACTAGATTCAAAATTTACTAATGAATCAGGATTGAAAGAAGCTTTTTGGATGGGATGCTATGGGATAGGAATATCTAGATTAGCCCAAGCAGCAATTGAACAAAGTAATGATAAGAATGGAATAATTTGGCCATTATCTATTGCTCCATTTGAGGTGGTTATCATTATTGCTAATTTAAAAGATAATTTTCAAAAAGATTTAGGTGAAAAACTTTATTCTTATCTAAAAAATAAAAACATTGACGTTCTACTTGATGATAGAGAAGAAAGAGCAGGCGTGAAATTTAAGGATGCTGATTTAATAGGTATCCCAATAAGAATAACTGTAGGTAGAAATGCTTCAGAAGACAAAGTTGAATTAAAAAAGAGATCTGACATTGAAGCCTTAGTACTTTCATCAGAGGAAGTTCTGAAAAGGACCTTCGAAGAAGTTTCAAGTCAAAAACAAGTTCTGTCCAACTAACGTTTAAAATTAAGATTATTTCTCATTAGACCTTTTAGAAATGCAGCAATTTTCATTAACCAATCTGGCAAAGGGCTTCCTAAAATCTTTTTTAGCATTTTCTCTAAGTCTTCTGATTTTAATTTCACCTTTCGGAGAAACCGCAGAAGCAGGTAGGTCGCTAATGACTGGAGACTACGTAAATGATACGATCAGCGTTGCTCAAGGGCTTAAAGAGGCGATAGAAAATTCTGACGAAACAAAAACCGAAGATCAAGTTAAGGACGACGCTCTACAGTTGATCACCGACTACATCTCTAGATATAGAAATCGTCCTCAAGTGAACGGTTCAGTATCATTCACAACTATGCAAACTGCTTTGAATGCAATGGCTGGGCATTACAAAACTTTTGCGAACAGACCACTTCCTGAAAAACTTAAGGAAAGACTAAACAAAGAGCTCTCTAGAGCAGAAAAAATTGTGACCAAAGAGCTTTAAAAAACAATTATTAATATCGGCTTTGACTTAAGAAAGAAAATCTGAGATTGTTATATATTGCCGTTTTATAGGTTTCGTACCGATTTTCCCTTGGCTAATGTAGTTGTTATAGGTGCTCAATGGGGTGACGAAGGCAAGGGCAAGATCACTGATTTACTAAGTCGATCTGCTGATGTTGTAGTCCGATATCAAGGAGGTGTTAATGCTGGGCACACAATAGTAGTTGAAGATAAAGTAATTAAATTACATTTAATACCTTCAGGCATCCTCTACCCTGAAACGGTTTGTCTGATTGGTTCAGGAACAGTTATTGATCCAAAAGTAATGCTGAACGAGTTAAAGATGCTGAAAGAAAATGATATTGATATTTCAGGTTTAAAATTAGCTTCTTCAGCACACGTCACGATGCCATATCACCGCTTATTGGATGCGGCTATGGAAGAAAAAAGAGGTATAAAAAAGATCGGTACCACAGGAAGGGGAATTGGCCCTACTTATGCTGATAAATCACAAAGGAATGGAATAAGGGTTATTGATTTATTAGATGAGGAGAGGTTAAGAGAAAGGCTTTATATCCCTCTTACAGAAAAAAATAATATTTTAGAAAAAATATACAATGAAAACCCACTAGACAAAGAAATACTAGTTAAGGAGTATTTGGAATACGGAGAAGCCCTAAGACCTCATGTTGTTGACTGCACCAGAGTTATACATCAAGCAGCCAGAAACAAAAAAAACATTTTATTTGAAGGTGCTCAAGGAACCCTTTTAGATCTAGATCATGGCACATATCCATTTGTAACTTCATCCAACCCTGTTTCTGGAGGAGCCTGCATTGGTGCTGGTGTAGGACCAACTTTAATTGACAGAGTAATTGGAGTAGCGAAGGCATACACCACGAGAGTAGGAGAAGGTCCATTTCCTACAGAATTAGATGGGAGTATTAATGATCAATTGTGTGATAGAGGGTGTGAATACGGTACTACTACTGGGAGAAGAAGGAGATGTGGCTGGTTTGATGGTGTAATTGGAAGATATGCTGTAGAAGTAAACGGACTTGATTGCTTAGCAATCACTAAGCTGGATGTCTTGGATGAATTAGATGAAATCAAAATATGTGTTGCATATGAACTTGATGGTGAAAGAATTGATTATTTTCCTAGTTGTGCAGAGGCCTTTAGCAGATGCAAACCTATTTTTAAAACCCTCCCAGGGTGGGAATCTTCAACTGCTCACTGCAGGCAATTAAAAGATCTTCCTCCAGCAGCAATGGCTTATCTTCGGTTCTTAGCAGAATTAATGGAAGTACCTATTGCAATTGTATCTCTAGGGGCTAATCGGGATCAAACAATTGTGGTAGAAGATCCTATTCATGGTCCGAAGAGAGCATTATTGAGCTCCTAATTAACATATCAATTTTTTTTAATTTGCTATGGATATTCAAAAAACTCGCCAAAAAGAATTTGATGTAGTAAGCATAGGCAACTCAATAGTTGATATATTGATTTATGTAGATGAGGATTATCTTTCTAAACAGTCTTTAAACAAAGGGAGTATGACATTAATCGATGACTCGAAAGCTAATAAACTTTACTCTGAAAATATTATTGAAGAAGAGACATCAGGAGGATCAGCCGCAAATACATCAGCAGGCATCTCTCAATTAGGGGGCATTGCTGGTTTTATTGGGCGTGTAAAAAATGATCAGGCAGGAAAGACTTTTACTAAGGAAATTACATCCATAGGTGTCGCATTTAATACCCCTCCTATTGAGATTGGCCCCAGTACTGCTCAATGTTTGATTTTCATAACTCCAGATGCACAGCGCACAATGTGTACATCTTTAGGCGCATCGGTATATTTAAACCCCAAAGATATCGATATTTCAATGGTCACACAAACTAAAATTTTATACCTAGAAGGTTATTTATGGGATAGTGATGAGGCAAAAAAAGCTTTTACAAGTGCTGCAAAAAAATGCAGAACTGCAAAAGGCGAAATAGCACTATCACTGTCAGATTCTTTTTGCATAAAAAGGCATAGAGATAGTTTTATTAAGCTAATAGATGAATATGTTGATATTGTTTTTAGCAATGAGGAAGAAATAAAATCTATAGCTCAAACTTCTTCAGTAGAAAAGGCAATTAAATTTATTTCCAAAAAATGTAAAATACTTGTAGTAACAATGGGTGAAAAGGGATCAACTATTATACATGGAGATAAAATTATTAAAATAGAATCTTATAAATTTGGCAGAACGATTGACACTACAGGTGCTGGAGATATTTATGCAAGTGGTTTTTTGTATGGATATACAACTGGAGAGAGCCTAGAAACTTGTGGGAGAATAGGGTCAATTTGCGCAGGACACATAGTTACGAAATTAGGTCCTCGCTCTAATATTTCATTAACCGATCTTGTTAAAAAAAATCTACATTAGTGAAGTTTTTAATTGACAATATTTTTATTTATCCAATCTTTAAAATCTTGTTCAGCAGAAATATTCCAATACAATATTTCCGGCAATTCATAACTATGCAATTCTTTGATTAGAGCAATTAACTTTCCTAAGTTAATTGTGTTTGTTTTAACAGTTATTTGCACCTCACAACTATCTTGGAGACCACCCTCCCACCAATACAAAGACTTTATGTTATTTAAGCTTACACAGGCTGCAAGCTTACTATGTAAAATTGCTAGACACAATTTTTGTGCATTATCTTCATTCTTTTCAGAAGTAAGCAATAGAATTAAATTTGGGCCTTCTGCATTTTTTTTCATAGATTTTTACCATATTTATTTAATTTTTTATTGTAAGACAAGCACTCTATTAACTCCTGAAAAGAAAAAACAGTCTTCTCATTTAGTGCCTGTCGTTCAGGCCTTTCAATTAACCATATAGAAAGGCCTGATCGACTACATATTTCCTGCCAAATCTTTTGTGTCTTCCCCTCAGATTGCCTACAAATCACAACATCAATAGACCATTTTTTACAAAGACAACTTTCTATAAGACCAACTTCTTCTCCTTGCAAAGGTCTTAAAACAGCCAAATGACTACCTGAAATTCCTGATAAAAAAGCTTTCTTAAGACTTGATGCATTTGGCAAAACCCTCGCAAATACAATCGCACCTGCATTCCTAGCTAAATCTACTGCTTGAGGTAATTGTCTTGATCCAATAGCAAAAAGCACTCTCTTATGCTTCAAATCAAGGCTAGAAATTGCCTGAATATTTTTTAATAGTTCTTTCTTTGAAACATCCCATCCTTTTCTCTCAAAACGCAAATATGGCTGAGATGACCTTTCGCAAGCTCTAGCTAAATTCTCAGTAATTTGTGTCGCAAAGGGGTGCGTAGCATCTATCACCCAATCAAATCCTTTTTGGCCTTCCCTACTATTTTCTAAAACGTTTAAAACACCTTCAACGCCATTAATAGGTCCTATCCATAAAGATGCCAAGCCAAGATCCATATATGGATAAGAAGCTTCAGAAGTTACTACGCTGACAGAAACACTCCATTTATCATTAATTAACGCCTTTGCTATTTCAGGCCCTTCTTCAGTGCCTGACAATAACCAAATATATCCCTGGCAATTTCTGCAATCATGCATCAAGATAGCCTCACTCACCTGAAAAAAAATGAACCATTGTTTATTGGAAGTTCAAGTAAAAACTTTACCAACTACTCGCTATACCCAAGACAATCAAACGGCGATTGCAGAAATGGAAGTTCTTTTTGATGGACTCCGGGCTGATGATCCTCAAGGTTTTATTAAAGTTGTGGGATGGGGCAATATTGCCCAAGACCTTCAAAATAATATAAACATTGGTGACTGCTTAGTTATAGAAGGTCGTTTGAGGATGAATACCGTTCCCAGGCAAGATGGAACAAAAGAAAAAAAAGCAGAATTTACACTTTCAAAAATTCATTCTCGCTCAAGCCAACCTTTACAACCTTCTCAAAACTCCAATACAAGAAATAAGCTTAGAGAAGAATCTCCCTCAACAGAGTCCAACATTTCTAAAGAAACAGAACTAATGAATTGGAATAGTTCGCCATTGGTTCCAGATACAGACGAAATCCCCTTTTAATTATTGATTATCAAGAAATTGTTTTTCTACTAGTGACAATAGCTGACCTAGTTCTCTTTCTAAAGCCGCCAAATCAACTCTCAATTCAGGCCAGCAACCTTTATCGAGTTTTTCAAGAATCCAAGCTCTATCTTTTTGCAAAAGAGCTATAAGCTCTTCTATTTGGAATGATTCTCTTTCAGATGAATTCATGAAAAATCAAATTAAGCATTTCATTACTTAGTAGAGTCAACGTACTATGAAAAAATCCCTCTCTCCTGCCAGCATAATTAGCATTATAGGAGCATTGCTTACCGTAGTAGGCCTTTTATCCTATTTTACAAACGCTGCCAACCTCAGTGTCCCAACCTTTTTCTACGGAGTACCTATCCTTTTAATAGGACTGGCTTTAAAAAATTCTGAATTGCCTCCCGCAACCAATATCAGTACTTCTTCTCAAAGCATCAAACTTAAATCAGATGGTCCCATAGAATTAGAAAACCTTATTAATGATGTAACTAGATACAGATATGGTCAAAAAGCCCATCTAGAATCATCCCTTAAAGTTCTTAAGTTATGGAATGATGAAAACCCACCTCAATTACAAGAAATCAAAATAATTAATAATGATTTAAGTCTAGGAGTAATGATGAAATTTGAAATTTTTGGAGTTCCTATAGATAAATGGTATGAAAAAAAAGATCGCTTAGGAAGATTTTTTGTAAAAAATTTCGAAGCAAATATGACATCACCAACTCAAGGTTTTCTTGAACTTGAACTACTTCCGATTCAATTAAAAAATAATAATCTTGATAAAGAAACAAACTCCTAAATCTGTCAATAAAAATGAATAGTTCTTTAAGCCCACATTTTCATAAAAACCATTCGGAAAATGACGAGATAAGAGTCTCTGTTCTCAGCGAGGCACTCCCATATATTCAGAAATTTGCTGGTAGAACAATTGTAATTAAATATGGTGGGGCTGCAATGGTAGCCGAAAACCTGCAAAAGGCCGTTTTTAGAGATATCGCATTGCTATCATCTGTAGGAGCACAACCGGTAATTGTCCATGGCGGTGGTCCAGAAATAAATCATTGGTTGCAAAAGCTTGAGATCAAACCTTCATTTAGAGATGGATTAAGAGTTACCGATAAAAAAACAATGGAAGTTGTTGAAATGGTTTTGGACGGACGAGTAAACAAAAAAATTGTTCAAGGCATCAATCAATTAGGAGCCCATTCAATAGGACTTTCTGGTGTAGATGGAGGTCTCATTGAAGCAAGGCAATCAAAAGGAGGTGATTATGGTTTAGTTGGAGAAATTACGAGAGTTAATTCACATGTTATAGAACCTCTGCTAACTAAGGGTTATATACCAGTAATCTCAAGTGTTGGAAGTTCTAAAGATGGGCAATCATTAAACATAAATGCAGATACTGTTGCAGGCGAACTTGCCGCAGCTCTTGGTGCAGAGAAACTAATACTCTTGACAGATATATTAGGAATCCTAAGAGATAGAAATGATCAAAATTCTCTTATAAAAAAAATACGACTCTGTGAAGCCAGGGAACTTATAAATAATGGAACAGTTGATGGGGGTATGAAACCTAAAGTCAAATGTTGTATTAGTGCATTAGCTCAAGGAGTGTCCGCTACACATATTATCGATGGGCGTATTCCCCATGCTCTACTACTTGAAATTTTTACCGATGATGGAATAGGGACAATGATTGTAAGTCGAGGTTGACTTTTTGAATAATCAAAATCTTTTAAATGCAAAAAAAGCTTTTGAAAGTGGTGAGTATTCAAGATGCATTTCAATTTTAAACCTAATTAAACAAACTGATTCCTTGAGCAAGGCTGAGAGTGCAGAAATTAGTCTTATCATGGCAAACGCTTATATAGGCAAAGGCGAAAATGATAAAGCAATTAGTATTTGCAAATCCCTTACTGACTGCAAAAATGATGCTGCACAAAAACATGCCAAGCAACTACTTTGTGTTTTAGAGGCTCCTATATTATCAAAACCTAAGGTTTTGAATTCAGAGATTCCCAAGCTTGAGATCAATCAATTAACCAACAAAAAAGGGGCTTCTACTATTAAGACAAATTCTGATAAAAATCTATATCAAAAACAACCTACAGGAAAAACAAATGCCCTCAGCCTGAGATTCAGTTCTATTGTTCTAGCTATTCTTTTAATAATAACTTTTTTGTTAAGTGGATGCGTCAATTTCAATTCACAGCTTCAGATCGTAGGTCCTGATTTGCTAGATCTAAATTGGAGAATTCAAAGTAATTCTTACCAAAGATTGACATGGCAGAATGAATTTGAAAATTCATTCAAACTCTTAGAGCCTCAAATTATTATTCACTCAAGCTCAAAAGGACTTCAAACTTTTAAATCAATCCCTGTCAACTCATCAGTAGCCAATAAAATATTTAAAAATTTATTCATTGCTATCAGTCAATCCTCCGGCCTAGAGCTTTCTATTCCAGAAATTTCATTAATCGAAAAGAATTGGATTATCGGCTTAAAGCAAAATCTTCTAATCAAAATTGATTTAACCAAATTACCAAGCATTCCAGGTGCAAAATTTACCATAACATTTTCTCCCTCATCAAATAACTCCGTTATTATTAGTAAGCCTTTATTAATTGAGAAACAAGACGATTTGATCTCCTGGGTATTGAAAGAAGGAAGCTATAATGAATTATCTATTAATGAGTGGAGATGGAACCCTATTGGATTGGGAACAATATTTATAATAATAATAATGAGCCTAAGTTTTTTATTACAAAGAATAAAACTTACAATTGGTTATGGCTTCCCCCAACTACCACCCTAAGCAAAATTAACTTTATAAAATCTAGAGTTGTAGAGGATCTGGATTGATGGATAGATGAACACCTTTAGGTATTTTAGACCAGATAATATTCTGATCAGGCAAAGGTAAATAACTCTCTTCTGGCCCATGTAACAAAATTTGCCAGCGTGTTTTCCCTCCAACTCTTTGTACTAAAGCAGGCGCAGGACCAACAACTATCCAACCTTGTTCTTCGCAAATAGGTTTTAGAAAATTTGCCAATTTATAAGCCGAATCAGTAACTAACGATGCCGTTTCAGAAGATAATCGCAGTAAACATGCTCTCGAAAAAGGGATTAGATTTGATTCTCTTCTTACCATCGCTTCTCTTTGAAGAAATTTCTCATAATCGCCATCAACAAAATGTTGGATAACCGGATGATGAGGGGAATATGTTTGAATAATTACCCGACCAGGCTTTTCTCCACGACCGGCTCTTCCAGCTAATTGCATGAACAATTGTAAAGTCTGTTCTTCTGAGCATAAATCTGGTTGATGGAGCAGTCCATCAGCAGCAAGGACTACCGCGAGAGTAACCCCGGGCAAATCCATTCCCTTAGAAAGCATTTGGGTGCCAATAAGTACATCTGCGTCTCCAGTTCCAAACTTTTCAAGTAACCTTCTATGACCATCTCTGCCACCAGTTGTATCTCTATCAAAACGTAAAAACCTTAAGCTTGGAAATTCGTTAGATAAATAATCAAATACTCGTTGAGTACCCGATCCAAATGGCTTAAAGGCAAGAGAGCCACATGCTTCGCATTTGACCCCAATTGGTGATCTATAGTCACACCAATGACAACGAAGCCATTTGTCTCCTCTACTATTTCCATGAACTGTTAAAGACACGTCACAATGCGGGCATTGAACTACCTCCCCACAACTCCTACAACTTATAAAACTGTTATAACCACGCCTCGGAACTAATACGACAGCTTGCTCCCCTGAACCAGATAATTCGGACAAATATTTGAATAAAAGCCTACTAACTAGTCCCCGATTACCATTCGCTAATTCTTCCCGCATATCTACTACCTTAACTTTAGGCATTGACTGGTTTGCAATACGACGACTAAGCTTGACCAATTCAATAGAGCCACCATCAAGATTTTTCCAAGACGAAAGAGATGGAGTCGCACTTCCTAAAACGACTTTTGCATTGGTCTTTTTTGCTCTATCCAAAGCAATCTCGCGAGCATGATAACAAGGCATAGGTGATTCTTGCTTATACGAGCTATCATGCTCTTCGTCTAAAATAACCACACCCAAGGGGCATAAAGGCAGAAAAATAGCTGATCTAGTTCCTACAACAACCATAGGTTGCTTTGAATTAAGCAGTTGCCTCCAAGCCAGAATACGCTCCTTTTCAGAACACCCACTATGATATTCAACCACTAAACTCCCAAATCGACTTTTAAAGCGATCAAGTAGTTGTGGAATAAGCCCTATTTCTGGAGTAAGTACTAAGCAATGCTTCCCAACTAATAGTTCGTTAGCGACAATTCGAAGATAAATCTCTGTTTTTCCTGAACCTGTCACACCCCAAAGCAATAATGCCTTTGCAGGTGGCAATTCAAGATATTTACAAATAGCGGCTTCCTGTTCCTGAGTGAGAGTGAAATGTTCTCTATTTGATAATGAAAAATTGGCTGTATCATCAACTTCATTAGGAGAAAAGGATGAAGCTACTTTCTTTTCTCTTTTAATTAAGCCATTTAAAAGACACTTATTCAAAAAAGAACTAGAAAAGCCACTCTTCAATAAATCTTTTTGCCAAATATTACCTCCTAAAGATTCCAGAAAACTCTTTAAGTCAGATTCACGTCGAGAGAGATTATTATTCTGTTTTACATCCTTAGATATATATATCATCCAAAGTTTTTTTAATTGTTGCTGTGAACTTACTTTTTGGCCAAGCCAGCCTGAAGGCAAAGCTGTCTTAAGCATCCGAAATTGACTTGTATAATATTTATTCGCAATAGTCTGAATCCATTCTCGCCAAGAAGAATCCACTGCAGCCTTTTGCACAATTGCTTCAACGGAATTCAAAGATCTTCTCTTATTAAACAAAGGATTTTTTTCAATCCTTTCGTTGAAATCTGTTGAACTAGGTCTAGTATCAATAACTAAACCATTCATCAAACGACCTCTTAAAAAAACACTAACAATGTCGCCAACTTCGGGAAATAATTTTTTTTTATCACAATAAGTAAAAGACCTTCCTTCTCTCCCAACTTCAAGCCAAACTTCTATTTCCAAGTTTTCCATAAATTGAATAGTTGCTAACTTCAAAAATTTTTCTTAAAATTGGAGAGTAAGCAGCATAAAGGCTGTTTCTCAACTGTACAGAGTTCTATTCAGAGGGAAGGTACGAAGCTTGCGCCTGTTTGGGTAACCAAATCAAGGTTAGCCGTCCTGAGAAAGCCCCGAAGATCACTGTAACGTTCCCGTCTTTTGTCAATTTCAACCTTAAATCCCCATTCTCCTAGATCAAAAAAGATTATTTTTTCATCAATAAAGCTTTAATAATTATTTTCTGATCTGTGTTCCCAAATCTTTCTAGGGTTGTTATTCAAAAAAAAAGACCATACAAGCAAATATTTTCATTTCACCCTTTTTTGTCATTGCAATGAGTTCAATAGCCCCCCAAAAAACTGATGCCAAGGCAAAGCCTAAGGCTCAGAAAAAAGTCAGCATCAAAACTGATGGCAAAAAAACTTTAAAGAGCAAGTCCAAAAAATCAAAGACCTCAGGAAAGAATACATCCTCTGCTAAGCCAAAAAAATCCTCCAAAACACAGCTAAGTCCCAAAATAGATACTAAAGATTTAAATAGTGCCGCCGACAAACTTCTTGCAGATGCAAGCAAAAGCTCATTAGAATTGGATTTACAAACAGATTTAGATTCTGCAAGTGATCAGGAAGCACGTGATAAAGCTCTAGCAAATATCAAAGTTGGTCCAAAAGGGGTATATACAGAAGATTCCATCCGGGTTTATCTGCAGGAAATAGGGAGGATTAGGCTTCTTCGTCCAGATGAAGAAATTGAATTAGCAAGAAAAATTGCCGACCTTCTCCAGCTTGAAGAGCAGGCAATTCAATTTGAAAGCGAGTATGGACATTATCCATCTAAAAAAGAATGGGCTGGCTTAGTGGAAATGCCTGTTATTAAGTTCCGTAGGCGATTAATGCTTGGGAGAAGGGCTAAAGAAAAAATGGTTCAATCCAACTTGAGGCTAGTCGTCTCAATTGCTAAAAAATACATGAACAGAGGGCTTTCTTTTCAAGACCTAATTCAAGAAGGAAGTCTTGGACTAATTCGAGCAGCCGAAAAATTCGACCATGAGAAAGGTTATAAATTCTCTACATACGCAACTTGGTGGATTAGACAGGCCATTACCCGCGCCATTGCTGATCA
>QCOP01000008.1 GCA_003212885.1 Prochlorococcus sp. AG-432-D11 | reverse complement strand
TAAAGTTTGACCAAATGAATCAATTACTTTGGTATTAAATGCTGCTTCTACAAGTGACATATTTTCTTGGTCACGTTGCATTCTTTTATCAGAATCCTTAGATGCATCTAAATTACTCTTTTCAAGATTTTCCATTTCTTGATTATTAAACTTGATCCCTATTTTAATAATCAATGATTAAAAAAAAATAATTATTGATCCTTTAATATGTATAATTAAATGCAAAAGAAAGTTACATCATGATTTTATCAGTATTTATGTAAATGCAACAACACTATTTAAAGGCCTTTTCACCTATAAATAGGAAAACAATATTCTCATCATGAAAGATCAACAGAAAATGAATCCTGCTAACAATAGGCTAATAACTGAGATTCATATTAGTGATGGTAGAACGAGGTTCTTTGGGGCTACTCCAACAAGCTTCAATTCATCTAATAGAAAAATTACTAATAAAGGGTTCTAAAAAACTATCATCTTATCTCAAATCACAAGGTCAATCTTTGAACTAATCATAAGCTTAAATTTAACTCCGCGGTAGTGATGTGAAAAAATTAGAAGAAAATAACGAAGTCAAAGGATCAATATCATTAGGGATAAGGAAAGCGGCATTATTTACATACTCAAATTTGTGAAAGCCTTGGTAGGCATAAATAATCAAGACACTTAAGAAGAAGAGTCCGCAATCATTAGTTTCTCTTGAAACGTACTAATTCAAAGATTGGATAGCTAAACACTTAAAAATTTATCTATCACATCCTTGCTCAAATCTGATGTTGTACCACTAGCTACAATCCCTCCACGTTGCATTGCATAGTAACGATCAGCTTGACGCACAAAATGCAAATGTTGCTCAACAAGTAAGACCCCTATACCCCGTTCTGAAATAATTGCCTTAACTGCAGACTCAATATCTTGAACAATATTTGGTTGTATTCCCTCAGTTGGTTCGTCAAGCAATAAAACCTTTGGTTTCCCTAACAAAGCTCTGGCTATTGCCAACTGTTGTTGTTGTCCTCCACTTAGATCTCCACCTTTACGATGAAGGAAATTTCTAAGAATAGGAAAAAGATCAAAAACAAACTCATCGAGTCTATTGTTTTTTTCAATTCCTCCTGGGAGGGCTTCCATACCAAGGGTTAAGTTTTCCTGAACGGTGAGATAAGGAATAATTTCTCTTCCTTGTGGAACATAAGCAAGGCCAGAACGGGCTCTCTGGTGAGGGCGCTTTCTTATTACTGAATTACCTTCTAAAAGAATTTCACCTGAGCGAGGTTGTAATAAACCAATAAGAGACTTTAATAAAGTTGTTTTACCTACCCCATTACGACCAATTAAACAAATCATTTCACCTGGATTCAAAGAGATATCTACATCCCGAAGAATATGGCTTTCACCATAATAAGTGTTTAAACCAGTAACCTCTAGCAGTGACATTACCCCTCCCCCTCAGATTTACCTAAATAAACTTCAATGACTCTTGAATCATTCTGAATTGTTTGCATATTACCTTCACATAGCACAGCACCTTGATGCAAAACAGTTACTGGACTATCTAGTCGTCTTATAAATTCCATATCATGATCAATTACCAAGACAGTATTTTGTCCCGATAAAGACTTCAGGAGATCAGCTGTTAGCTCTGTCTCTTCATCCGTAAGACCTGCTACAGGTTCATCAACTAGCAATAAATCTGGATCTTGACCTACAAGCATTGCAATCTCAAGCCATTGCTTCTGACCATGAGACAAGGAGCCAGCAAGTACATTCTTTCTTGTAAGTAAATTGACTATATTCATCAATTGATCAATTTTGTCTGATTGAAAGCCCTTAATTTTTCCTAGAAGAAGTGGTAAAGGTTTCTTAGGTTTTGATACTGCTAAAGCAAGGTTGTCATATACAGAAAGATTTTCGAACACTCTAGGACTTTGAAATTTTCTTCCAATACCCATTCGAGCTATACGATGTTCTCGTTGATCTAATAGGGAACGACCTTTAAAAATTACATCCCCTTTAGTCGGCTTTACTTTTCCTGTGATTACGTCTAAGAATGTTGTCTTTCCAGCCCCATTAGGTCCTATAACAGC
Organism: Prochlorococcus sp. AG-432-D11; assembly: GCA_003212885.1. Lineage (GTDB taxonomy): Bacteria > Cyanobacteriota > Cyanobacteriia > PCC-6307 > Cyanobiaceae > AG-432-D11. Next base: position 38,432 of record QCOP01000008.1, on the reverse strand, counting down.
TCTTAATTCACCAGGCTGAAGTGAAAGGTTAAGATTCTTAAGCGCAAGGAACCCATCAAAACTAACAGTTATTTGATTAAGTTCTAGAAGTGGTTTAATCATTGGCTTGGCTCCTCGATATTATCTATTTCATTTTTAGGATAAGTAGAGATTCGACGAGATAGGCCTGCTCTTAAAAGAAAATTTCTAGGTCCATCACTTTGAATCCATCCCAGAACACCTTCAGGGAGAGCAGTTACAACTAGAATAAATAAACCTCCTTGAATAAACATCCAACTTGCAGGGAAAGCCTCACTTACAAGACTCTTTGCATAATTAATCACTACTGCCCCTAAAATTGCTCCTAAAAGAGTTCCTCTTCCCCCAACTGCAACCCAAATAACCATTTCAATAGAAAAGGGAACTGTCATAAATTGCGGAGAGACGATCCCTGATTGAACCGTATATAAAGCACCTGATATCCCAGCAAATCCGCCAGCAATAGCGAAAATAATAGTTTTAAAAATTGTTGGATTAAATCCAGTGAATCTTATCCTAGGTTCATCATCGCGTATTGCTATCAAAACATTCCCGAAACGATCACGAACTATCCACTTTGCTATAAACCAAGAAAAAATTACTAATACAGCTGACAACCAAAAGAACAATTTCTGAATATCATCTGATCCAACCATTTGGCCAAAAAGAAGCGTTACATCAGTCTTGAGACCGTTCGTGCCATTTATTAATTTTTGCTGTCCATTAAACAAATTAAAAAATACTAATAGAGCTGCTTGGGTCAAAATTGAAAAATACACTCCCTTGATACGATTTCTGAAAACCAAGAAACCCAACACACCTGCAACTAATGCAGGGACAAGCCAAATTGCAATCAGCGTAAAAATCGCAGAACTAAAAGGTTCCCAGAAAAATGGAAGCTTTTCGACACCATACAAACCAAAAAATTCTGGGATACCATTGGGAAACTCTAAAGAGCTATTAAGCTGAAGGTACATTGCGGCGCAATAGCCACCTAAAGCAAAGAAAACACCTTGACCAAGACTTAATAATCCTGTAAAGCCCCAAATTAAATCAACACCAAGAGCAACTATTGCTAGTGAAAGATAACGTCCTAAAAGGTTCAAACGGAAAACTGGGAGAACTGATGGGGCGGCAACAATGGCTACAAGTATTAACACCCATACAAATAAAGTTATCCATTTTTTTGTCGAATTTGAAAAATTCATAAATCAATATTCCACCATACGACCTTTCTGAGGGAATAAGCCTGCAGGTCTAAATTGAAGGAAAACAATTATTAAAGCAAATATCATGACTCTAGCCATACTTGTTGTCGCAAAGAAATCTATAGTCACCGCCAAAGGGGAGGGCATACTTGGCCAAAGGGTTAGTAATCTTCCTGCACCAATAAGGTCTGTCATAATACCAATTGATAAAGAAGCAAAGATGGTTCCTAACAAATTGCCCACTCCACCAAGAACAACAACCATAAAACAACCAACTATATAATTACTACCAACATTTGGCCCTACCGAACCAAGAAGTGAAACAGCTACACCAGCTACACCAGCTAAACCGGACCCTATTCCAAATGTAAGAATATCTACAGTCTCTGTTGATATTCCTAAACAATCACTCATAGGTCTATTTTGAGTAACTGCTCTAATTCGAATACCCCAAGAACTTTTATTAAGGAAAAAGCTTACAGCAACAACAGAAATTACTGTAATTAGAATTATTAATAGTCGTGTTTTAGGAAATGTTACTCCTAAGAAGTCTATCCCTCCTCGCATCCAAGATGGAGCCGTCACATCAACATTTCTTGCACTTGCACGACCAAGCTTACTGATTAAAGAAGATAATATTCCTCCTGTCATAATCCCTGTGATAGCTGAAAAAAACAAAGTTCCAGCTTTAATTAATCTACCTCTAGTACCTATCCAAAGATGATCGGGTAATAAAATAGATGCAGTCATATGAATTAAAATCGCCACAACAAAACCACTGCCATAAGCAAGTGGAACACTCCTTACAAATTGTTGGAGAATAAGGCTTACTCCCCATGTAGCTAGAAGAGTTTCGAGTGGACTTCCATAAAGGCGCCTAATTACGGTCCTTTCCAAAAATATGCCAACAACACCACTTACTATAAAAGCAACTCCTATAGCAACTATTACATAACTATCATAAAAGGGTTTTAAGGCTGGAAGCTGCTTGAAAAGAAGTTGAACGACGTATGTTGAATAAGCACCTAGCATCATCAACTCCCCGTGAGCAAGATTGATAACACCCATTAATCCAAAAACAATTGCCAATCCAAGAGCAGCTACTAAAAGAACTGAACCAATAGCTACACCATTAAAGAGACTTTCAATAATTAATTGCACTAGAACTAAAAATAACTTTGAACAAAACAATGAGGAGCTTCTAAAGCCCCTCATTGTTATGAAGACAGGTTAGAAGTTAAAGTTTCTTAAAGCTTATATTTCTCACCTTTTGAAGCATCAGTCCAATCGCATGCATAACCTTTTGAACTTGGATGTTTTTGGTTCCATGCTTGTGGATTAACAACTCCAGTTTGTTCAAGAATTGTAAATCCTCCTTCTGAATTTATTTGACCTATTCTCACAGTTTGAGACAAATGATGATTAGGCATTACTTCAACTGGCCCCTGAGGAGCATCAAATTTCTGGCCAATAAGAGCTTCTCTAACTGCGTTGTCATCAAATGTACCAGCAGCTTCGACAGCCTTTTTCCATAAATAAACCATGTTATAAGCAGATTCTTGAGGATCTGCTACAACTCGATCTGAGCCCCATCTCTTTTTAAAACTTGCAGCAAATTTCTTAGAAGCAGGAGTATCAATGGACATCATATAGTTCCAAGCTCCGTAATGACCTTCAAGAAACTCAGGACCAATTGTACTGATTTCTTCTTCTGCAATCGAATAATTCATCACATAATAACCATTCGAAGGGGTAATCCCAGCATCCTGAATCTGCTTAAAGAAAGCTACATTTTGATCACCATTTAAGGTGTTAACAATGATCCCACCATTTGGTAGAGCACGTTTGATCTTAGAAATAATCGGCGCTACTTCTGTATTACCTAAAGGTAAGTAGTCTTCACCAACAACCGTACCGCCTAATTGCGCTACTTGAGCCTTAGTAATTGTGTTAGAGGTTCTTGGGAAAACATAGTCAGAACCAACTAAGAAAAATGGTTTACCAGCAGCAGGTGAACGCTTAAACATGAATTCTGTTGCTGGTTCTGATTGCTGATTAGGCGTTGCACCAGTGTAAAAAATATTATTAGAACATTCTTGAGCTTCGTATTGAATTGGATAGTAAAGGAAAGCATCCTTTGCTTCATACACAGGAAGCATTGCTTTTCTGCTTGCAGAAGTCCAACCACCGAATACAACTGGTACTCCGTCTTGATCAATTAATTTTTTTGATTTCTCAGCAAAAGTGGGCCAATCAGAAGCTCCATCTTCAACTATGTATTCAATCTTGTAAAACTTTCCATCTACAAACACACCACCAGCTGCATTGATTTCTTCAATAGCCATTTTTTCGGTATCAACTAATGTGGATTCCGAGATAGCCATTGTTCCACTTAAGGAATGAAGGATCCCAACAGTAACTGTATCGTCGAATTTAGTTGCTGATGAATCTTTTTTTCCCCACAAAGCACTAGCTGGAGGTGCTATAGCCACTGTTGACAAAACTGATGTAGTTGCAATAGCCGCAAGAATTCGCTTAGAAAGCTTCATAAAAAAGAAGAGTGTTTACCCGTTATGAGAAGCCAAGGTAAAAATCAATGGCGTTTTATTTTGTAGTTAATTACACTTTTTTGAAGATGTTTCGAATAGTCGAGAGCTTTAGTATCTGCTGATACAAAAAAACAAGCTAATCAGTGTCGAATACAACAAAAAGATATTTTTAATGTCTATTTATGAAGACAAATCTGATCAAATAGAAAATTTTCAATCTCTTGCAAACCATTCTCAGTCTTGAGGTTTGTAAAACACCAAGGTTTTTTACCTCTCATTTTTAATGTGTCTTTACGCATAGTGTCCAAACTAGCTCCAACCATATCGGCAAGATCAATTTTATTAATTACTAATAAATCTGAACGTGTTATGCCTGGCCCTCCCTTCCTTGGAATCTTATCTCCGCCAGCTACATCTATTACATATATACATAAGTCGACAAGTTCAGGGCTAAAGCTGGCGGCAAGGTTATCACCTCCACTTTCAACAAAAATTAAATCAAGTTGAGGGAATTCGCTCTCAAGATCTTCTACAGCAGCACGATTAATTGAACAGTCTTCTCGTATTGCTGTATGAGGGCATCCACCAGTTTCAACACCTCTAATCCTTTCGGGCTCAAGTGCGCCAGACTTCGTAAGATATTCAGCATCTTCTTGAGTAAAAATGTCATTAGTTACAACTGCAAGTTGAAGCTGATTCTTAAGTCTTTTACAAAGTGTCTCGATAAGAGCCGTTTTACCAGAACCAACAGGTCCGGCAATTCCTAATCGTAATTTACTTGTCATTAGGTTCGAAATAGTTTTGAATAAAGCTCCGAATGAGAGGCTTGAGCAAGCGTGGCTCCTAAATCTCCAGTCCAAAGATTATGAGGATCTTTAGTTAAAAGATCTTTTGCCTGCGATTCAATAAGAGGCAATAAGGAAAATTGTAAATATTGTGCTTCTGTTGGGCCAATAGGAATGAGCCTGAGAGCAGCACTTAATTGATTAGCAACCCAACTATATAAATACCCTTGCGTTACTTCAAGTTCAGAAAGGCTCCAAAACAACCCTGCCCATCCCCAAGCTATAGGCCAAGAAAAGTCTTTCGTTTTGCAAGGCAAAACATGCCCCATATTGGATAATAAATCAATCAGAGACTTACCCATTTGCTTATATTGTTTCCTTATTTCAACAGAGTCCCTTAAAGCCAATAACCAAGAGTCCCATTCTTTGATTATAAGAAGTGTCTTCTGATCTTTAGAATCAAGATGATTTTTCAAAGCTGTTCTTATATAGGTTTGGGATGCAGCTTCTAACCTAATTTGCCCCCTGAGAAGTTCTGAGCTCAACCATTCAGATAAAGATGATTTGTTAGTAACTTTTTTTTTGTGAACCAACCATTCAAGACCTTCTGAATAACTAAATGCACCAACTGGTAATGATGGGCTAACTAATTGCAGAAGGCCTAATGTAGACATTTATAGGTTTGAATGAGTATGGATATAAGCACCTTGTTCTGGATGAAAAGTCTTCTGCAATTTCCTAACAGTAAGGCCTCTCTCTATAAGCATTTTCTGGAGCACAGGATCATCACTTATATACATTTCATTTTCATACACTTCCAGATCCACATGCCTATTACCTAAATGATATCCAGCCTTAATTAGCTCAACAGTACTATTCCCTCTAATTTGCAATAAATTTTCAATTGATGCTTCAACTACTATTTGGGGAGTTCCATCAGAACCTGAAAGTATTTCACCTGGTATTAATGGCCCTTCTCTTGGAAGCTGCAAAACAATCTCAACACCACAACTTGTCTGTCTCTTCCCTCTTAACTTAGTTCGCTCCTCAGCTGTTAAAGCTAGAATCAATGGATTGTGTACTTCTGCTCTTTCTAATCTTTGAGTTATCAAAATTGGTTTGTTTCTCAATGATATTGTCTCCAACTATAGATCTGATCAGAATAGACTAAAAATGATTTTGGACAATAGATTTGAAGCCTATAAGCAAAAAAGATCACTGGGTGGGAAAATGTGAACTTTGCTTTGAGCGAAGAACACCTTTAAATCCTTTAACTATTCAGCACAGCAGCTTTAACGCTCCATTTAAGTTAATGAAATCATCTCACAACCGAGATGGTCGTTGTGAAATACCTTTACTTCATTCAGCAGGAGGTTTAGTAGGAGGGGATGTACTACTTGTAAATGTAAATATGCGTGAAAAAAGTAGTGGTCTTATTACAACTGTTGCAGCGCAAAAAGTCTATGGAACAGTAGAGCGATCATTAATACATCCACAAGGGATTTGGGCCAAACAAGATTGCAATTTCAATCTTCAAGAAGGAGGCGATCTAGAATGGATGCCCCAAGAATTAGTAATTTTTAAAGGTGGTCTTTTTGAGCAAACAATGCGTATTCGATTGGAGTCAAAAGCTAGTTTCCTCAGTACAGAAATAGTTCGTCTTGGAAGAACTGCCGCCGGAGAAAAATTAGGCAATGGATGTTGGCGATCAAAAATTGAAATCTCGAGAACTGCTTCTGAATCGAGCTATTGGGAATTTATTGATCAATTAGAACTTTGTGGCGATTCACTTGTCACTGATCATGGCTTATCAAATAGTCCCGTTGTTGGGTCATTGATCTGGATTGCACCAGATGACTTTTCACAATCTAAACTCGAACAATTATTAGAAATTTGCCAATCTTCCAGGGAAGGTATTCAAGGGAGAATGGGGTGTAGCACTCTTAGGAAAGGAATATCTGCTCGTTACCTTGGAGAATCATCACAAGCAGCAAGATTCTGGTTCTTAAGAATTTGGTCTGAAATACGAAAAGTTAGAAACTTGAGCTCTCCAAAAAACATCAGAGTATGGCCTTTACAAGAGACAATTTAAAAAAATATGTCCAAAATGAACTTTTTTATAACGTTGATATTGAGAAAGTTATATATATGGCAACTCTTGTATGCATCTAAGCCCCCAAGAAAAAGATAAGCTTTTGATTGTTACTGCTGCTCTGCTTGCTGAGCGCAGGTTAAATCGTGGATTAAAGCTTAATCATCCAGAAACAGTGGCCTGGCTAAGTTTTCAAATCTTGGAAGGTGCTAGAGATGGCAAAACTGTTTCTGAATTAATGAGCGAAGGGACTTCATGGCTTAGTCGTGAACAGGTAATGGAAGGCATCCCAGAGCTTGTTAATGAAGTTCAAGTTGAGGCGGTATTCCCCGATGGAACCAAGCTTGTCACTTTGCACGAACCAATTCGCTAAACAAATATCATGAAGCCTCTAATCCCTGGTGAATTATTCCCTGAAAACGGAGAAATTGAATTGAATGCTGGAAGGCCTGTAACCACTATTTCTGTTTCTAATAAGGGAGACAGACCCATACAAGTTGGTTCGCATTTTCATTTCTATGAAACTAATCAAGCACTTATCTTTGACAGAGAAACAACCATTGGGAAAAGACTGGATATACCAGCCGGAACTGCAATTCGTTTCGAACCTGGCGATTCTAGACAAGTTCGACTTATCCCTTTTGCTGGTCATCAAAATATTTATGGATTTAACGGGTTAATTAACGGTTCTATTGCTTAAAAGTAACTATGTCCTATCGCATTCCAAGACGAAATTACGCAGAGACTTACGGTCCAACGACTGGCGATCGACTGCGCCTCGCTGATACCGACCTAATACTTGAAGTAGAACATGACCACACCATCTACGGTGATGAAGTCAAATTTGGTGGAGGCAAAGTTATCAGAGATGGCATGGGGCAATCTCAATCAACCAGAGATAATGGAGCCGTTGATACAGTTATTACCAATGCATTAATTCTGGACTGGTGGGGAATAGTAAAAGCTGACATAGGTATTAAAAATGGACAAATAGTTGGCATAGGGAAAGCTGGCAATCCTGATACTCAAGCTGGAGTAACAATTATCATTGGTCCATCTACTGAAGCCATCGCTGGAGAAGGGAATATTTTGACCGCTGGGGGAATTGACACTCATATTCACTTCATATGTCCTCAGCAAATCGAAACAGCTTTAGCCAGTGGTATTACAACTATGCTTGGAGGTGGAACAGGACCTGCAACAGGAACAAATGCAACTACTTGTACACCAGGAGAATTTCATATTTCAAGAATGCTTCAAGCCGCAGAAGCGTTCCCTGTTAATTTAGGTTTTTTCGGCAAAGGTAATACAACTAATCCTGAGGCGTTAGAGGAACAAGTTTTAGCAGGAGCATGTGGACTAAAACTTCATGAAGATTGGGGTACAACACCTGCATCAATTAATACTTGTTTAGAAGTAGCTGATCGAAGAGATGTCCAAGTTTGTATTCATACGGATACACTAAATGAAGCTGGCTTTGTAGAAGACACAATCAAAGCAATTAATGGCAGAACTATTCATACTTTCCATACCGAAGGTGCAGGTGGTGGACATGCTCCAGACATAATCAAAATTTGTGGACAAAGTAACGTCATCCCAAGCAGTACCAATCCAACAAGGCCTTATACCCTTAATACTCTTGAAGAGCACTTAGACATGCTGATGGTTTGCCACCATTTGGACCCCAAAATCCCCGAAGATGTTGCTTTTGCAGAATCGCGTATTCGCCGCGAAACCATAGCGGCAGAAGACATACTTCATGACCTAGGTGCTTTTTCGATAATTGCAAGTGACTCTCAAGCAATGGGAAGAGTAGGAGAAGTAATCACTAGAACTTTCCAAACTGCTCACAAAATGAAAATTCAACGTGGACCACTTTCGGAAGATTCACCACGAAATGACAACAACCGATTAAAAAGATATATCTCCAAAGTAACCATCAATCCAGCAATAGCTCATGGAATGAGTGACCACATAGGATCAGTAGAAGTTGGCAAACTTGCAGATTTAGTATTATGGAAACCAGGATTTTTCGGAATCAAGCCAGAGCTTGTTATAAAAGGGGGTTCTATAGCTTGGGCTCAAATGGGTGACCCCAATGCGTCTATCCCTACCCCAGAGCCTGTGTATGGGAGACCAATGTTTGGATCTTTTGGTAAGGCTTTAGCACCTAGTTGCCTCACATTCCTCAGTCAGAATGCCATCGATGCAAATGTGGCAAAAAATCTTGGTCTCATTAAGAGATGTGTAGCTGTAAAGAATACTCGCATCATATCCAAAGAAAGTATGAAACTAAACACTGCAGTGCCTTCAATTCAGGTTGATCCCCAAACCTATGAAGTATTTGCAGATGGAGAGCTACTTACTTGTGATCCTGCAGAAAAACTACCTCTTGCTCAGAGGTACCTTCTACTTTAAAGACCACTAAAACTATTAAAGAATTCAGCTGACGAACAGTGAATATTTTTTTTAGTCACAATCCATTTTTACAAATTCAACAGCATCTTTATCTCCAAGAGATGCTGATTTCCTCCAGTCAGAACAAGCTCCTCTCATATCATCTAAATTACCCTTAGCAAGACCTCGATTAAAATAAGCAAGAGCATTCTCTGGATCAATTTCTAATGCCTTGCTGTAATCTGCAATTGCTCCAGTATGATCGATCAACTTTTCATCCTTAATGAGACCACGATTGATATAGGCATTTACATATTTTGGATTAATTTCTAATGCCTTGCTGTAATCAGAGATTGCTCCTGAGTAATCCTCTAAATCAGATTTGGCAATTCCACGGTTGTAGTAAGCAATTGCATTCTCTGGATTAATTTCTAATGCCTTGCTGTAATCTGCAATTGCTCCTGTATGATCAGCTAATTCTTCAGCATAAATCAGGCCACGATTGATATAGGCACTCACATAATTGGGATTAATTGCTAACACCTGATTGTAATCTGCAATTGCTCCTGAGTAATCCTCTAAATCAGCTTTGGCAATTCCACGGTTGTAGTAAGCATTTATATATTTTGGATTAATTTCTAATGCCTTGCTGTAATCTGCAATTGCTCCTGTGTGATCATTTAAATCAGACTTAGCAACACCTCGGTTATAATACGCATTTACATATTTTGGATTAATTTCTATGGCCTTACTGAAATCAGAGATTGATCCTGAATGATCATCTAAATCAGACTTAGCAATTCCACGGTTGTAATAAGGAAGCGCATCTTGTGGATCAATTTTTATCGCCTCATTGTAGTCAGCAATTGCTCCAAAAAAATCATTAAATTCTTGACTCTTCAAAAGACCACGATTGATATAGGCATTGGCATAACTTGGCTCAATTTCTATGGCCTTACTGTAATCACTAATTGCTCCAGAATGATCATTTAATGCAGCCTTACAAATACCACGGTTGTAATACGCATTCACATAACTTGGATTAATTTCTATGGCCTTACTGTAATCAGAAATTGCTCCGGTATGGTCTTCTAAATCTGCCTTCGCAATAGCACGATTATAGTAAGCCCCCGGTTGCCCTGGCTTGATATCAATTGCCTTAGTGTAATCACTAATTGCTCCTGAATGGTTACCTAAATCAGACTTAGCAATGCCACGGTTGATATACGCGTTGACATAAGTTGGATCAATTTCTAAAGCCTTGCTGTAATCAGAAATTGCTCCAGAGTAATCTTCTAAATTATCTTTAGCAATACCACGGTTGTAAAAGGCAAGCGCATCTTTAGGATCAATTTCTAAAGCCTTGCTGTAGTCAGTGATTGCTCCAGAGTAATCACCTATTAATGCCTTTTGAAATGCTCTATTGAAATAAAATCTCTGTCTTTTCGTTGCTGTGGCTGATTCAGGGAAAGACAGCATTGATGCAGCAGTTGTAAAAGCAACAACAGGTCCCATTATCAATGGCTGTCCTAAAGACACCAATGAAAGAAATGCACCAAGAAAAGCCGTTCTTTTTTTCATAAAGGTTCACACACTTTACTAATGAAGTGATAATAGAAGAGAGAGAACTTGAAGTTCAAAGATTTACTCAAAGTTTACGCAAGACAACTTATTTCGGACATAGCAGGAATTTTACTTGGACTAGCAAACTAACTAAAGAAGATAATCGACTTTCGCGCATTAAAAGGTTGCCATCAAGCTAAGACTTTAATAGTATAAGTGTACTACTATAAAACCTCGTTCTTCTGGCCGGTGCCCAAGCCATTTCAAATTCACTCTATTGCATGAGGTTCTGTAGTACTGCAACCTTTGTTTTCAAAACTATGCTTAAACACTTTCCCTTAAAAACCTTTCACCGAAACCTTTTTATTGAAGAAGAAAATTGGGACTATCTAGAAGAAGGCACACTGAAGTTATCGAATTCAGCATGTGTTTGCATGACCTGTATGCATTTTCGGTATTCATCTGATAGGTATTCTCGCACTCTACTAACATGTCGATCTCATGCTCGCCTTATTCCACAAGCAGCTCATTTAACTAACAAATGTACTCTTTGGAATAAGCCCTTCGAAGACAAATTTGGCATTACCCCTAAAGCCGCTTAAAACAATGACTAAAGATCAACTAGCTCTCAAAATCGCTCTAGCAATGCATAAACCACCTCACGCACATATAGAAAGCATGAATACTTACCTAAATACCTACAAGTGCCTCAGCAATTACTTCCAAGAACTTTCAATGGATGATATTGCGGGAATTGGCAACAGATACGGCGTTACAATTTAGCCTTCTTACATGCCTTAGACTCAATATTAATTGTATTGGGTACCCTATTTATGGTAGAGGTTAGATAAAGAAATTATCTACCTCAATGTCTCAACTAACTATTAAGGTTTCAGCCAAGGCTGAAGCTATGATCGCAACTCTTCAAAAAGAAATCTTTAATCGTCGGCGTAAAAAAGTTACAGCACAAGGCGTAGTTGAAACTCTTGTTGAAAGTGGTGCAAAGTCACAATCTGACAAGCGTTATGCTGCTTCTTGGAAAAACCTAATCAAAGATATCGAGAAGGCTGCTAAGCAGTCAGAAGTACATGGCAACAAGCCAGCTAACGTTTCCGCAGAAGAATGGGCTCTAATAGTTGCCCATCGTACTCGCAAAGCCTCAACAACTAATGCGGCTCCCAAAAAGCGCACTGCAAAAAAGGCAGTATCTCAAAAGAGTGCTCCTAAGAAGGCAACAACAAATAAACCAGCCGCCAAGAAATCAGTTACCAAGAAAGCTTCAACAAAAAAAACTTCAACCTCAACAGCAACAGCAACGAAGCCAACAAAAGCTAGACGTGCGAAGAGAGCTCCTGCAAAGCCAGCAGTGAAGCTTGCTTAGAGATTTTCTTTGTAATAATCAATGATTTTCTGAGCATTCTCATTACTTAAACAACTAATCCTTGAGTTTGCAGGAATATCCAATAGAACGCAGATAGCAATTATGTCATCTGCGTTTTTTTGTAGTTGCTCAGAGAGCTCTAACACCCTCAATTTTTTACTCATATTCATATTCTAATGAGCTCTATGCACGATTTAGATTTTTTCTAAACCAAAATCCTTATTAATAGTTTCAGTATGCTTACTAAAGCTTTTATTGATTAATACTTTCAAAACCTATAGCTCCCGAAGACTTCACAGGGAACCAGACTTTGAAAAGTATAAATTGGATCTGACAAAGCTAGAATAGTTTGAGCATTACAAACTCCTGGGCCAAAGAGCCATGTACCTACGACTGCTCCTGTCACAACTTCCAATAGGACATTCAGAAGAAATCTCTTTACCTATTAATCCTCCCAAGAAAGCTTCAATATGACAGCTTCTTCCAAATTATCAAAGATTAAAACTTTTAATCAGTTTTTGTCTACAGCTGACTATTCGCTCATGAATTCGCTAAAAGCGGATCCTAAAGCCACCTGTGACGGGCAAGATCACAGTCCTCGTGAAGTGTTCTCCGGACATTATGTACCGGTGACACCAACAGCTATTCCAAAACCGCAATACATAACACACAGCAAAACCTTATTCAAGGAGCTTGGCTTAAGTCATGAACTTGCCTTAGACGAGGAATTCTCTCGTCTGTTTACAGGGGACATATCCGTAGCAAAAGCGCCAATGCCTCCAACTGGCTGGGCAACAGGATATGCTCTTTCAATCTACGGAACTGAGTACACACAACAATGTCCGTTTGGCACTGGCAATGGCTATGGCGATGGCCGAGCAATTTCAATATTCGAAGGTATTTTCAACGGAAGGCGTTGGGAAATGCAACTAAAGGGAGGCGGGCCAACACCATACTGTCGTGGAGCTGATGGCCGTGCAGTACTACGCTCCAGCGTTCGTGAATTTCTAGCTCAGGAATATATGTATGCACTAGGAGTTCCAACTTCACGCTCTCTAACACTTTATGTTTCTCGATCAGAAACAGTGCGAAGACCTTGGTACGAGGAGGGCTCCAGGTCTATAGATCCCGATATACTCGTCAATACTCCTGCTGCGGTCACAACTCGAGTAGCCCCCTCATTTTTACGTGTTGGTCAGCTTGAGCTATTTGCTCGTCGAGCACGCAGCAATTCACATTCAGGTGCACAGAACGAGCTCAAAATGATCGTGAAGCACCTTATCCAAAGGAATTATGAACAGGACATTGATACTAGCCTTGAATTTAAGGATCAAGTAGTCGATCTAGCTCATTTATTTCGCGGACGACTCACCTCTCTAATATCCAATTGGATGCGCATTGGCTACTGCCAGGGCAACTTTAATAGTGACAACTGTGCAGCTGGTGGCTTCACCCTAGACTATGGTCCCTTTGGATTCTGTGAAATGTTTGATCCAAGATTTCAACCCTGGACAGGAGGTGGAAACCATTTCTCATTCTTCAATCAACCGGCTGCAGCCGAAGCCAATTATCAAATGTTTTGGTCAGCAATCCGACCTCTACTCATTGACGACAAAGAAGCATTGATAAAGCTGGATACAATCCGAACCGACTTCGCTAAAGTTATGAGACAAGAAATTGAAGCTATGTGGGCAAAGAAGCTTGGATTAACCAGCTATGACGAAAACTTAGTAAATGAACTACTAAAACTAATGATTCTCTCCAAGGTCGACTACACAATCTTTTTTAGAAAGCTATCCAATATTCCAGAAAATATCATACCTTTAAAAGGTAGTTTCTACCTCCCTAGTTCAGAACAGGTTGATATTCAATGGAATGCTTGGCTAAAAAACTGGCGGAACCTATTAACTAACCAAAGCAACTTCTACGAGGCATCCTCAGCGATGAAATTAACAAATCCCCAATACACCTGGCGCGAGTGGCTTGTTGTACCTGCATATAAAAAGGCTGAGGAAGGTGACTATAGACTAATTAAAGAATTACAGACGATACTGACCAATCCTTACGAGGAGCAATCATCTGGTTTAGAGGCTAAGTACAACCGTCTTATGCCCAATAAATTCTTCAATACTGGCGGAGTATCTCACTACAGCTGTTCCTCTTGATATGACACATCGTGCTGCTCTGACTTAATTGAACTCTAAAAGGGGGCACTTACTACATCTCAAGAATCGCTCTAAATAAAAAGCATTAAAAAATTAATTAATATAAGCCATTAAAGGATTTACGAGGAAATTTGGCAACTAATATAGCTAAAGTACTGTCTAGTTCTTCTTTAAAATCGGCAAGAACTGTTCCACATATATCAAAAATATTATTTGATATAGATTCTAATAAGTCTTATTTCTAAGTAAGTATTATTTCCTTCATAAGAGGTTAAATAATAATACTTTGACAACTGAGAGGCAGTCATAGCTACCGTTTTTTCATAAGTGTCTCGATTGTCAATGTACAAACAGAATTTCTCAGAAAAATCTATACTTAGAGATTTGATTGCAGCTGTCAACTCTGCAGAAGATATAGATGTGACAAACGACATCCCCAAAAAGTGTTAGAGCCGTTAGACATGACAGTAGTAGAAATTTCATAACACTATAAATGGTTTATTTATAGTTTCCTAGATTTTGCTTGAACTGGAGTTCCATAAAAATAAAAGCTTTGTACCTTTTCTATTTTGACAATCCATTTATCGGTTAGAGTTCATTTCTAAAGAAAGAGAATACATTGCACTCAACACTTAGTTTTATTGATATTCATTAGGGCCTTTAAACCTTTTATTAAACGATATATAGTCGAAGCTCGTCTACCGAAAAATGTTTACTATTATAAAGCCTTTGAATTGAAATATTCTTCGCAAGTTAAGTGATACTAAATCTGAAAGAAATTAGAGAAAATTTCGACAGAGAAAATTGTTTATACACGCATATTTTTTATTATCGTCTTTTTCTAGAAAGGAGTTTAATAGCTAAATGAACAGATACCAAAAAGTTCAATATATATATATTGAAAAAGGGAGTCAAATAAAGAAGAAATTACAATTACCAAATACTTTATTTAGTATCTTCATCTCGCCAATCTCTCTTTAAAGCAAAGTCTTTGCTGTTATCAAGGTAAATCACCAAAAAAAGAAAAAGCACTCCAAGAAAAACCATAAAAACTACAAGTTGATCAATTGGAGAAAGATTTTGAAAATTCAACAAGCTAAGCAATGGTCCAAGAAACATCTATTATTTCAAACTTATGCCCAATTTATAGGTCCAAGAGTCATTGTTTCAAAATCGATAGAAAGCAGTATAGATTTTTTGGTTTTCTGCAGAAACAGGAGTCATAAACTTTTTGTCACAGGTATTGAAGTTCCATCTTTCAGGACATTTCACTAATGTTCATTTAATATAAATAATGCTCTATTCTAACTGAACAATAAACAGGTTCTGCGCCTTCGACATTTTCTCTTATGCGCCGCTTAATACTTGCTCCGTTGATACTTTTTCTTTCTTCGTCTTCTGGAAGAAGTCTCAATGCAGCTGAAATTGATCCAAAAGTTCATAAAGCATGCTTAGCAGCTATCGACTTCCAAGGTTGTATACGCGCATACACCGAGCCAGTAATAAAAATCGAATCAGTAGATTTTCTTGGGAGGCCTCCAATTAAAGGGTGGAGAGCTTGGGAAGATCGCTCAGACAATTCCATTTATTACGTCGACCACAATAATGTTAATAAAGTAAAAGTTCGAAACTTATATGGTCGATATATTCAATACCAATATGTCAAAAGATGGTATCAAGAGGCAGTTGCAGGGACTCCGGGATATCAAAAAACTATTGGCTCAGCTACAACAACATGTGTTGAAAATGATTCTGGTCCAAAAACCTGCACTACAACACCTGCTCAAACTAAATATGTTCCAGGGGAAAAAGAAATAATCGCTGGGGTTTATCAAGACAAATCTGTAGTAATCATTGATTGTCTAGATCGAACCGGGAAATGGATTAAGATTAAAACTTCTTTAGGGGATCAGCACTCTAAAAAATGGAAAAGTATCGAAAGGAAAATGTTGACTCAACAAATAGCGGATGAAAATTGTTCAATAATTAATTCTTTAAGCCCTTCCAATTATATGAAGTGGGCAAAAGGTACGCCAAAAGAAGACGACTTTTTTGCCATCAAAGTTCTTCCAAACAGTACTCCTCAACTGATTAGAAACCTAAAAAGACCTTAAACAAAAAAATCTTTCAAATTAAGAGAACTTAATAAGAATGCTGCTACCAAGCTTAATAAAAAATTTTTCCAATCATTTCAAGAAGTTCTCTTTCTTAAGAGAATTAATTAAACGAAAAAGTCTTAATATGTTTGAGAGCGTTAATGAGATCGTCCATGTGGCATCAATAAATTATTCTTAACCATTGCAAGCATCCAAGCAGTACGGCACAATTAGGAACCTACTTAAATAGTGACATACATCATAAGTACTTTCACAGTGAGCTAAAAGCTCCTTAGCCTCAAAAGAGCAACCATCGAGACTAATAAACACAATTTAATTTCACTTTTCCCTTCCTCCTCTCCACCTCAAAGTCATTCCTATGAAATCTATTTCATTTTTTTCATCCTTTTCTAATCACTGTATTCAAATTTTTCGTAGAACACCTCCACTTGTTTTTGCAATGTCAGTACTCTCAATTGGAGGGCTTATCGGATTCACTAGCGCTTCTAAAATCTTAGTTTATGGATTAAGGCCAGCTCAAGACACAATCACGGTTACAGGTGCTAGTACAGAGCGTATTGAAAGTGATATGGCTCATTGGGATATCACTATCCAGACCAAAGGATCTACACAAATTGATTCCTATAAAAAACACATAAAGTCTATTCAAGTAACTCTTGACTTCCTTGATAGCTATGGCGTTCAAACAAATGACTACCAAACTAGAGAACTAGGGCCTGCTACTACGTCAAAAAATATCACTAAAAATAATAAAACAGGAGCAATTATTTCTACATTTTGGTTAACGAGCCAATTAATAGAAGTTGAAAGCACAGACGTCCATAATATTAATAAAACGCATAGAGCAATTGGTGCATTGCTTGGGAAAGGAATACTTATAAAATCTAATAGTCCTAAATTTACTTATACAAAACTTGCTGAAAAACGAATAGATATGCTGGCTAAAGCTACTAAAGATGCTCGGATTCGTGCTAAAGCAATTGTTAGACAAACAGGCTCAGAGCTTGGAAATGTCAAAAAAGTAAATACTGGTGTTTTTCAAATCACAGTCCCTAATTCAACACGCGTAAGTAGTTGGGGATCTTACGATACAAGCACGATCAAAAAAGACATCACTGCAGTTATGGGCGTTACGTTTGGAGTTAAATAATAAAAATTAGTATACCCTTTCCTTGCAGAGCCGAAAAGTATCTATGCTCAATAAACTCTTACTATTGATGTTTTGGTTTCAGCTCCAATCTACGAAGTTTTTAGAAAGCCATTAATTGAGCATTATGTAAACATTTCGCCTAATCCTTTCTACAAGCACTATTGGTATTTAAATTAACTGATCATGGTATTTGTTTCCTTGAGTAGTCGATATCAACTGGGTCCTATAAAAACGCTAAGCTCTGGGAAGATAACATAGGATTAGACTGAGAGTGTTCTTAACATTACTCCAAAATAGCAATCCCATTCTCTGCTGCCACTAAATACATCCCTAACAGGAGGACGAACGTAGCAAAAGATTTCAAATTTAGGCTTTAGGCGAAATACTTAGTTTCTAATTAGCTGATTATCAACTTACTCTTAATCAAAAAAAGTGAGTTCTTCTAATAAAGCCCTAAGTCATCAGGTTTTTTCTGCCGACAAATAGAGACTACGTGTCTAGTTTCTGAGTAGTTTCCTTGATCACATAAAGAGGCTTCTACAAAGTCTCTTTAACGGGGTTACGTTTAAATCTAGCAAGGTCCTGTATCTCGACCTTGATAAAAATCTCTCTCACAAGTAGATGTTGTATTTCAGATGATACACATCATCTAGTCCTCTTCATTACTTAAATGCTGAATCAAGTTCTTCTTGATGTTGTTGAAGTTTTAATTTAGCCATCTCACTATCAGAAATTATTTAAACAAGTTGATAAAAAGAAGGAGAAGCAGAGAGACGATTAAGTGAATCCATAATAAAAAATGTGAGCATCAAACCCACTATGAAGTATACATTTATTTTAGATTGTCTCATAAGCCGTAGACAAATATACAGTATATACATCGTAATTCAGTTTCCACATAAACACCAGCTAGGACAAATCAAAACAAAAGGTTTCTAGCAATCAAAGTAGAGGAGCATTATGTAGATGTTTATAAAATAGCTTGGATTACAAGATAAACCTAAAAATATAAAATTAATAAAGTCTAAAATTTATCTTGGTCAAGCCATTATTCAAAAAGTCTTATGATTAAAATATAAACAGATTTTTCTTCATTACCATAAATGCCAAAAAGTTTTACCAAAATAATTATCCTAGTTATGGTCTTTCTACTACTTGCATCAACTTTTGGAGGATTGGTGTTTTCAGCTCTTAAAGCCTAAAGCAATGAATATATTTAATGAGCCAATTTATCCAAAAACAATTGTACAACTTTTTTATATATCAAACATTACAAATAAATTTATTTCTCAATGGTCAGAAGAACTAGCGAGAAACCTTAAAGGCAATTGGGTTAAGATCTTCCAAAGAACACTTGTAAAGTTTAGCATTCAATAATGATGTCAATTACTAATAATACTGCCACAGAATTTAGCGAATTATGAAAAGACTACTAATTTTGCCATTATACCTACTCATCACTTCATGTTCGTCAAACAATCTTGTTAAAATAAGTTGTGAAATCAAAATTTTTAATAGTTATTCGCCCATAACATTTATTGCAAACCCAAAAAAGAATGAAGGATTAGTCACTTATTCTGATCTAGATCATCCATCAGAAACTATAACTGAATCACTTATTTTAAAAACCACAAAGACTAAATTTATCTTTATTAAAAACAATTTAGAGTCTTATGATACTAGAGATGTTGTCTCTATTAATAGAGAAGATCCAACTCAATCATTCCATCGATTCGAATACAAAAATAGCGAGGGAGAATGGTTACAACTTTTCAACTCAGATTCTCAGATACTTACAAATTGCTACAGACTTATGTAACCGTGTATATGTTAACATTATTTTTTTCAAGCTTCTTTTTATTCAGAAATCATTTAACTCTTCCAAAAGTACAAATTGTTATAAAAATATTAATTTATGCTAACTAATGATCGAATATATTATTTTTCTATTGATTTTGTTTTCTGTCCATTAGGAAGAGCCTCTATAAAACAGACTTAATAGTTACATGCAAATGCGAAATTCTTAGACTAGAACTTGGAATGTAGTTGATTAAGTAGAGTGGATATCAAAGGTACTATTCCCATCTAATGAATCTTATAATTATTAGAAAATTTGTGACAACTTTTCTAGTATTGCTAGCCCTTTCCTATCCATTAATAACAGATGCTTTAACTTCTGATTGGATTCCTGTTCCTAAGAACCAATATGGAGAACAATTATGGGATAAAAATAATGTCAAGAAAAACCAAGATGGTTCTATAAGAATTTTCAGTAAATTTATCCCCAAAGGCTCTAGCAATATTACCCAAAACATTCTATATACAATGGATATTGATTGTGCAGAAACCTCTTTCAGAGATATTGCAGTCGGATACCAGGAATTTAATGAGTTCAAGAACAATGATTTAGAGTGGAAAGATCCGAATGGAGACGAACTAATTCTTGGAGTCATCGGTCAAGTTTGTGCTTATGGGGAAGGAGGTACATTTGACACTGATTCAGTAAATATCGATGAGGCCTAGCTTGAAAACTGAGACAAAATTAAAATCTATAACTGCCCAAATTTTTACCAACTACCAATGTAGGAAATTACATACTTTTCTTCTCAAAGAGTACCTATCTATCATTCCAATCAAACAAAAATCAATTAACTAATGCTTACTTTTAGTCAGTTTAATCCAATAGGAAATCTACATCAACTTCCATAAATACTCTTTGCTTACAATTAAAATCAAAATGTTCAACTTCTTATTTACAAATTCATGGAAAGTTTAATTGCAAGGGACTAAAGGATAACTCCAGAACCTACGCATAAACAGATCATTTTAGATTCCTAGGACCTTTGGACAACAAAGAAGATCTTATAAATAAAGGCCCTAAAGTCCTTAGTGAATTAAATGGCGTTGCAGAATATGCCAAGAAGGTTGTGCCTACACTAGAGCTAAAAAATTTTGTTTCTGAAAAGAGTGTTGCCTATAAGCGTGAATTACATGGTTCTATATAGTTCATGACCAACGAACAAAATCATAAAACTACCAACTCTTGGATTACCTGCTGCTATTGTTTTTGGGGTGGGGCATGGCTAGGAGTTCGAATTATTAGCAACAAAAGAAAAATTTCCAACCAAAAATAGAGCTAAGACTGCAACTCAATTCAAAACCTATTAAAGGTCATTAAACCCAACGTATAGAGACTAGATTTTATTAGGCCCTAAGTCCATCAGACTCTAAATCTAGAAAAAATACACTGATCCTTGAAATATCTAACAAGAATAGATATATATAGGAAAATAGATCTAACTTTATGTTTCCTCTGATTACTGTATCTTTCTCCATATTTATTTTTGGGATCACTGGCTGGACTCTTACTACATACTTAGTTAAAGAAGACTCCCAACAGGTGATTACAGACGAGCTCAAGAAATTATATGAAATATGCAAGGACCTAGTTGCATCTCTAAGGAGTCTAGTAGGAATTTTAGCTAAGTATTCGCGCCCCTTTGATTCTAATAAGTCAACTTCTTCGGATGCAGATCCAATAAATGTAGAGACTTTAAAAGCTGTTCAACAAGTAGCCCCAGATGTTAAAGCCTCCGTTGAAGATGATGATGAGCTTGCCTCATTTAGTCCAGAGCTGATTGAAGCGATTACTGAAGAAGAAGAAAAAGTTGCTTAAAAAACTTAAAATGCATCTTCTCGTAAATGATTAAATTAATTTAATATAGCTGTTTTTAGCTTCCAACAATTCATAAAGAAATCTTTAGGCTAATTTCGGTGAGAATAATCTTACTACGCAAAAGAATGAATGTAGAAGAGTTAAAAGCGACCTAAGAGAGGAATTTCTTATTTTAAATAAGTGTATTTTTATCAAAAGAATCTAAAACAATGCATTTAACATAGAAAATTATTGAAAAATATGTAATAATTAATATACTAAGAAACTTCTAACTTAATGTCTGATAAAGATACCATACTTTCAATACTTGAGGCATTCGCATCATCTGAGAGAATGGGTTCATTCTTCATAGATAACTCAACTTCAGATTTTTTATTTATAAGGCCAAGTGGTAATCCAATAGACGCAAAAGGATTTGAAGAGATGTGGTCTTCTGGAGACTTAGTATTAGAAAGTGCTGAAATTACTATGGTCCATAGGCTTAATCTTTTTTGTGAAAATGCTGCTATATGTGTTTTTACACTTGGGTCAAAATTCACATATAAAGGTACACCCAATAATGATTTGCCAACAGTAACATCAATTTTTAGAAAAATCGATGGCATCTGGAAGATAGCTTGGATGCAAAGGTCATCAGGTCAATCAGATATGTCTTTATGGAAGAGCTTTTAGTTTAATGAAGTAACTAATATAATTAAATATTTTAGTTTTCCACAAAATAAACAATCTTATAAAACCTTCTTTAAAAAATAAGCATAGATAATCTTAGATTGAATTTCATCTTAAAGTTCTTATAAATCAAAAAAATTTACTTAGAATTTTCTATCATCATATAATTTAATCCAAAGAAATACATTCACAAAGTTCCAAAAAATTCAAACCCATCTTTAGATTGGAAACCAAAATAAATACTCATGGCAAATGAAAGAACTTTTGAAAGAATAATTGATATATCGCGCAACTAAAGTGGTTTTACATAAATCCCAAGTGCCCTCCTCCATTGAAACAAAGTTTAGGGAAGAAGAATCAAGGATCCGAAATGATCGCCAAGCAGTTTTTGCCCTTGTGCGTGATTTAGTTCAAGCTCAATTTATTGTAAGTGATGAAGAATTAGTTAATCGTCTTTGGCAAGATGTTGCAGACAGAAATATTGATGTCAATAGAGTTATCAATTTAATGTACAAATGTTCTAGCCATAACAATGATTTAGAAATGATAGAAGTAGATGAGATGTACCAAAACCAGTATTCATAAAAAGAGTTAATCAATTTGCTGTAGCTTTAACCAAGTCCTCAGTTTTAAATGCAATTGGCATAGTTTGATTTGCTAAAGGTGGTGCACATGATTCAACCTGAAAGTCCACTACTTTCCCTATAATAATTATTGAAGGAGAGACAAAACCATATTTTTTTACAGTAGAAACCAACTTATCTATATTAGTTTTTTTTACATTTTGTCCAATGACAGTTCCTTGTTGGATTACCGCTACAGGAGTCAAAGGATTCATTCCACCTTTAATCAATCCATTCACGATGTTAACAATGTTGTGTAGCCCCATATAGATAACTAATCCATCAGTTGCTTTAGCAAGCAATTCCCAATTTACAGATGCTTTATTCTTACCAAAGCTCTCATGACCAGTAACAAATGTAATCGAAGAACCAGCTTTACGATGAGTCACTGGTATGCCAGCATATGCAGGAGCTGCAATACCGGAGGTAATTCCTGGTACAACCTCAACATTAATACCTTTTCTTTCTAAAAAGGCAGCTTCTTCTGCACCTCTTCCAAATAAAAATGGATCTCCACCTTTCAAGCGAACAATAGAACCATATCGATGAGCCATTTCCAATAATAAGGAGTTAATTTCTGATTGAGGAACAGAATGATAACCTCGCCTTTTCCCTACTAAATATAATTGACAATTTTTTTTTGACATATTTAAAACTTCTTGAGATATCAAGGAGTCATAAATAATCACATCACATTCTTTTATTAAGCGATGTGCTTTTAAAGTTAATAACTCTGAATCACCAGGTCCTGCCCCAACAAGATAAATAGTTCCAGGTTTCTTATTATTCATGGTAATAATCCCAATAAACTTATTAGATCATTTCTAACCAACTTCCACTCAAGAAGTGCTGAATATTTTCCATAGTTCTCCAAGCAACTTGAGATCTTATTAGGAGATAAAAAAAGAGGAATTGGTGAAAAACATAATTTATGAGCTGAGTTGAAAGAGTCCCAATCATTAATTGGTATCACTGGAGCATTTAATTCTTTAGACAAATAGTCTGTATAGCGATTAAATAAATGGTTTTTTACTGGGTGATGAGTAAAACAGATAGGTTCATCTTGAAACTCAATCTGAATTAAATGTCGCAAAATATATAACCAAGATTTCAAGGCTCCTAAAAAAGGCAATATTCCCACATTAACCCCTTGAGTTCTAAGTCTTGAAGCTATGAGAGGAACATCTTTTCTAGTATGAGAACCAGGCAACAACAATAAAGGTACAAGCCAAATTGAATCAGATGATGACTCCATACTTTTTTTTGATGTTAATACTTCTATTTCTACAGGAACTCCGCGGATATTTTCCAAACCCATTGCAATTGATTTAATTAAAGGATGTGGTCTTCCATCAGATGAGCCGTGCACAATGAGACGAATCACTCGAGGTCGACAACCAAAAGATTTATTTCGTATCAACCGCCACGGATCAATGGCAGGATTAAGTGCTGTAGTTGTTTGGTCATTGTTCAAAAGTTCATACAAATGCGAAAAAGAAACTATCGAACTCAAGCCACATTCTCTTCTCATAGCGAGAGAGTTGGCTCTACTGCCAAAAGACTTCACGGTAATCGTCCTAAGCACTTTAGAAGCACTTTGGATAGGGACCTCTTTGCCATGCACCAAGTCTGGATGATGCTTAAACAAGGAACTATTAGGTGGTTGGGGGAAATTGGCCGCCAATACTACTAAAGCAAATTTTAAAAACTGTTTATTTAAGTAACAACAACTGCTGAATCCTCAATGTATTAGATGAGACAAATATAGAAATTCAAAAGAATTTTTAAAAATGTAAAATCTGATACTAAGAAGAATTTGATATTCATGGTTAATAGTTTCATCAGCGCGCCATTCGTTCTGAAGTGCTGTAACCCATAGAGAAAGAATAGTGAAATGAAAAGTTCATTTCATCATAAATTTCTAATCTAGTTTTACACACCTTCTAAGAACAAATCATGACTTCTACTAGTTATAGTAGACCATATCTAAATGGCAAAAAATTAAATAAGATAGAACAGAATAAAGCATCAAAAGATGGTTTAGAAGTTGGAGAAGAAATAAACAAATTTGCAGAGATTGGCTGGGAGAATATAGATAAAACTGATCGTGAATTAAGACTAAAATGGTATGGATTGTTCTGGAGGCCAAAAACACCAGGAAAATTTATGCTGAGATTAAGAGTACCCAATGGGATACTAAATACAAAGCAAATAGAAATAATTGCTTCTATTGTCAATAGATATGGAGAGAATGGCAGCTGTGATATAACAACAAGACAAAATATTCAACTTCGAGGAATTCTTATTAGTGATTTTCCTGATATACTTGAAAGGCTTCATAGTTGTGGTTTATATACAACACAATCGGGATTCGATAATCCACGCAATGTAACAGGTAATCCCTTAGCAGGGATAGATCCAAAGGAAATTATTGATACCAGAAAATATACAGCTATACTAAATGATTTCTTAACTAATAAGAATAATGGTAATCAAGAATTTTCTAATTTACCAAGGAAATGGAATACTGCTGTTGCAGGCTCAAAAGACAATTTTCTTTTGCACAATGATATTATTTTTCACCCGGTAGAAAAGGAAGGTATCCTAGGTTTTGGAGTCTGGATAGGAGGTATTCTTTCTTCACAGATGAATGAATATGCAGTCCCTCTGAATGCATGGATAAATGAAAATGAAATTTGCAGAATGACTTCGATTATCATCTCTTTATGGAGAGATAATGGCGAAAGAGACAAAAGGCCGAAAGGTAGATTCAGGTTCTTTCTAAATCAAATAGGTATTGAAAAATTCAGAGGAATGGTTGAGGAGAAATATGGGGAGCTTTTGCATGATCCTGGATCACACTTTGATATACAACCAAGATCATTCTTTGGCGTTCACCCACAAAAACAAATGGGCTTGAACTTTGCGGGATTACATATACCTGTTGGAAGACTTACGGGAGAGGATCTATTAGATATCGCAAAGATAAGTTCAACCTATGGTAATTGCGAAATTAGATTAACTGAAGATCAAAATTTAATTATTACAGGTATAAAAGATGAGAAGCTTGAAGAGTTTAAGGCTGATTCATTACTAACAAAATTCCCTTTATCCCCAACTCCAATAGCCAGTGGAACTGTTGCATGTACAGGTAATACATATTGCAGTTTTGCCTTAACCAATACCAAAGATCAAGCTCAAAAAATAGCTAAAGAACTTGACGCAGAAATCGAATTATCTAATGAGATAAAAATTCATTGGACAGGATGTCCCAATAGCTGTGGGCAAGCCTATATGGGGGCAATTGGGTTAACAGGAACCAAAGCTAAAGATGCCAACGGGAAAATGGTTGAAGCATTTGATATTAGCATCGGTGGTGCTCAAGGACCTGATAAGAAGCTTGGAAATTTATTACATAAAGGTATACCTACTGAAGAATTAAAACCATTACTAAAAACATTACTTATAGAAAATTTCTCAGCCAAATCTAAGCATCATCAAGTAAGGAAAAGAGAGATTATTGGCAAGTTGATTAATAAATTAAGCATTTTTCTTAAAGGCAGTTATAAGACTTAATCTGCCTTTTTAATCAAAACCTATTACAAATTATGTCTACTAAACCCATTCGTAGTGATATCTTTTCCCGATTCGTTAATTGGCTTAACGAATCAGGAACTGACAAGCCAGAAATTAATCGTGAGGAAGGAGGAAACGACATCTTTTCACGATTCATGAACCGATTTAGCGGTTAAAACCTAAACAATTCAACCAAAAAACACTTTTTTAAAATGCCAATGGATCCCACAGCATCACAAATGGACTATGTCCTACCTAATGAATTAGTAGATGGAATGATTACCGCAGGTGGTAAGAAATCAACAGTTAGTGTCAAAAATTTGTTGCTACGCGGTTTTTATTCCGGAGCAATTCTGGGATTGGCTACATGTCTTGCAATTACTGTAGGAATTCAATCCAAAATGCCTTTTTTAGGATCAGTATTATTCCCATTCGGGTTCGCAAGCATAGTTCTGTTTGGAATGGAACTTGTAACAGGGAACTTTGCTTTACTTCCAATGGCAACCTGGGCAGGCAAAAGTTCTTGGAAAGCTACTTTTAGAAATTGGATGTGGGTATGGATTGGAAATTTTCTAGGAACCGTTTTAGTTGCTTATTTGTTATCAATAAGTCTTACAAGTGCAGGAACTTTAGAACCACTTTCAGTGGCAGACGGTGGTAAAGGTTGGGCCGCAGTAGCAGCAAAGATAATTGCATTAAACAAAGCAAATGTATTAGTCAAATATGAATCCTTAGGAAGTACAGGTTTCTTTTTAGCATTCTTAAGAGGAGTTATCGCGAACTGGCTTGTATGCCTAGGAGTGACGATGGCTCTAGTTAGTAAAAGTGTTCCAGGAAAAATCCTTGCATGTTGGCTACCTATAACAGCATTCCAAACAATGGGTATGGAACATATTGTAGTCAATATGTTCCTTCATACAGCAGGTCCATTCCTAGGATCAGGAGTCCCTTTTATAAAAGTAATTTTCTGGAATTTCCTTCCAGTAACTCTAGGCAATATTCTTGGAGGAATGGTATTTATAGGAATGCTGTTCTATAGCACACATCGAACAAAAATGAATAATGTCTTACCTACAGTGCATGATGAAAAATTAGAAAGGGAACTTGCTGCAGAGCTAGGAGCAAGATAGATAAAAAAAAATTATTCTTATCGTTTGGGGGTAAATTTGCATTTACCCCCAAATTTTTTGACTAAAAAGGGTAATATATTAATGCCTGCTTCTGGTATTTATTTGATCGATTTAAAATCAATGCTATGAAATTAATAAATTAACAAACTTTTTTTAATGGATTTTAAATTTATTAGAAAATTTTTAATGTATAATCAAATTATTAATTTTTTGATTAAAAAAAGTAGAAATGGGCCAAGTTAATGAAGATGAAATAATAAAGCTTCTTAGCAATCGTAAAAACTCTATTGATCCATATTCTTTAAAAGAAATTTACTCAAATGATCTTTCCGATGGTCTAAAGGCTTTAATTGCAGAACGCCTAGGCACAATGGAGAAGGAAGGCTGGGAAGTAATCAGAATCTTATTGAAGAAATATGGAGTTCAATCACCTCTTATAAAAGCAGCAGGGATTTCCCATCAAGATGGATCTAGAGAGTTTCTCTTAGATCTACTTTTGGAAGAAGAAAGTAATGATTATAACATTGAAATATATGAATCATTAGCATGCTGGGGGGCTTCTATTCCAAGTAAATTGATAGAAAAAATTATTAAAGAGCCTAGCAAAAGAGCAAAGCTTGCAGGACTAGAATTATTAAGTTTCAAAGCTCATCTAATGACCAATAATGAGCTGTTAAACGCAATGAACGAAATTTTTGATGATTTTCGTGATGAAATTTTAATCAAAGTTATAACAATACTTCAAAGAAGAGATGGGGAAGAAATAGTGAGTAAACTAAAAGACTTAGTAATATCAGGTTCTTCTATTACTTCAGAGAAAGCAATATCAGCATTAGGCTGTATTAGATCTCAAAATAGCAAAACTACTTTAGAGACTCTTGTTAAAATATTACCTCAAGGAAGAAATTTAGAATTAGTGCAGAAGCAACTAGCTCATAATTGCATTCAATAAATGCAAGAAGTGTAAAGGAATACGAAATTCATTGAAAATGTATATATTGCTACAGGGAATTAAGGATCGAATTAAGAGAATAAATGCTAGAACAAACCAAAGTCAAAGTGATTTCATCGATAGAAGTTCAAGCAACAGATCAATTTAAGTATTATTTAAGAAAAATTGGCAGTGGTGAAGGGACCAGTAAAGGTCTTAGCCGCAGAGAATCATCTGAAGCACTAAAGTTCATTCTTACCTCAAAAGCTACTCCAGCCCAAATTGGGGCTTTTATGATTGCTCATCGAATAAGAAGGCCTGAACCTCAAGAATTAGTCGGCATGCTAGACACCTATAGGGAACTTGGGCCTAAATTACGCTCAAAAAATGATCAGTTACAGCCTATCTGCTTTGGAATGCCCTTTGATGGCAGAAGCAAAACTTCACCTATATACCCACTTACTTCATTAGTTCTTCTTGCCAATAAACAGCCAGTTATACTTCATGGCGGAAAAAGAATGCCTATCAAGTATGGTGTCACTGCCCAGGAATTATTTAAGGCACTTGGGGCAAACCTAGGCGGTCTTTCAATCAATCAAGTGCAATCTGGATTTTATAAAAATAATTTTGCCTTAATACATCAACCTGATCATTTCCCACTCGCAGATTCAATAATCTCATATCGCGATGAAGTAGGTAAACGTCCACCTATAGCGAGCATGGAGTTGTTATGGACAACTCATCAAGGTGAGCATCTGCTAGTAAGTGGCTTTGTTCATCCCCCTACAGAAGATAGAGCATGGAAATCTCTCAAAATAGCAGGGGAACTTAATGCAATAACCGTCAAAGGGCTTGAAGGGAGCACTGATTTGCCAATAAGCAGAGCATGCATCACAAGTCAAATGAAGCAAAATAAGCATCAACGCTTAATCCTTCACCCTCGAGACTATGATTGTTACGCTAAAGATCCTGAGTGGAATGGTATTGATATTTGGGAAGAAAATGCTTTAAATGCTCTTAAAAACAAAGGACCTTTTTTAAAACCACTTCAATGGAACGCAGGAGCCTACCTCTGGTTCTCTGGTAGATCAAAAACACTCCATGAAGGTATCAAACAATCAAAAGCTTCTATAGCTTCTGGAATTGTTGAAGAAACACTTTACAACCTAATTAAATGGAGAAATGAAGAGATATAAACTTATTTCCCCATTAAAATAGAGGCCTGATAATCTAAGATTCTAATGAAATAAAAACTACAAAGATTGATTGAGCTTATAATACAAAATCCATAGTTCTCTGAAGAGATCTATTAATTCTAAAAGAGGTGGCAATAATTAATTTAGATACCTAAATAATATAAGAAATAGTTAATATTTAACCAATAAATGTTGACTTTTATTGCATAAAAATTTCATTTTAGAAATGAACATTACTTTCTGAATGGATTTTTTCTAATTCTTCTAAAGCAATAGTTACATGCTTCGAACTATTTAAAAGATCATTAAAAATATAACGGATTATTCCATTAGAATCGACCAAATAAGTAACACGGCCATCTAATAAACTAAGGACCATAGGCACACCCAACATCTTTCTTAATACATTATTTTCATCGCATAATATAGGGAAAGGTAGTTTATTCTTCTCTGCAAATTTCTGATGACTTAACTTGTCATCACTACTAACTCCCCAAACAACAGATCCAAATAACTTAAACAAATCATACTTATCTCTAAAGCCACAAACCTCAGCAGAACATCCAGGAGTGTCATCTTTTGGATAGAAAAATAAGACAAGTTTCTGGCCTTTGCATTGTTTACTGTTTCTCATTATACCTTGTTGATCAATTAAGGAAAAATAAGGCAATTGTTCACCAATTTTTAAAGACATTTGAAAAAAGAATAATTAGTTCTATAACTTTAGAATAAATTTTTTATCAATTAAATGATTTGGTCTTAGACACATCTCTCCAAAGCAAGACACCGATATAAAACAATGTAAATGAAGAGATAACAAAAAATAAAAAGGAAAGATTCAAACAAAAACCACTGTTCATAAAGAAAAATTCACAACATAAAAGAAAAGAAATTTAACAATTTTAACCAACGAAGAATTGATTTCTGTAAATATTTAGACCACGTATAAAGTTGACGAAAATTGCAACCTGTATTCTTAGTGAATGTTAAGATCTGAAATTAATCAGACCTCTTGCAAACGAATTGTTTAAAAAATAATTAAACCTAACACTGAGCAAAAAGTTATCAATCATAATTTTAGATTTTTCATGATAACTTTTTCTTGATCACATACAAATTAACTTTATTAGGTTAGTAGAGTCCAGGTATAATCCAACCAAAGAAACCATAATTAATGATTAGGGAGAATAAACCAATCATTGCAAGTCGGCCATTAGTTCTTTCAGCTATTTCCCAAAAGTTATTGTTCATTAGTAAACTCCAGGAATTACTTGACCAGTAGATACATAAGAAAGTATCAATGCTAAAAAACCTATCATTGCCCATCTTCCATTAGTTTTTTCAGCTTCTTCAAGATAATTTGTGTAGTTTTCATCTAATTCCATTGGAGCTTCGTAAGCAAACATATTTTGCTTGCCATATTCTGTGACAACTAAAGTTGCCTTAGAAATTAGATGGGGAGTAGAAGTTGTCATAAGTTAAAAGATCCCAGGAATGATTTGACCTGTAGTGGCATATGCACCAAAGGCAGCAACGAAACCGATCATTGCAGCCCATCCATTAAATTTTTCTGCTTCAGGTGTCATGAGATTTAAATGAATAGTTAATAAATGATTTTATATTGAAGAAATAGATTAAAGCCTACAACCTAGGTTCAACTGGCCAAGATCCATTAAATGACCAATTCTTAAAGCTGTGGCTTGCTCACATCTAGAAAACGATAACTGATTCTTAGCTATCCATTTGAGCTCATCTAAAGTGATAACACCAGACGAAATAGATGTTAAAAATAATTTACCTATTCCCATCACTAAACAATGCCAGGAATAATTTGACCCGTCGTCAAATAAGCACCAATAGCTGCCCAAAAACCAACCATTGCAGCCCATCCATTGATGCGTTCTGCAAGAAGTTTTTCTGGTTCAACCTTCGTTTTTTGAGATACTTTTTTCATTTGATTAAATAGATAGATGACAAGCCGAGCTCGCTAACTCAACTTGTTAAGAACTATAACATATATATTACGAAATGTGAAGCTTCGGTTTTCCTGCTTTGAGGCTAGAGTTTTGAATAACCTCATTAGCCCCTAGTATCACTTATCTATTGACTCTTAAAAATAATTTAATATGGTCCATATTAAGAGGAAAAGCATAAGATAATTTCCCAATATTATAAATAGATTATATATTTATAATAGAAAAAAAATGAGTTTAAACATATTTTTCTAAGATTAAGACAAGGCCTTAGAAGAATTAAAGCAAACAAATATCCAATTATTTGTAGATATTTTTAAGTATATTTCACATGATCCAAAAATCACAAGGGAAAGATGAATTATAGGCTCTTCAAATATAGCTCTAAATAGTAGATATTTACAAAATAAATGCTCTTTCTAATAGTTAGCTCAGTATATCACTCTAAGGAATTGACTACTCCTTAATGAGTTACATCACCATCCATAATTGTGATATTAGTACCACTTGAATTAGCCCAACGTAGCTTGCTTAATTCTTGATATTCTGCACTCTCATAAGCTTCAATTGCAGCATTCTTGGATGGAAACTCAATAATCACAGCCAATTTTCCCCCTTTCCCTTCTACCGTATTTGACTCCATATCCTTAGCAAAAATAGAGCCTCCTACTGATTCAATCCAAGGTTGAAAAGCTTTAACATATTCAGCAAAAGCTGGATTAGTAACGTTAGTTGTGACCATCCAGAATCCTTTAGACATCAAAAAAAATCAATTATAAATAGCTTTACATAGTCTATGCGATTTGGAAATATACATTAGAAAACGAAATCAAAACTCACTAGAAGAAACAGCTACTTTATTGAAATTAGAAAAAAGATTCGCTGCTATATCTTTAAGGATATTCTGACTCCGCTTTCTGAAGTCGTTTTTTTATGGAAGAAGCTTTCTTATAAAGGTCCATAGTTTCTCTTCTGCCAGAGGCCTGATGAGCCTCTTGAAGAATCTTTGAGTATTCTTCGTGCAATTGTGTTTTTGTCATTATCTTTCAACAATAGAAGATATTTTTTCCCTCTGATGTGTTGATAGTTACAAAGTCGTTTGAGAAGGGAATTTTTACAGATGTGGTCTACTCAAATACGTCCCCCTCTTCAATTAGACATATCAATTAATTCTCGCTTTGCGGCAGAAGAACTCAAGGGTTCTACGTGCCTTCTACACAAGTATGGACACAATGCTTCCTCCACTTCCGTAAGTGTTACACTCTTTGTAGGCTCGAATAACACCATATGGATCTTTTCTAGTTCTATAACGCTTAACTTTTGCCATCCGCACATCCCGATTAATTGGTGTTGATGTTAAGACATTGTATCTATCTAGCACTTATCCTGTAATAGCAGTAACTGCACAAAAACATAATAGAAAAGGTAATGTTAAAAATGAACGCATAAAAAAATGTTTTCTTTTATCCAATTAAACGGTCTTAGAAGTTTAAGAAGTCCCTATAAATAGTGCCAATAAATATGGACATAGTTTTTTGTATGATGTTTTGATGTTTATCTCTTACTAATTAAAAAAAACTAGGAAAAGAATTTATCATAAACTCATCAGAAGAAATTCATTGTAACTCTTAGGAGTTAAGATACTCCTAAGCCGAAAAATGAATTTGAAATAAACAATAAACTAAAGCCTATAAGAAAAATCAATCCTATCCAACAAATAGTTTTTAAAATTGGTCCATATCTATTCTCAATAGGTACCAAATTACTATTCATAGTATCCATTGCCATCCATGCAAATAATGGAGCTGTCAAAAAGCTCCCTGTCATGGCTCCAAAAACAAAATCTTTGACACCTATTCCACCAGATTTTGCAATAAGTAATCCTATTAAAGAAGCAAAGATATGAATAACCATCCAATTTTGAAAGCGAGTTTGCTCTAAAGCAGATTCCATATGACCTTGATCAGTACCTTTGATTAGTCCTTGTATTGAAGATATGCTTCTTGGATATGCATCTAAGCAAGTAAGTGTCGTACTAAACATTGCGGCAAAAGAGGCTGGAATAATTATCCATTTTGACCATTCTCCAATTGAATTGGTGTATAAGCGGATTAATTTCTGAGCAAAAGACACTCCACTTCCAGAAAGCATTCCGTCTCCTGTTCCATACATTGTTATTGCACCAAGGGTTACGAAAAAAATCGCCGTAATAACTGTAATTACATAACCAAGATTAAAATCA
The DNA here is from genome assembly GCA_003212885.1 of Prochlorococcus sp. AG-432-D11. Classification (GTDB taxonomy): domain Bacteria; phylum Cyanobacteriota; class Cyanobacteriia; order PCC-6307; family Cyanobiaceae; genus AG-432-D11. The sequence continues at coordinate 4,991 of QCOP01000008.1, read as the reverse complement.
AATTCTGCTTCACGAAGGTTAGGTTGATATTGCGAATCTTTGGCTCTAGAGAACATCCATAAGGAAGGCCATACGCACAGTTCTACAGGGCACGGCATCCAACCCATTAATGGTATTAAAAACGCTAAATTTGATAGTTTCCAAGGACTTACCTGAGGATTAATCCAACTTGTATTAAGACTTTCACTAAAAGTCCCTTTAGAGATAAGCGAAATAACTGCAAATAAAGTAAGTAATGTCAGTAAAGTTACTAAAAATTTCGAAATTCTATCTAAAGCTCGATATTTTCCAAGTAGTAATATTAAACCACTAACTACAAGAACCCCTATAGATAAATCCATAGCGGGAAAATTAGAAAATATAGGAATATTTGTTAAAAGCACTCCAGAAACAAAACTGACAGCAGCGATAGTAAAAGTACCAGTTATCAAACTAACTATTAAAAATAGTGGGAGATAAAAAGAATTTCTCTCTTTAAAGCCTTCCAATAAGGATTTTCCAGTGGCTGCAGTAAAGCGTGTTCCAACCAATAAAAAAGGATACTTTAATAAATTAGTAAGAAGTATCAGCCCTAGCAAGGCGAAACCAAACCTTGCTCCTGCTGTAGTAGATGACATTAAATGTGAACCACCTATGGCCGCACCTGCAAGCAATATCCCAGGTCCCAAGCTCTTTTGAATGCCTTTTTGTAAGAAATACATTTAAATATATATTATCAATTCATATTCTATTATTTTTTCTTATTCGGCAACTTATGTATATTAATTTGTAACCTAATAAAATTGTGGCCTATGAATGAGACGAAGAAATATTTAGAGGAAAGTACCTCCCTTTCATAGCAAACTGTCTAGAAATAGAGTTGAGATTCATTCAAGAGATCAAACAATAAAATTATTTTAATCTAAGCTAGAATAATGGATTAAAGATATATTAACAAAGTCTTTTTATGCAAAATCTTCTTATTATTTGTTATTTTCTTTATTTTTAAATTTTTATTTCTTTTATAGATACAGCTAATGCGATTTCTCCCCAGGCGAAAGAAACTATGAAAAAGGCGCATTGATCTTTGAATTTACAGAAACAATCATTAATTCTCTTTATTATGATTCAAATGATATTTTTTATCTAATTCCTGATCACTTTATCTAATTTTATTGTTTTTACTTTGGCAGAGATCGTGTTAGCCAGTTCACATTAATTAGATAATATGCAGGGTTAAATAAAATAATTACATATACAGAATTAAACTAAATAAATACTTATTTGTCGTTGATGCCTAATAAAAAATTGATTGAGATCCCAATATTAAGTATGTTCTATATCCATAAAATTTGATTGAGATGCTTATTCTTCTGATGCTTTAATGAACAGCTTTAAACACAATCATTAAAGCATCAATATTAAACCCTGCCAATGTGATGACATGCTTGAGAGCAAAAATTGCTTGTTCATTTCTGCAACTCTCTACAGTCTCGCACGTTTTTTATAAATTGCTTTCTATGACTAGCTCTTTTCAAGCATAATAACGATCTGACAACTCTTTCAGCATCTTTCTAATATGCTCGTCTTGCGCATTGGTTTCTTCTTTTAGTTTCTCGCAGGCTCCTTTCACTTGCATCCAAACAGCTTCCATAACCTCTCTTTCTTCTTCGGAGGGGCTCCAATTAGATGTTTCCATATAAGAGATAATAGAAGAAAACATTCTTTAAGCTCAAAGTTTTATTAAATGAGTATTTCAGTAAAATCTCCATGCTCTCAAAGTACAATTCAAAGCCTAGGCATACAAAACTGGCCTATATGGACCTGTGAACCAAGTACTTTCCCTTGGACATATAGCGACAAGGAAACTTGCTTAATACTTGAAGGTGAGGTGACAGTAACACCTTATGGAGGAAAACCTGTCAGGCTTGGAGTGGGTGATTTAGTAATTTTCCCTAAAGGAATGTCATGTACTTGGGAAGTGCATAAAGCAATCAAAAAGCATTATCGCTTTGGTGATTAAAAAGTCAAATAGTCTAAGGATTAACGTAATCAATGACTTCTCAATAATTATATTTTTGAAAATTAAACCTGGTAAAGTTTTTTTAATGTTAATACCAACAGAATAAAACATCTATTGACTTTAGTTAACAGTAAAATATTGGGAGTTTGAATTATTATTTTGAGATATCAATACCTTGCAATGGAGAAAGAAAATTTACTATTGCTGGCATTAAGAAAAGAACTGTTATTAATCTAACTGCATGCAATGCTGCAACAGCTGCACCAACTCCAAGCTCTGCGCCAACAAGACTCATCCCTATCGTTCCTCCTGGTGCTGCTCCTAACAAAGCAACAACTTTGTCTACACCAAAAAATCTATTAATTAATAAACCAACTATAATTCCAGTGACTAAGAGAGTGAAGGTTATAACTAATGCTGGCTTCCAAAGTACTTGTAATTCCTCTATTGTATCTGGATTAATCCCAGTACCAATAACTGTTCCTATCCCTATCCCAAGCACTGTTTTAGTCCCCAAAGGCCAATCGGCAACATCAAGCTGACCACTAATGCTTAATAAGCCCGCCCCTAACATAGCTCCTAAAAGAGGAGCTGCTGGAATACCACTTAGAAGCATTAAAGTCCCCAAGGCTGCTCCGCCAAGTAGGTATAAAAGCAAAGTTACTAATGAAGGCATTAAAATAATTTTAAATATATATCCAAGTTTCTCTTGAGGAGTTTAATAAGCAAGGCCACAAAAAAAAAGCTTTCTATCGTCACCATTATTAGTCTGTCCACTATTCTAAGAAGGCAGAAGTTTTTCATGTAGATAAATGCAGGAAAGTTGCAAAAACTAGACAAGAAAAATAATCTGTTTATTCATTAAGCTCATTTCAGTAGATGACTAACACTAAAGACATAAGGAACTTTGACTTGGTTAAGATTCTCAATGGAGTAGCACTACTCTTATGTGTTGTTTGCCTTGCCATTATTGCAGTTAGTTTACGGCCGTTGGCTACATGGGCTAATAATCAGAACATCTGCGTCGAACAAGAAGTAGCTAAATCTCAAGCACCTATCTCTTGGGGTGTTAGGAAATGTAATGGACGTTCGAAAGTCTATCAAGTGAAATAAATAAGGACTGACCTAAGTCAGTCCCAAAAATTCTAATGAAATCGTCCCGATGCGATTAGTAAATCAATTGCTTAAACAGCGTAGATTTTCTTTGCAGTATTAACAAATTGCTCATCAGAAAACACCGCTTCTACTTCACACATGCAGCCAAAACCTTTGATCCAAGGAGCAGCATGTTCCCACATTTTACTGATATCACTTGCTTCCGCTACAAAGGTACCAGTGCCATTGAGTGGATTAGTTACACGCCATAGAATTTTAAACCCCTCAGTTTCGTCAGCAGGACCACCTGCTTCAAGGTATTCAAGAAATGTTTCTCCTCCTTCAAACGATGATTCCTGGGTAGGGAATGCCCAGTCAAGTTTAAAAAGAGCCATTGAGGATAAGTAAATGATGAAATTGAGTTCTAACAAAAAAAGTACAAAAAGTCATTAAAAGTTTCTCTTTGAACATTCATCAATACTAATGAGTAGCATATTTTACATCCAAAATTATTTCTACAATAAATCATATTTTAATTCTTCTTCTAAATCTTTGATCAATCCCTTTATTGATTTATTAAAACCATTCTGGATTAAAAATTTTTTTGCCCTTTCAAATTTATCTTGAATTTTGATTGAATCATTTTTCATTTGATCATTAACAAAAGTCATTGATTTAGTTCATGTTAGAATTATTTTGAAATTTAATTCAAGTTATGAGAAGTAATAGTTACTACAAAAAATAATCTTTAGTAATAAATACTCAAAGACCCCAATGATGAAAACTACAGAAAAAGTTAGAAGCTATAAAAAATAGAGAAACAACTTGCCTGCTGTTACCCTCATTAACTACTACATGTAATGGTTTGTATTCTAGTAAGCAATTAAAATTTTAAGTGTATAGAAATTAAATAGTTAAATTTAAATCAAACCCAAAGATTAAATCATCAAAATCTTGGTCTGCTCCACCATGACTATCTTCTAACCCTATAGTTGTACTTCCAAATTCCCTAAAATGAGATATGCCATCACTATTGGCTGCACTAAATGAAAAATAAGTTTCTCCCGTCTGAGTTATAAAAGCATATGGAGCAACCATATCACCTCCTAAGAAAGATTGGATTTCATTAGTTATAGTGGTATCGTCCGCAGTAGATAAAGCACCAAAAGAAGAAACTAAATTCGTAGGATCAAGCGCGGCCGTCCGATAACCATCTTCACCAGGATTTAAAACTTCACCTGTTAGTGGATCTAACACAGATCCAATGGAATTTTGTATTTTATAAAAACCAACCGTACTCGCAAAATCTGCCTCTCTTGCAACAGAAACAGTTCCTTCTAAAATTTGTCCTGCAAATTCTGAGAAATCTAATATAGGATTTAAGCCTGAGTCTCTTCCAATTAAATTATCTACCCCTGACAAATCTGACGAAATAGAGATAGCTATTGTACTACCTGCATTGCTAGCATTAGCATAAGAATTATTTGTATCTACCAAATTGAGAATTTTGAACCTAGAGCCAAATCCTTCTAAATTTGTATTACTGGCTAGCAGAGACTCAAGAGTTGTATCTACTACTTCAAAGAAAACTATTTTCTGATTATTAACGAGACTTACATTGGCTGACAAATTCATCGCTGATACGTTTGGACTATCGTAACTTTCAAGATTAGAAAGAAGAACTGATCCCCTGTCTTTTATTAAATCGTAAGTTAAAGTATCACTTTCACCAGGATTAAGAACAACATAACCAAGTTGATTTACGGTCGATGATTCGTTCGTGACAATTACATTTAAATCCAAAGAAACAGGAGAAGTAGTATCATTTGCATCTACGACTGTTAAAGCCGTTTCAGAGGCAGTAAACAAAGGTGTTAATTCAAGCTCTGATGTA
>QCOP01000007.1 GCA_003212885.1 Prochlorococcus sp. AG-432-D11 | reverse complement strand
CAGGTTGAATGGGTAAGTTTTCCTTTGCTTCAATAGCTTGATGTTGTCCATCACTCCACCTTCGGCCAGGCATCACGCGACCAGTAAATTCATCAACAATTACTGCTTCTTCATTCCTAACAATGTAGTTAACATCTTTAGTAAATAAATCCTTGGCCTTAAGAGCATTTGTAATGTAATGCGCCCATGGGTCCTTGGGATCATATAAGTCACTTACCATAAGGAGCTTCTCAGCTTTTTGAAATCCCTCATCAGTAAGAGTGCAAGTTCTTTGCTTCTCATCTACTTCATAGTCGCCTTCTGGATCTATACCATCTTTTCCCATCTCAGCTGCTCTCTTGAGGGAAGAAACTACCTGAGCTGCTTTTTGATATTTTTCTTGAGGCCTTTCAATTTGTCCAGAAATAATTAGTGGCGTGCGAGCCTCATCTATCAAGATTGAATCTACTTCATCAATAATACAAAACTGAAATTCCCTTTGTACTATTTCACTCTTATCACCAGCCATATTGTCTCTAAGATAATCAAAGCCGAGTTCTGAGTTAGTCGCATATGTGATATCAGATTTATAGTTCTTACTTCTTTCAATTGGATTCATATCCTGCTGAATCAAACCAACTGACAAACCCAAAAATCGATGGACTTGTCCCATCCACTCAGCATCGCGTCTAGCAAGATAATCATTAACTGTGACAACGTGCACTCCACGTCCAGTAAGAGCATTTAAGTAACTTGGCAAGGTGGCAACCAAAGTTTTTCCTTCGCCAGTCTTCATTTCAGCAATCTGTCCTTCATGGAGCACCATTCCTCCAATCAATTGAACATCAAAATGTCTCATTCCCAGAACTCGCTTACTAGCTTCTCTAACAACCGCAAAAGCCTCAGGTAGAAGCTCATCCAGCAAATCCCGTTGTTTATCCAGAGAAGCAGCTTTATCTAAAAGCCTTTTATATTCAAAGGTTTTAGAACGCAAATCTTCATCACTTAAAGGAGCTATCTCATCTTCCAAGAGATTAATGTCAGTCACTAATGGCTGATAGCGCTTTAGCTTACGAGCATTGGGATCCCCCAGCAAAAGCTTAAGCATGATTGGCAGAAACAACAAAAATACTAATTAAGCCTAACTAACCTCTCAACCCCTTCGTAAAAAATGCATTAAGCGCTATAAAACTATTAGCTTTTAATTCCAAAGCAAACTCTTCCATAGAAGAATTGTTAAGACAGACCATGGCAGATATTATTCTTATTCGTCACGCATCAGGAGCACCAGGTCTACGCTTATTTGGCCTAGGGCCTAATTTGCTGCCACGTAAAGGGTTATCCCAATTAAGAGATCTTTTAGATAAACACACTTTTTGGGCCCAAAAAAGAAGTTACAAAGAATTAAGACAAGCTTTAGCAGGAAGCACAATCGTAATCAGCTTATGGAAACACAACAAAATTATTGGCTTTGGTAGAGCAACAAGCGATGGAATCTTTCGCGCAGTTCTATGGGACATAGTAGTTTCAGAAGACTCTCAAGGCCAAGGACTCGGAAGTAAGGTTGTTAAGGCCCTTCTATCATCCTCCCAAATCAAGAACGTCGAACGGATATATCTGATGACAACAAAAAGCTCAAATTTTTATGAGCAATTAGGTTTTGAAAAATGTATTAGTCAAAGCTTATTAAAAAAAAAATAACAATCTGAAAGAATCTATCAAACTAAATCATATTGAACTCTTGAAATACTACAAGAAATTAGACATTAACAAATAACATTGGATCTATATAGCATGCCTTCTTCCTGAAGGGAAGTTTGAATTTAAACCTGTAACCTCTAAAACAGATTCCTTAACAAAATCTTGATGTCTCCAATCAAAACCTTTCTGAATTAAATGATCAATCAAAGTTGAAACCTTACAGTAATCATCTAAAGTATCAATTCCAAAATGATAATGCTGTCCATTGATAGGTAAAATACTTTGAATCGAAGAATTACAAGCATCCTTTTTGCTTCCAGAAACACTCTTCATCCAAGGTGTGACGTTTTCTTTATTATATTGGCTATGATCAACAGATGAAGATCTAAAAATAAGATTTGGCGCAAAAACTTCTAAATTAGTTCCATCTGGACATAATCTTGGATTAATCCAACTATATTCAATACCATTTTCTAACATGTAATCTACTAGAGGTTTAATATATCTAAACTCTGTTAAAGGGTTATCAGCTGTTACCCGAATAACTATATCAGGCTTATATTCCTCAGCTAAATTTATAAATCTAGCCAATACATTATTTAAAGGCCCCTTAATAACTCCATTAACACCATTCTTATAGGCTTCATTTTCTAGAAGATGATCATATTCATGCTCGCTAGTAAGCAAATAAACGGGAAACGTAGTAGTCAATGCTCTTTGAATTATCATTCCTAAAACCGTAGTATCTGCCAATCTCAACAATGCCTTTGCAGGCAATCGTGAAGAACTAATCCGACTTTGAATTCCTATAATTATTTTCATTTCAAGAAATTAAATTACGACCAATGAAATAAATATATATTAAATAATCAAGATTTTTTTGGGTAGCTTAAATTTACAAAATAAAATACTGACTACACTATGACTTTAGAGTTTGATAATATGAACTTATTTTGATAAGATTTCGTATATGTGGTCTTTTGATGTATATGATACATGCTTAACAAGGCTGTATATAGAGCCTGATGACTTATTTCTAGAGATTGCTCTAAAGCTTGAGGAAGATCTCAAAAAACAATTTGGAGATAGATACAAGGAATCATTTGCAAATATAAGAAAACAAGCTGAGAATCTAGTAAGAAATAAAATAAAGGAAGGAGAGCCAAAGCTAGAAGATATTTATATTGAAATAAAAAAAATAATCCCAGATTTATCTATAAAAAATGGAATAAATATTGAGTTATCGATAGAAGAGAATTCATTATTACCTTGCTACGAAACACTAAAACTTGTTAATAAAGCAAGAGAAAGATATGGCAAAGTTATATTCATTTCTGATATGTATTTACCAACTATATTCTTAAAAAAACAATTAATTAAATATGGATTCTTCCATTCAAAAGACAGTCTATACGTATCAAGTGAATATAAGAAATCAAAAGATGATGGCTCCTTATATAAAACTGTACTAAAAAATGAAAAAATACAAGCTCACCAACTGAAGCATCACGGAAATAATTATCATTCAGATATTGTTCAAGCAAAGCGCCTACAAATCAAAACTAAATATATTAAACCCTCTGCATTAACAGAAAGAGAACATGAATTAGCAAATCTAATTTCTCCTACATCTAGTCTAATAGCATCCAAATTAGTTGCTTCTATACGATCATTTAGAATAAGCAATAATCATCAAATAAGAAATATATATGATGATCTTACTTGCTATTTCATTGGACCTTTCTTATGGATACTGGCAGAATGGATAATCAACCAGTGCTTAAGATCCGATATTAAAGAGTTATATTTATGCTCAAGAGATTGCTTAGGATTAGAAATAATCCTTAAAAATCTTATAACCAAAAAGAAGTTACAAATTAAAATTATTTATTTTGCAGTATCTAGAAAAGCTTTAATGCTATCTAGTATTTACCTAGATGAAAAGTTTAATTTAGACATATTAAAAGAGTATTTTAACAACAAAAGTATCATTCAAGTTCTTGAATTCCTTGATATATCACTTAAAGACTATAGAGAGGCTGCAGAACAAAATAAAAATATTCCTAAAGACATAAAATTAATTTTAAATAATAATCAAATTTGGTGTAATTTTTTAAAAAGTCTTGAAAATAAAAAGGTCTTTGATCGTTTAAGTAAAAGTTTAAAAAATGAAACTAATGCTTCTTACAATTATTTTCAATCAATTGGGCTTTTTTCAGAAAGAAAAAAAGCAATAGTAGATTTTGGTTGGGCATTAAGGTGTCACTACATGCTTGCTTCCATACTTAATTCATATGGCATTAAGAAATTACCAAAATTTTATTTATTAGGTGTCAAGAAACTCAGAAATTTCGAAGCCGCAAAATACGGATATGAATCAGTATTTCAAGAAAGTACAAACCAAACTACAGAAATAGAAAACAATGATATTTTTAAATTTTTTAGACGCTTACAATTATTTGAACTTCTTTTAAGTTGTGATGGCTCAAACTCATTAAAATCTTATAGTAAGAAGTTGCTTTTTTGTAATATTTATGAAAACGACGGTGAAAAAAATCTCCGCATAGAATTCAACCAATCTCTTCAAAAATTTGCATCAAGCTCTTTAACTTCTCTTCAAGGAAGCAATGATGAATTACAAAGTATATTAATGATTTTACAAAAGCATTGTTTTTGTAAACCAAAAAAATCGTGGATACAAATTTTTAAAAATATCAAATGTGTTAATGAATCCTTTGCCATCTCACACAAAACAATAGCAAAGCCATTATCACCAAGTTTAAAAAACATAAGTCCTAAAAATCTTCAAACTATTGCATTAAATAAGAGAATTGCAGGGAGTCGAGCATGGAGGGAATTATCTTTATTAAATACACCATTACTAGGCTATATAATTCATATTCCCATATACTTGATGCTACTAATTTACTCAAAATTGTATGTAAAGCTGAATACTAAGACTCAAAGTAATAGTCTTCAAAGTTATACTAAAAAATCAAATTTTGGAAATAAAACATTAAACGCAAACGATATATTCAAAAAAATAAAAATTAAATGTTCTTTTATATATGAAGATTTTCTTGTAATTCTTAGATATAAATAAAATGATAAGAAAGAAATAAACAATTTTAAATCAGAGGAATCTTTGACCTAAGTAGGCAAGAAACAATATATGCTTATCAAGTTAGAGATAGTTCAAAATTAGGATTGTTTTATCAAACAAGAAGACTTTACCTAATTACTTTTTTAGATATTACTTATTAACATCTCATCCTGGCGAAACAAATCTAACTCAGCAATAATGAAGTCGTCCTTTATGAAAATTTAATTATGCTCACAAGATTAAAAACAACGCATTTTTCTTTTGTGTCATAAGAATCTAAAAAAATAGATTGTTAGATAGAACATTATATGAAACATGTAATAGTCTGGGCACTAGCAATTCTATTTTTTCATGGCACTAGAAACAACAGTATTCACTTTCAAGATTTCTGTTCCGTTTGCTGAATGGGCTAAAGGTTTTGACAGTCCAGAAGCCGAAGCAATGCACAAAGCAAAAGGAATTACACCTTTATATAGAGGAGTTAGTAAGGATGACCCGACATCAGTATTAGTAATTCATCAGGGAGAAGAAGGCGCCGCATTAAAAATGTTTGAAGGTGCAAGACCTATAGCTGAAGCCAGTGGACATATATGGGATTCAACCGTTATCACCAGTTATTTGGCAAGTTAATAGCATAGCAAGAGCCTTAATTAAGCAAAAGAGCAAAAGCGGTAAAGAGATACGCGTCTTTAGCGGCTATAGAGACAGTAGTTACCCTTCCTATTAGACTGTTTTCCCCCAGTGCGATAACAAATCAGTGTTCAATTCCAGATCGACATAAAAATGCTGATCAGACTGAAAATTCAGAATAAAAACTGCATCATTAATTTTTTTAACCTACTTATCAGACCACTAAAATTTATTCCAATTTGCATCGAAATTAACTACAAATAACTCATAGAAAGCTTTGAGACTACGAACTCTCGTCAAAAAGAAAAAGTTTAAATAATCAAGTTCATCGTTAGTATTATCTACTCCTGTAAGGGACTGGGAAGACTAGTCCTTTAATAGTGTTCAACAAAGCGGATGAAGAGATTCGAACTCTCGACCCTCTCCTTGGCAAGGAGATGCTCTACCACTGAGCTACATCCGCAATCAGAGAAATATTCTCTGTTATCAAAACAGCATGCCTCAACAGGGGGGATATGGTCAATTGAAATTTTCAATGATGCTTAAAAATTAACTGAATAATTTCATTAAAGAGCCCATCTCAAGAGCCTGCAAAGCATAATTCCAACCAAGATTGCTTTTTATACCAGCTCTTTCCAATGCTTGCTGCATTGTGTCAGTAGTCAATACTCCAAAAATGATTGGAACACCAGATTCTCTAGCAATGGTGGAAATTCCCTTACTGGATTCATTAATGACTACATCAAAATGAGGCGTATCACCTCTAATAACAGCCCCTAATGTAATTAAGGCGTCATAATTACCACTCTTTGCAAAGGATTGGCAAACTATTGGAAGTTCAAGAGAGCCTGGGACCCAAGCTATATCTAGTTGAGAGCTATTCTCAGAAACATCCATACCGTGGCGAGAAAGACAATCAAGACAACCACTCAAAAGCTTGTTGGTTATCAAATCATTAAAACGCGCAACAACAATTCCGATTTTTAAATCAGAAGCATCGGTAAAACGCCCTTCATATGAAGCCATTTTCTAATTTACAAGTTCCCTAAACAATTCAACCATCGCATGCTGAGCGTCTAAGTTCAAACAAAGTATGAAAGTAATCCATTGACTAGGACTAGGTGAAACCATACCCCACCAATGATTTCAATTTTCTTTATTTCTCCATTACGACGATCCCCTGGATTGGATTGAGTCATATAAAGCACTGGAACCCCAATAACTAGCAATAAGGAAGCAAAGAGAAGGGCATTAATAGCAACAGAACTAATTAGCTGCATGAGAAGTTAAGCGATTGAGCAAAGACTTAATTGGTTCCTTATTGTCACATGAGAAAGGCTCTTTGAACGAAAGATCAAGATGGTTGTCGCGAGGCTTCACATCCAAAAGCAAAAAACGCCTTTACTATGCCAACAATCAATGGCAGTAATCAAATTATCCATGGCAGGAGATGAGAGCCTTTTACAAGGAAATTTATTTGGAGGACTCTCACAAAGCTCTCCGAAAAAGGTTGTGAAGACTAGAGCAAACCAAACTGAAGAGTTAACAAACGAACAATTGCAACAAGATGCTCACTCTCGGCCACGAAAAAAAACCGCCTCTCTTAATGAAGGAAATACAGAGAATCCTTGGGATTCACAACAAAACCTTACCGATTCCTCACAAACCACAAGCTGGAATCATCACGAAACTGTAAATAAAGAGCATCTGACTCCTATCCTTAGACACTATGTGGAATTAAAGGAGCAAAATCCAGGAAGAATTTTGCTTTATAGACTGGGTGATTTTTTTGAATGTTTTTTTGAAGATGCAATTTCATTATCACAGCTTCTTGAACTAACTCTTACTGGAAAAGAAGGAGGAAAAGATATTGGACGGGTTCCTATGGCTGGGATCCCTCATCATGCTGCAGACAAATATTGTACAGCTCTTATTCAAAAAGGTTTTTCAATCGCCATATGCGAGCAACTAGAAAGCTTTCACAATAAAGAAGGCAAACTAATTAAAAGAGGTATCACAAGAATTCTTACGCCTGGAACTGTTATTGAAACAGGCATGTTACAAGCAAAAAAAAATAACTGGCTCACATCATTTGTAATTGAAAATCAACAAGGCCAAGATATTAATAAATGGGGAATTGCCTCTGCAGATATTAGTACTGGAGAATTTTTAATCCAAGAAGGTGAAGGTCTCAATTTACTAGAACAAGAATTAATGCGAATTGAGTCATCAGAAATTATCTGTGAAAAGTTAGAACAAGAAGTAATGACAAGCTGGACACCAAAAAGAATCAAGTTTTTACAGAAAGCAAAAACACCTTTTTCCATTTATGAAGCTCAAAAAAATTTATTAAAGTTTTATGGTTTGCAGAATCTTGGTGGAATAAATATACAAGAGTTTCCTCATGCAATAAGAGCTGCAGGTGGGTTAGTGAATTATATTAATGAAACAAATCCCAGTCAAAAAAATACTCAAAAAGAAAATAATACAAAGATCAATCTAAATTTCCCACAAATTTTATTTTCTAACGACAAATTAATCATTGATGCACAAACTAAGAGGAATTTAGAAATCACCGCTACCCAAAGAGATGGTAAATTTCATGGATCATTATTGTGGTCAATTGATAGAACATTAACCGCAATGGGAGGGCGATGTCTAAGAAGATGGTTAGAGGAACCTTTGATTGATAAACAAAAAATCATTGAAAGACAAAATTTAATCAGCCTTTTCGTAGAACAATCTTCATTAAGAAATTCATTAAGATCATTTTTAAGAGCAATGAGTGATCTTGAACGATTATCAGGAAGAGCAGGAGCGGGACAAGCAGGTGCTAGAGAAATCAATGCAATAGCAGATGGTATTGGGAGACTGCCTCACTTGGCAGCTAATCTGAAACCACTACCTAAAGAGTACCCTGGATGGATTAACATTATTAAAAATATTGAACCTAGCTTAATAAAATTATCCGAAATAATTAGGGAAACTCTAATTAACAATCCTCCTTTAAACCTTACTGATGGAGGATTGATCCATGATGGCATTGATTCAATACTAGATGGCCTAAGAAATCAACTTGATGATGAAAGTGAATGGTTAAATGAACAAGAATCTATTGAAAGAAAGCATAGTGGTATTTCAACATTGAAACTCCAATTTCATAGAACATTTGGTTACTTCTTTTCAGTAAGTAAATCAAAAGCAAAAAATGTTCCAAAGCACTGGATCAGAAGGCAAACATTAGCTAATGAAGAACGATTTATTACTCCAGATCTTAAATCTAGAGAAGGAAAGATTTTTCAATTAAAGGCAAGGTTAGCTCAAAGAGAATATGAAATCTTTTGTAATCTTAGAACTATTGTAGGAAAATCAGCAAATCAAATTCGTCTTTCTGCCAAGGCCGTAGCTGGTTTAGATGTGATTTTAAGCTTAGCAGAATTAGCTGCTGTTAATAATTATTGTAAACCAAATATATTTGGCTCGAAAGGAGAAACAGTTTACAACAAAATTAACCTTGAGGAGTCTCGACATCCAGTAGTAGAGCAAATGATTGTCGAAAAAGAATTTCAAAAAAATAATGTTGAATTAGGGGGAGAGGTTGATTTAATAATTCTCACTGGCCCTAATGCAAGTGGTAAAAGTTGTTATTTAAGACAAGTTGGCTTAATACAAATTCTTGCTCAAATTGGAAGTTGGATTCCTGCAAAAAAAGCATCATTAAGTATTGCAGATAGGATTTTTACAAGAGTTGGGGCAGTAGATGATCTAGCAAGTGGTCAATCAACTTTTATGGTTGAAATGTCTGAAACAGCTTATATCCTTAATCATGCTACTAATCAATCTTTAGTTCTTCTCGATGAAATTGGAAGAGGCACATCTACATACGATGGACTATCAATAGCGTGGTCTGTAAGTGAATTTTTAGCAAACAAAATTAAAAGTAAAACAATATTTGCAACTCATTACCATGAACTTAATAAACTTTGCAAGACATTCAAAAATATTGCCAACTTTCAAGTGATAGTTGAGGAAAAAGGAAAGAATTTAATTTTTCTACATCAAGTTATTCCAGGAGGCGCTGATAAAAGTTATGGGATTGCAGCAGCCAAATTAGCAGGAGTACCAGAGCAAGTTATTCAACAGGCCAATAAAATACTTGAATCCTTAGAAAGTAAATAAAATGTAATTTGTCACTCCAAAAAGAAACTAATCAATTTGAAGGCACTACGGCCGCTCTTAATAAAGCATTTACAGTTGCAGCAGCCATTGCAGCGCCACCTCTATTGCCTTCTAAAACGATTTGAGGGAGATTGGCTTCTTTAAGAATCTTTTTACTCTCTAATACTCCAATAAATCCAACAGGCATGCCAATAATTAAACTAGGGGGGTTGGCTCCATTCCTAATCATTTCTATCAGTAATTTCATTGCCTGAGGAGCACTACCAAAAATTACTAATGGAGATTGAGCAACACTAAATTGATTAGATAATTCATTCCAAGCCCTTTCCATGCCTTGTGCCGTTAATGGAACAGTATTGATATCATCTTCCTTTATCCAATCAAGAGAGCAATATACCTTGGTTCCTAAAGTCTTATAAGCCATGGAAGAGACTGCACAAGAGGCCATACGAGTATCAGTTAAAATGGGTGCTCCAGCTTTTAAAGCTTTAATTCCCTCTTCGCACGCACCAGTAGAAAATCTCAATAATGACTCAATACTAAAATCACCGCTTGTATGTATTAATCTCTCAAGTACATCTTGCTCCAATGAATCACGGCCATTTGTAGTCACCCTAGTTTTGATGTAAAGGATGCTTTGAAGGAATATTGGATGGTCAATCAACATAAATTTTCCTTTCTAAACTAGCTTTATTTAGGCATGATCAATTCAGATGAAGAGCTAATCGTTTAATGCCAATTCATTTACTTTGGGGTGACGATACTAGGGCTAAAGAGCGCTACATAGAAAAGCTAATCAAAGACAGCATTGAACAAACTTGGATTTCAATGAATCTAAGCAGATTCAATGGAAAAGATCAACTTGAATGCTTTAATGCACTTCAAGCTTCATTGACTCCACCATTTGGAAGCAATGCAAGAATAATAATCTTAAAACAAAGTACTCTTTTTAATAATTGTTCAAACGAATTAGCAAGTCGATTTGAAGGAATAGTCAGACAAATTCCAGAAAGCACACATTTAGTCTGTGACAATTTAAATAAACCTGATGGAAGATTAAAAACAACAAAATTAATTCAGCAAGAGATCCAATTAGAAAGAGCCTCTCAACATAACTATCAATTACCTGCAATATGGGATACAGCTGGAAAAAGAGCACTTATAGAAAAAACAGCAAATGAACTGAAGATATGTTTTGAAGAAGAATCTATTTTATCTCTAATGGATACTTTAGGAACTGATAGCATAAGAATCGAAGAAGAATTAAAAAAATTGGCATTATTTGAAGAAACAAAACAAAAGTCAAATGATATAACTTTAATAAGCAAAAAAAGCGTCAATGAACTAATTGAAGGTATTTCTACTAATTCTCTTGAAATAGCAAATTTTTTATTGCAAGAAGATTATGGTGAAGCATTATTTAGACTAGATCAATTAATGGCCAATGGAGAACCTGCACTAAGAATACTTGCAACTCTTACAGGTCAAGTAAGAGGCTGGCTTTGGGTCAGCCTTTTAGATAAAGAAAAAAAACACGATATTAATTTTATTGCTAAAAAAGCCGGTATTTCAAATCCGAAAAGAATATATATCATTAGAAAACAAATACAAAACAAATCACCATCACTATTTATCAAATTACTCAGCAAAGTTTTAGAAGCTGAATGTTTAATCAAGAAAGGAGTACCCCCATTGGATGCATTTACAGAAAGCCTTTTGTCAAAATGATGATTAAATATTTAAATATACTCTAGGGAACTTAATGGCACTTTTGGTGCAAAAATTTGGTGGAACCTCAGTAGGAAGTGTTGATCACATTAAATCGGTTGCTCGAAAAATAGCTTCAAGCAAACTTGATGGACACGATCTAGTCATAATTGTTTCTGCAATGGGGAATTCCACAGATCAACTAACTCAACTAGCGAATCAAATAACTCATAACCCTCCTAATAGGGAAATGGACATGTTGCTTTCAACCGGAGAACAGGTCTCAATCTCCTTATTGGCAATGGCACTTAATGAAATTGGGATCCCTGCCAAATCGCTAACAGGTCCGCAAGTAGGAATCATTACAGAATCTTCCTTTGGTAAAGCTCGAATACTGGATATCAGAACCGAAAAAATAAATACTCTTTTGGATGAAGGAAATGTAGTAGTCATTGCTGGATTTCAAGGCACCAGCCTTAGTAGTGATGGAACTGCAGAAATCACAACATTAGGAAGAGGAGGATCTGATACATCCGCAGTGGCCGTTGCTGCTGCTTTAGGAGCAGCTCAATGTGAAATATATACTGATGTTCCAGGCGTGCTGACTACAGACCCTCGTAAAGTCAAGGAAGCTCAATTAATACAAAAAATTAGTTGTGATGAAATGCTCGAGTTAGCAAGCTTAGGAGCGGCAGTTTTACACCCCAGAGCTGTCGAAATCGCAAGAAATTATGGTGTAACACTAATAGTGAAATCAAGCCGTGAAAAAGGACCAGGAACCACTCTTACTAGCCATAATAAAAAATCTATAAGAAAAGAGGGCTTAGAGCTAGGACGACCAGTAACAGGATTAGAACTAGTTGAGAATCAGGGAGTGTTGGGACTGTCGCACATTCCTGATCAGCCTGGCATCGCAGCAGATTTATTTGAAAAACTTTCCAATGGAGGAATTAATGTTGATCTCATAATTCAGTCAACACATGAAGGAAATACTAATGACATTACTTTCACCGTAGCTAGCAAGCAATTGCTTAAGGCCAAGGTTCTATGTGAAAAAATTCTTGAATCCATTGGAGGCAAAGTATGTATTCAAGAAGACATGACTAAATTAAGTATTAGTGGTGCAGGAATTATGGGAAGACCAGGCATCGCAGCAAAACTTTTTGACAACCTTTCACAAGCTGGAATAAACATAAGGCTAATTGCAACTAGTGAGGTAAAAGTTAGTTGTGTGATTAATGCCAATTTAGGAGCAAAAGCACTTAGATATGTATCAGAAGCATTTGAATTAGATAAAAAACAAATTGAAATAAATCCCAAAAACATTAATTTTGGAGAACCAGCAGTCAGAGGAATTGCTTTAGATCCTAATCAAGCACAAGTAAGTGTTATTGGCGTTCCCGACTTGCCTGGAACAGCAGCGACTCTGTGCAAAACACTTGCTGATGCAGGTATTAGCGTAGATACAATTGTCCAATCAGAGAGAACTCTTCCTGAAGGAGGAAGAACAATTGGTTTTACACTTAATAAAAATGATCGAAAAGGCGCAGATATTGCTCTTAATGGTTTAATGAAAAAATGGCAAAATGCAAAACTTAATGATGGAGCTGCTATTACAAGAATTAGCGCTGTAGGTGCAGGTATGCCTTATACATTGGGAACAGCAGCAAAAATATTTCGAGCAATTGCAGAAAAAAATATAAATATCGAAATGATCGCAACCAGTGAAATCAGAACAACATGCATTGTAGCCAAAGATGATGGATTGGACGCACTCAAAGCAATCCACAATTGTTTTGGTTTACATCAAATATTATAAAAATTATCTGTAATATTAATTCTTCCTTATCTAAGCAACTTCTTACGCAGTTTACTAATCTGATCTCTTAATTTAGCAGCTTGCTCAAAATTCAATTCGGTTGCAGCCTTCTTCATTTTTGATTCTAATTGATCAATAAGCTCGGGTAAATTCTCAAGACATGTATCTAAGTCATTATTTAATTTAAAATTATCAACAACATTTTCTGTAATACTAAGAAGATCATCGCTACTTGAATCTTTCTGTAATTTCCTTGATAATTCTAAGAATGAAAGAATAGAATTATTAGATTTTTTACCTGCTGGCTTCGGGGTTAATCCATGATCTAAATTATACTTTTTTTGAATTTTCCGTCGTCGTTCAGTTTCATAAATTGCTTGAGCCATTGATTCAGTTAAATTATCTGCATATAACAATGCCATGCCTTCAATATGCCTTGCAGCGCGACCTATTGTTTGCACCAAAGACCTCTGAGCTCTCAAAAAACCTTCTTTATCAGCATCCAAAATTACAACTAGAGAAACTTCTGGTAAATCTAAACCTTCTCGCAAGAGATTCACTCCAACAAGAACATCATAAGCTCCAACTCGCAAATCCTGAATAATTTCTATTCTCTCAATCGAATGAATTTCAGAGTGAAGATAACGAACTTTAACAGATTTTTCAGACAAGTAATCAGTCAAATCCTCTGCCATTCTCTTGGTCAAGGTAGTAACTAAAACTCTTTGGTTTTTAATTACTCGTGCCTGAATTTCATCTAAGAGGTCATCGATTTGACCCTTTGTAGGTCTCACTTCAACCAAAGGATCTAACACTCCTGTAGGTCTAATCACTTGCTCAATAACCTGATCAGAACTTATTTGTAATTCCCAGGTCCCTGGCGTCGCACTTACAAAAATAGTTTGATTCGCTTTTTTCCAAAATTCATCTGATTTTAAAGGTCTATTGTCAGCAGCACTAGGCAATCGAAAACCATGCTCGATTAAAACTTTCTTTCTAGATTGATCTCCATTATACATTGCCTGTAATTGAGAACAAGTCACATGACTTTCATCAATAATTAATAACCAATCATCTGGAAAATAATCTATCAAGCATTCTGGAGGAGACCCAGCTATTCGTCCAGATAAATGACGTGCATAGTTCTCAACTCCATTACAATAACCAACCTCTCTTAGCATTTCTAAATCATATTTAGTTCGTTGCTCTAACCTCTGTGCTTCTAAAAGCTTACCTTGATCATTAAAAAAATCAATTTGATCAATCAATTCACTTTTAATAGCATCAATTGCCTGTTTCAATCTATCTTTTGGGGTAACAAAATGTTTTGCAGGATAAATATTAATAAAATCTAGATTTTCTAAAATTTCTCCAGTTATTGGATCTACATATTTAATATTTTCAACTTCATCTCCGAACAATTCTATCCTTACCAATCGATCATCATATGCTGGTCCTACTTCAAGGACATCACCCTTTAATCTGAATTTACCTCTCGAAATTTCTAAATCATTACGAGTATATTGATTATTAACTAATTCTCTAAGAGAAGAACGAATATTAATAGTAGAACCTACTTTAAATTTAACAGATGCCTTTAAATATTCACTGGGAATTCCTAAACCATAAATACAACTAATTGAAGCTACAACTATAACATCGTTCCGCTCAAATAATGAACGAGTAGCTGAATGCCGTAGCATATCAATCTCTTCATTGATAGATGATGTTTTTGCTATATATGTATCACTAACTGGGACATAAGCTTCAGGTTGATAATAATCATAATAAGAAATAAAATACTCAACGGCATTTTTAGGAAAAAATTCTCTTAACTCATTGCATAATTGTGCTGCGAGAGTTTTGTTATGAGCCAAGACAAGCGCTGGCCGTCCAGTCTTGGCAATAACATTTGCAATAGTAAAAGTTTTACCAGTTCCAGTAGCACCTAAAAGAGTTTGATATTTCATTCCATCATCTACACCATCAACCAATTTAGTTATTGCCTGGGGTTGATCCCCTCGTGGCTCATAAGGAGCATCTAAAAAATAACTAGCCATATTGCTTTCACACATGAAACGATTCTAAAACAATATTAATTAGACACCTGAGAGAGATGTCGTGAATTCATTACTGAGGCCTCAAGTGTTCGGACCATTGCAATCATCTCTATTTGATTTGTCAAACGATTAATGGCAGAACCAACTCCTACACCACAAGCTCCACTGGCATAAGCCAGAGGTATCGTAACTGAAGATAAACCTGAAGAACAAATCAGTGGAACAGTAAGTCCATGCTGTTGAAAAGTCTGAGAAATATCAAAAACTGAAGCAAGAGTTGGAGACGCTTTTTCTATTAAGCCTAAAGTACCAGGACTTAAAGGCGAAGCACTAGTGCCCCCCTCAGTTTGAATTACATCAGCGCCACAATCAACTAATTCCAATGCCAAAGCAGACTGGCAATGTAGAGGAAGGAAGTGAGGGACAGTTACTGATAAAACAACATTTGGATATAACGACCTAGTCTCTCGAGTTAATGATAAGACTTCTTCTGCTTCAAAGACCCTTCCTTGGGAATAAAAAGAATCATAGTTTCCTATTTCTATCATTGAGGCTCCTGCCTCAATACATTCGCCAAATAAAGAAGGTTCTACTGCGCTTACACAAATAGGAATTTGTACTTGCCTTTTTACCATTTGAACTAATCCAGAATCACAAGCCATATCAAGCAAAGTTGCCCCACCTGCTTGGGCTGCTTTAGCAACTTGACTGACGCTGATTGCATCAAAATTATTCAAACCAGAAATAACCTTTAAAAGCGACTGATTGGCAAAAGCCTCTCTTAAGGGAAAAGGCAAATTACTGATGCGAGACATTTGTAGTTTTTTAGATAACCTGATTTTGACATTGTTCTAGAAAAAGAACTAAAAAAAGAATTTTGGTGACCAAAAAAGATGCCACAATCTACCAAAATGCAATCTCCATGGAGTGAATGGCATAATCGCTTTCACAAATCACTAAAAAAAAACAATCATCCACTTCCTATAGGCGCATCATTACTTTTATCAGTCTCTGGAGGTCAGGATTCAATGGCGCTCCTAAAACTTATTTCAGATCTACAAAGAATATACAAATGGAAAATTCATATTTGGCATGGTGACCACGGATGGCATCAAAAATCCAATGAATTTGCACTAGAGCTGAAAGCTTGGACTAAGCAACAAAATATTCATTTCCATTTTGATATTGCTTCTAAAAAGGAAGTCTATAATGAAGAATCAGCAAGAAAATGGCGGTATGAAAAACTAATTCATACTGCAAAAACAATTTCTTCATACAAGTCTTTAGGAAATTGTAATTATGTATTAACTGGTCACACTGCTTCTGACAAAACAGAAACATTAATTATGAATCTTGCAAGAGGAAGCAATCTTAATGGGCTTGGCAGTCTAAAATATATAAGGAAGTTAAAGGAAAGCATTCAACTTATCAGGCCATTATTAATTTTTACACGGGAAGAAACAAAACAAATCTGCAATGATTTTGACTTGCCAATTTGGCTAGATCCTTCCAATGAAAGCTCTGACTTAACTCGAAATAAAATTAGAAAAGAAATTATGCCAATCTTAGAAAGTTTGCACCCTGGATGTACTTTAAGAATTTCATCACTATCACAAAAGTTATCAGAACTATATAACTATGAAAAAGAATTCATCAAAATTGTACTGAATTCACTTAGAAAAGATAATCTTTTATCTAGAAAAGAATTTTGCCAACTCTCACGATTAGCTAGAGAAACTATCTTAGCTGAATGGTTAAAAGAAGAAGGTGTTCCATCAGTAAAAGCAACCACAATCGAAGAGTTAAGTTACTCTATAGTTACTAAAATACATGCCGGAACTATGAACCTTCCTGGAGGATGGAATATTTGTTGGAATAAAGAATTTATTTCATTAATTGATAAATTATAGAACTAACCTAAAGTTTCTAGAAAAACAGTTTAACTAACCAACAGCAGATCTCCGTCTACGTGTTCTACCAGAAGGAATATCATCATTATTAGAGTCTAGAGAGACATCTGCTGTGGTATTGACTGAAGCTTTAGAAGAAGATAAGCCTGAATTAGCAGTTGATCTAGGATTTTTTTGATTAATAATATTTGTCGGTACATTTTTTCTAGTCATATTTCTTTTATTGTTTAATTCTTCCTCAAATCTACTTTTATATGCAGGTGTTCCGCTAGGTGCAGGTTGGACCAAACAAAGAATCAAGGGCTCAACTTGTAACTCACGTCTCATTCGTCTTGCTAAGCCAGATTCCACTTCTCTTTGGAAACCAATCCAATCAACTTCAGCGGCATTATTCCCAATTTGTCTTGATAATTGCTTCCATCTATTGTCTAATACCCAACCAATCTCTTTTTCTGTCCAAAAAGACATCATTTTAGGCTCAGCTGTAGTCACAACTCCTCGCAAATTGACTCGCGGAGGTGCAACCATCACTCCATCAGTACTCACTGCTGCGAGCACAGTAATAATCCCATCTTCTGCTAATTGCTGGCGTTCTTTCAAAACACGAGCATCAACAACACCATTTCTAGAAGCATCCAAGAGTTCTATTCCTGCTTTGACTGGATCGCCTTTAGAAATTGAATCTGGAGTAAGTTGAACAACATCACCATTTTCAATAATTAAAATATTTTCTTCTGGTACTCCCATGGTTTGAGCACTTTTACTGTGACAAACAAGCATCCTGTGCTCACCATGAACAGGAACAAAAAACTTTGGCTTTGTTAATGCCAACATTAGCTTCTGATCTTCTTGAAAACCATGGCCAGACACATGTATCCCCTCTGTCTTTCCGTATACAACCTTCGCTCCTAGCTTCATTAAACGATCAATTGTATTAACAACAGAAATTGTATTCCCTGGAATAGGACTAGCTGAAAAAATCACAGTATCCGTCGTTTTAAGCTGAACATGCTGATGCTCTCCACGAGAAATTCTACTCAAAGCAGCTAAAGGCTCACCTTGACTACCTGTCATTAATAAAAGGGTTTCTCTATCAGGTAAATCTCTAATTTGCTTAATAGGAACGAACAAATCATCAGGACATTTCATATAACCTATTTCACGTGCTTTAGCAATAACATTTACCATCGATCTGCCTAACAAACCTACCTTTCTTCCATTTTTAAGAGCCATTTCCAAAATCATAGATACCCTATGAACTGAGCTGGCAAAAGTTGTGACAATCACTCTGCCATTTGCATTAGCAATATGCCTATCTAATGGGTCAAAAATAGTTCTTTCTGAAGGACAAAAACCTGGCACTTCTGCATTTGTAGAATCGCTAAAAAGACATAAAACGCCTTTTTCTCCATAATGAGCCATCCTAGCCAAGTCAAAATGCTCACCATCAACAGGCGTATGGTCAAATTTAAAATCACCAGTAAAAATTATTGTGCCTACTGGAGTTTGAATTGCTAATGAAAAACTATCAGCTATTGAATGTGTGTTTCTAATAAATTCAATTGAAAAGTGCTGACCAACTTTGACAGTATCTCTTGGTCCTACTGTCTGAATAGTTGTTCTATCAGATACCCCAGCTTCATCCATTTTGCCTTGCAGCATTGACATGGCGAGTCGAGGGCCATAAATGATCGGTATATTGAAATTCTTCAAATGATGAGCAATACCACCAATATGATCTTCATGCCCATGAGTAACAATCATTCCACGAATTCTTTTTTGGTTTTCTCTTAAAAAACTAGTATCTGGCATAACTACATTCACACCATGCATTCCATCGCTGGGAAAAGCAAGACCAGCATCTACCATCATCAGCTCATCTCCATACTCAAAAACACAAGTATTTTTTCCTATCTCATGAAGCCCCCCAAGAGGGATAACTCTAAGAGTGGGTTGTTGTTGTGATTGAGAAGTCATGGCTGAATTAGCTTTGAGTGAAAGACTTGTTGACATGAGATTGATATGAAGAGAAATAAACTTGTTTTCGTTTTAAAGATCGAAAGCCGGCTTTTTAAAAATAATTAGATTTTTAGCAAGGCTTGGATGACTTGATTTAACTCATTTTTCATTGAATCATTTAAAGGTAGCAATGGATATCGAGGCGGGCCAACTGGCCATCCAAGAATCTCGAGAGCAGCTTTAATAGGAATAGGATTGGTAGTAACAAATAAAGCATTAAATAAGGGAATTAATTGTTCATGTATTCCAAGTGCAAGATTAATATTGCCAGTGAAATAAGAATCGATCATTGTTCTAATCTTCTTTCCAACTATATGACTTGCAACACTGACAACACCTACAGCTCCAACAGAAAGCATCGGCAAAAGTAGTGCATCATCACCACTATAAATTGATAACTTCGGCCCACACTGGATTCTCAAGCTTGTAACCTCCTTTGTAGTCCCACTGGCTGCTTTGAGACTAACAATATTAGAACAATCCATTAATCTTCCTACTGTAGATGGTTCTAAAGAACATCCTGTTCTACCTGGAATGTTATAGAGCATTAAAGGCAAATCAGGTGCTGAGTTTGATATGGAGCGGAAATGAGCTTCAAGTCCCTCTTGCGGAGGTTTATTGTAATAGGGCACAACCACCAAAGCACCATCAGCGCCTGCATGAGCAGCTTTGATAGTTGCATCAATTGCTTCAGAAGTGCTATTACTCCCAGTACCAGCAAGAACCTTCGCTCGTGATCCAACAGCATTCTTAACTACTTCGAATAACTTTTCCTGCTCGTTCCAACTCAATGTTGGGGATTCACCAGTAGTGCCACAAACAACAATTCCTTCTGAACCTTCATTGACCAAATATTCTGCAAGACTTGCCGCTAAAGACAAATCAACTTTGCCATGCCCATCAAAAGGAGTAACCATGGCAGTAATCAAACGGCCAAAGGGAGTTGGAGAAAGTTGAGCTAGTGGGATCATTGAGGAGAGATCAATGCTTCGGCAATTTGAATTGCATTTAATGCAGCACCTTTTCTAATTTGGTCTCCACACAGCCACAATTCCAAACAATTTTGATGACTTATATCCTGTCGCACTCTTCCTACAGCAATATTATCTTTTCCAGTTACGTCTATAGGCATTGGAAATCTATTCATTTTGAAATCCTCTATTAACTCAACACCTTGAGAATTTTTTATAATGTTTCGAGCGTCATTTACTTCAAAAGGTTGTTCAAATTCAATATTTACTGCTTCAGAATGTGCTCGCAAAACAGGCACTCGAACACAAGTAGCGGTTAATTTTAATTCAGGAGCCTCCAAAATTTTTTTCATCTCATTGACCATTTTCATTTCTTCCTCGCAATAACTATTGTCTTGTAGATCAGAATTATGAAGAAACAAATTAAATGCCAAAGAATAAGGAAGAACCTTACTTGAAAGGGGTTTACCCTGAAGCATTGCACTACTTAAACTTTTTAATTCCTCCATAGCCATTGCCCCAGCACCACTCGCTGATTGATACGTAGAGACAACTACCCTTTTAATTGGAATCCTTGCATGTAAAGGTGCAAGAACTAATGACAATAAAATAGTTGTGCAATTTGGATTTGCAATAATTCCTTTATGAAAATGCGCAGCATGAGAATTCACCTCAGGAACAACCAAAGGCACTTCCGAATTCATTCTGAAAGCACTGGAATTGTCAATCAAGAGAGCCCCTTGAGAAACAATAACTTCTTTCCATGCGCAAGAAACTTTGCCTCCAGCAGAAGCAAAAACCAAGTCAACTCCGGAAAAGCTTTCTAAAGAAGTTTCTTGGACGGTCAATTGTGAACCTTTCCAAGTTTGAATAGTTCCCGAAGACCTTTTAGAAGCTAGGAGCCTTAATTCTTTTATCGGGAAATCCCTTTGCTCTAACAAATCCAATAACTCGCAACCAACAGCACCACTAGCTCCAAGAATGGCAACTGTTAAAGGTCGATGAGGTAATAATGCTTGAGTAGACAAACTATTACAGGTTTAAGCCCTTGTAGATTATGGAATTAGGTTATTTTAAAATCCACATCTATCTTAATTAGAGTCTATAAATGAACAATCACTTTTGGTTCTTTTACAGACTTTTTCTTAATGTACTCAAGTAAGAGGTCTTATTTCTCAATTATTCAATGAGTCAGCCCAAATTAAACGTAAAAACTAGTGGTCTTCCTAATAGCCGGCTAGCAATTGAAATCGAAATCCAAGCAGAGCAATGTAAAACAACTTATGACGAAGCCTTATCGAAACTAAGTAGATCGATTAATTTGCCAGGCTTTAGGAAAGGGAAAGTTCCCAAAGCTGTAATTCTTCAGCAAATTGGGCCTACCAGGATCAAAGCATCAGCACTTGAAAAATTGCTAGAAACTATTTGGCCTCAAGCACTGGAACAAGAATCAATTGAACCCCTATGCGAGCCAAATCTAAAGGATGGGTTTGAAAACTTGCTTGAAAAATATGATCCGTCCAAATCATTAATAATAACTCTGGAAACTGATATAGAGCCTAGTCCTATTCTCAAAACCAATAAAGGGCTTAAAGTTGAGTCTGAAGCAGTGATTTATGATCCCTCAAAGATCGACACAATCATAGAAGAGTCAAGAAAACAATTAGCTACATTAATTCCTGTTGAAAATAGAGCCGCTCAAAAGGGAGATATTGCAGTAGCAAGTTTCACAGGGCGATTCGTGGATGACAACTCTGAAATTGAAGGTGGATCAAGTGAATCAATGGATATTGAACTAGAAAAAGGTCAAATGATTCCTGGATTTATAGAAGGAATAATCGGCATGCAAATCAATGAAGAAAAGATTATTGAATGCAGCTTTCCTGAAAACTATCCTCAAGAAAAAGCTAAAGGAAGAAAAGCAAGCTTTGATCTAAAACTTAAAGATCTCAAAATCAGGGAATTACCAAAGCTCGATGATGATTTTGCTAAACAAACAAGTGATAAAACCAATATGAAAGATTTAAGAGAAGACTTAGAAGCGAGACTAAAAGAAGAGGCCAAACTCAAAAATCAAAAGAATCGTCATGATGCTCTTTTAAAAGGGATTGTCGAACAACTTGAAGTAGAAATACCTAAAACACTTATTGACCAAGAAGTGCGTAAGTTGATCGAACAAACTGCAAGTAATTTTGCACAACAAGGTATTGATGTTAAATCCACTTTTACCCCTGAACTAGTCAAATCTTTAATGGAATCAACAAGACCAGAAGCCGAAACAAATGTACGGCGAAGCCTTGCATTAATATCTGTTGCTCAAAATGAAAACATAATTGTGGAAGACAATGAACTGGAAGAGAAGTTAAAAGATGTAAGCAATGAACTTTCTTCAGAAGAAAATATCGACCCTCAAAAATTAAAAGAAGCTGTGCAAGAAGATTTATTGCAGGAAAAAATCTTTATGTGGCTTGAAAAAAATAACGAAATAATTGAAAAGGCACCTGAAAAAACAAATCAAGTATCACAAGAATCTTCAGAAAAGAAAGGATCCAAACCAAAAGCTTCCTTAAAAAAGCAAGAAACTGAAAAAACAACCTAAAAAAAAAGCTCATACTTAAAATCTTCCATATAGATTATTCACATAACATCAATTCTCGCGTGATCAACGTCAGCACAAGTCATCCTATTAAAAATCTCTGGCAAGGAACCTATCCAGTTTCATTATCTAGCCCAGGGGTGCTCCCCACTGTTGTTGAACAGTCTGGGAGGGGAGAAAGGGCATTTGATATTTATTCAAGGCTATTAA
Organism: Prochlorococcus sp. AG-432-D11; assembly: GCA_003212885.1. Lineage (GTDB taxonomy): Bacteria > Cyanobacteriota > Cyanobacteriia > PCC-6307 > Cyanobiaceae > AG-432-D11. Next base: position 18,537 of record QCOP01000007.1, on the reverse strand, counting down.
GAGAACGCATAATTTTTTTAGGTACTGAGGTAAATGATCAAGTGGCTGATTCATTAGTTGCACAAATGCTTTTTTTAGAAGCCGAAGATCCTGACAAAGATATTCAGCTTTACATAAATTCGCCTGGCGGCTCAGTAACTGCTGGATTGGCGATCTACGACACGATGCAACATATAAATCCTGATATCGTCACAATCTGCTACGGCTTAGCTGCAAGCATGGGTGCATTTTTGTTAGCGGGAGGTGCTTCTGGCAAAAGATTATCTCTACCTAATTCAAGAATCATGATTCATCAACCCCTTGGTGGAGCTCAAGGACAGGCTGTAGAAATAGAAATCCAAGCAAAAGAAATCCTTTATCTAAAAGAAACTCTTAATGGGCTGTTAGCACACCACACAGGTCAATCCCTTGCAAAAATATCAGAAGATACTGATAGAGACCACTTCCTTTCTCCTCAAGAAGCGGTTGAATACGGCCTGATAGACAAAGTAGTTCAAGCTCCTAACTAAATAGGAATCATTAAGGAAAGCTGACGCAGCGCCGCTTAGTGACGATCCTATAAGTATGGATTAAAACTACTGTGTTTAATCTTTAAACCTTGTATGGATTCTAATTAAGCTCGATGGCAAAATTTGACGCCCATCTAAAATGCTCCTTCTGTGGTAAATCTCAGGAACAAGTTCGGAAATTGATCGCTGGACCTGGAGTATATATCTGCGATGAATGCATAGACCTTTGCAATGAAATTTTGGATGAAGAGCTTTTAGATGCCCAAGGCAAAAGTAAAAAAGGTAATTATGACAATCAGAAAGAAACAAATACCAGTACTAAAACAAGCAAACCAGCTCCAACACTATCTTCAATACCCAAACCAATTGAAATTTCACAATTTCTAGACAAACAAGTAGTAGGACAAGAAGCTGCTAAAAAAATCTTATCTGTAGCTGTATACAATCATTACAAGCGTTTAGCTTGGCAAGGTAATGAAGAGAAAGATGAAACTGATATAACATCCACTAAATTGCATAAATCAAATATATTGCTAATAGGTCCAACTGGAAGCGGTAAAACATTACTTGCACAAACACTTGCAGAATTATTAGATGTGCCTTTTGCAGTTGCCGATGCTACTACACTTACAGAGGCAGGTTATGTAGGGGAAGATGTTGAAAATATTCTCCTTAGGTTATTACAAAAAGCTGATATGGATATTGAGCTTGCTCAAAGAGGGATCATTTATATCGATGAGATAGATAAGATAGCCAGAAAAAGTGAAAGTCCATCCATTACCAGAGATGTTTCTGGTGAAGGTGTTCAACAAGCATTATTAAAAATGCTAGAAGGCACGGTAGCAAATGTGCCTCCTCAAGGAGGAAGAAAACACCCGTATCACGACTGCATACAAATTGACACAAGCCAGATCCTCTTTATATGCGGAGGGGCTTTCGTGGGTTTAGAAGATATTGTTCAAAAAAGATTAGGTAAAAACTCAATTGGCTTTGTACCCAATACCTCCCTAAACAAAAAGCATTCCAAAAATAATCTTCAAATTAATGAAGCTTTAATGAAGCTAGAGCCTGATGATCTTGTCAAATATGGCTTAATCCCAGAATTTATTGGAAGAATGCCAGTAAGTGCAGTGCTTGAACCACTTGATGCAAAAGCTTTAAAAGCAATACTTACAGACCCTCGAGATGCTTTAACTAAGCAATTTAGGACTTTACTCAGTATGGACAATGTAAAACTTGAATTTGAAGATGATGCAGTTCAGGCAATTGCTCAAGAAGCATTTAGGAGAAAAACTGGAGCGAGAGCTTTAAGAGGAATTGTAGAAGAATTAATGCTCGACATAATGTACAAACTCCCATCTCAGTCTCAAATAACAACCTTTAACGTTACACGCAAAATGGTAGAAGAGTTTACTGATGGCAAAGTAGTCCATTTACCATCTAACGAGAAGCTTTCACATAAAGAAACAGCCTAATTAAAAGAAAAAATGTAATAAATAAAAGATATGAATTTTAATTATCAGCCGTTACACCACAAATATCGTCCAAAAACCTTTGATGAATTAATTGGACAAACAGCAATAACTTCTACTCTTAAACAAGCGTTAATCAAGAATAAGATTGCACCAGCTTATTTATTCTCAGGACCAAGAGGTACGGGTAAAACATCTAGTGCAAGGATTCTAGCTAAATCTCTAAATTGCTTGAATAGTACAACGCATACTATTGAACCTTGTGGCACTTGTGAACAATGCAAAACAATATCCAATAGTGTTGCTTTAGATGTAATTGAAATTGATGCTGCATCAAATACGGGTGTTGATAACATCAGAGAATTAATTGAAAAATCACGATTTGCTCCGGTTCAGGCAAGGTGGAAAGTGTATGTAATAGATGAATGTCATATGCTTTCATCTGCAGCTTTTAATGCTCTATTAAAGACATTAGAAGAACCACCAAAGAATACAGTTTTTATTTTAGCGACTACAGATCCACAAAGACTGTTACCTACCATAATTAGCAGATGCCAACATTTTTATTTTCGACAAATTTCTGAAAAAGATCTAACAGAATACCTTCATTATATTGCGAAAAAAGAAGATATTTCAATAGAATATGATGCATTAAAAGTGATCGCACAAAGAGCTGAAGGAGGATTACGAGATGCTGAAAGTTTACTTGATCAATTAAGCTTATTACCTCAACCAATCCAACTGAATGATGTATATCAATTCTTAGGAATAGTTCCTATTAATGAAATTATTGGGATAGCAAATGCACTTATAGAGACTGATGCAATTGAACTAATAAGTAAAATCAGATTACTAATTGACGAAGGAAGAGAGGCAATGTCTATTCTTCATGGTCTTGCATCTATTTTAAGAGATCTTATTCTCATAAAAATAGCGCCGCAAAGAAAAGAATTACACTCAATGCCAAAAAATTATAGCGATAGCTTAAATATATTAAGTCAAAAAGTATCATTAGAAACTCTATATCAATACCAAAAAAATTTAAAGAGCTCCGAACAAAATCTTAAAAATAGTATTCAACCTAGATTATGGATAGAAGTTTTACTTCTTGGAATGATCAATCCTAAAAATCAAAACGATATTCAAAATATTGAACAAAATCAATTGATCAAAGAAAATGAATACAAAGTAAAAAATACTAATCAAAAAGAAAGTCTAAATTTCCAAGACAAAGAATATATTCAAAAAGAACATAAGATAGATGTGGAATCTTCCAAAGAGAACCTATTAATTGCATGGGATAAAATACTTGCTCACATTGAACTTCCATCTACTAAAATGCTTTTATCTCAACAAGCAAAAATATATAACTTAACTGACAAAAAAATTGAAATTAGTGTGTCTTCAAATTGGATAGGAATGATCCAAAGCAGAAAAAGTATCCTAAGTAGAGCAATAGAACAAGCATTAGGCAGTTCAAAAGAAATAATACTAACTAGTGAAATAACACCAAATATTGCAAATCAAAAAGGCCCCAGTGATCAAATTATTCAACAACAACCTAATCAAAAAAAAACTTGCGAAGAAATGTCTCAACAAATACAAAAAAAATTGAATGTCAAAAAAGAAGGCTCAGTAGATTCAACGGAAATAGATCTATCTTTAGAAGGAGCAAAGGACTTTGCAAAATTCTTTAATGGAACAATTATAGATAATAACGAAAATGATTAATGTATCATTCTTTTGTAACTCCGAAATGATTGGTTTTGACCCAGACTAATTTTTTAGGTAAAAATGACATCTTTAAAGTAATAAAAGGTATAACTACAAACCAATGCATTAAATAAACTGTAGCTATAAAAATATGAAATAATTTTGGACTGGGTATTGGGGGGCCATAAGATCTTTTTCGACAACCAGCGTAATAAGCAAAAGATGAAATAGCTAAAGCTATTATTGAAAGGGGCCAAATGATAGGAACTGTTCTAGAAACAATTGAATAAATAACATCTACAAATGAAACTACTGGCAGCAAATACTGCAAAATAAAGAAACAAAGAAGATCTATTCGTTTTGAGATGGTTAAATTATTAGAAATTAAATGAGGAAAATAATCAAAAAATCTTTGCAAACCTCCTTCGCTCCATCTTTGTCTTTGTTTCCAAAGTGAATATAAATTTTCAACTCCTTCTTCAGCTATAGGGGGATCCCAAATTATTCCTATACTTGCACTATTAATTAAAAATCTAAAGCTTAAATCTAAATCATCGGTAACTGTATCTTCATTAAAACCTCCACACTTATCCAGGACACTTCGTTTAATAAACTGACCATTCCCTCGAAGTTCTGTAACACCACCAGAATAAAATCTTCCTTGTTGAATAACAGCATCCATTGCCATTTCCATAGCTTGGCATGTGGTAAGTAAATTTTGTTTTGGATTACTGACTGCTTTCCTAAGTTGCAAAGCATCACATTTGCGAGCTACTAATGTAGGAGCAATTTTCAACAAGACATCATCTTGAAATTGTGCATCAGCATCTAAAATAAATATCCAATCTCCTTTGATTAACTTCAATCCATAATTGAGAGCTCCGGATTTACCACCTTTTGAAAAACGAGGACGATTTAAAACTTGAATATTTGTGGCATTTTGAGATGATTCTCTTAATAAATTAGCTGTATTATCATTACTTCCATCATCAATAATAGTGATTTTTAACTTATTTTCTGGATATTTAATTAATAATAATCTGTCAACTAATCGCTGAATTACTGCTTCTTCATCCCTAGCTGATATTAAGATATCAATTGTTGGTAAGTCCTTATCTAAAATTGGTATGGAATTCAGTGTATCGACTATTCTTTGACCTTTTAAGACAACAAATAATCCATATCCGCCAACAACAATCCCAACAACTATCGCAGGCAAAAAGGCCTGATGCGATGGCATGAAATGGGGTAGTACTCCCAAGCAAAGACAAATCATTAAAAAGGCTAATGCCTTAATCCGGCGGTTTCCTCCGTTAGAATTACCTTTTGGCATGAGAAAACTAAAGCTAGATAAGAGACTCTAAACTGTCAGGATCTAACTACTGCAAAGATTCATAAGTTGTTCCAGGGTAGTAATAAGTCAAAATCCTTTTGGTAGACCAACCTCTATGGCCCAAATCTATTGCCCCAGCCTGAGATAGACCTGCTCCATGACCAAATCCCCCTCCTGTAAAAAGCCATTTTTTATCTCCAACTTTGTCAATTACGAAAAGTGTACTGGGAATATTTTTGAGAATTCTTCTTATTTGATCCCTTTCGAGAGTCACAGTTAGAGTGTCCTGTTGATCACTTATTATCAAAGAAAGTACTCTGCCACTTGGTCCACGAGATAACACTTTTATATTCATAGGACTTTTAAGAGATTTATTGGCTTTCCCAAGAAAAGTAGAGATTTGCTCCGCACTCAAGGTACGTTTCCAACGAAACAGATAATGATTATTACCAAATGCACCATCCCGTTCAGCAAGAAATCGCCTAATTTCCTGATCATTGGTAAAAGAAATGGGAAATTTTTTTTCCCACCTTGAAGAACCATCTAATGCACTGGTTAAGTATGGAATCTCAGACATTGCCCAAGCCTCATTCGCTGATGCCTTAATACCTCCGTTAGTGGCATGATAAACCGCATGAATGGGGTGTCCTTTCCAAGTCAATATCTTTCCAGAAGTTTGAGTAATTGCATCAGCAACATTTTGATTAACTTCTTTCGTATTTTTATAAACCTGGCATTGTGTATCACTGCATAAATGATATCCATCAATTTTAAAACGGTTTTTATTAGCCAATGCCCATGTTCTTGCTAAAACAGCCTGCGCTGCAAGAGCAGATAGCGGAGAAGAAGCACCTATTTCATGAGGGACAACACCAAGTAAATATTTTTCTAATGATACTTTCTCTATAAAAGTCCAACTTCCGTACGCATCAGGTTTTAAAAGAAAAGGGCCCGAATACCAACCACCTTGAAATCTAAGACCACTTGGTGCAGATATTTGAATAGGTCCAGACAAAAGATATTCTCCTGACTTTAATTTGAGAGTCGGTTGAACTTGACTAAGTTTTGTCTGATAAACAAGCTTGGTCTTGAAATCATCTGGAAGAATCGCATCATGAGAAATCCATACCTCCCAATCAAAAGGATGCGCAATATGTGAGCGAATTCCAAGTTTTTGTATTGCAGCAGCAATCCTGCTGGCCGATTCATAACTGGCATATGGGCCAAGAACTTGTCTAGCAAACTTCGTAGAAGTTGGAAGAGTTATTTCCTTCCATCCAATAGAAATTTCCCTGGCCCTATGGACTAAGCCCTGAGAGTCAAGAATTTCAATCAACTTGTCTTCACTAGTTAATTTAATTTTTTTTTTCAAACCACTTGTATTAGATCCGCCCAAATGAGCTTTCAATCCTACTAATAGTTCTTGATCAGCTATAGAAAATTTTGGCTCAGGAACTACAATATGCGTACTTGCAAGAGGCACAGAGTTAGATACTTCTAAAACCTCTCTAGAAGAAGCATTTAAGAAGAATGGTGTGAAAAATATTGCTAATGGAAAGATATATCTAAAACGAATCACTTTCAAATAATTAAATGGATTAATAAATGTCTAGCTAACCAGATCGGACTTGGCTATTGGACGGTCAAGGAAGTAATGTAGTTGATTGTATTTGTAATTTGCCAGAAAAGAAATGCCTAAATTAAAAACCCGCAAAGCTGCTGCCAAGCGGTTTAAGGCAACTGCAACAGGCAAATTCCTTCGCAGAAGAGCTTTTCGGAATCATTTACTCGACCACAAAAGCTCTAAGTTAAAACGCCACCTCGCTACAAAGGCTGTGGTAGATGAAAGGGATTCAGATAACGTAAGTCTGATGCTTCCCTACAGTTAAGTATTTTCAAACAACTTCTAGAAAGCCCATCTTTCTTTGTTCCCAATTATTCATTTTTATCATGGCACGTGTAAAAAGAGGCAACGTTGCACGAAAGAGAAGAAATAAAATCCTTAAATTGGCTAAAGGGTTCCAAGGTAGTAATGGAACTCTATTTAGAACAGCTAATCAAAGAGTTATGAAAGCTCTATGTAATGCTTATAGAGATAGAAAGAGACGCAAAAGAGACTTCCGCAGATTATGGATAGCCCGAATCAATGCCTCTGCAAGGCTGCAAGGATTCAGTTATAGCAAATTTATGGGAAGCCTAAAAAAAGTTGATATTCGAATCAACAGAAAAATGCTCTCTCAACTAGCTATCCACGACCCTCAATCATTTAATAAGATAATTGCAGAAGTCAAAAGCTAAGTATAATTAATAAGTACAAAGAAACTGAAATACTTGAAGTATTTTCTATTGCATGGAATTCTCACTCCCACAAACTTATTTAATAGTACTTACAGTATTACTATCTATAATTTCAATCTTAGTCGGCAGGCAACTTTTCAAAGTACGTCAAGATGAGCTAAATCTTGTCGAACTTGAACAAAAAAGCAATAAAAAGTCTCAAATAGCATCTGAGTTATATGAGCTTGGCTCAGCACAATTAAGGAAAAGATTGTACCCTCAAGCCACTGCTAGCCTAAAACAAGCCTTAGACAATTTAAATGAAGAACCGGATGAAGCCAAAGCAATTATTGAAAATGCACTTGGGTTTTCTCTCGCGGCTCAAGACAAATTTAAAGAAGCTATAATTCATTATAAAAATGCAATTAAAGCAAAAGAAAATTACCCTGTTGCTTTAAATAATTTGGCATTTGCTAAGCAAAAGCTTTTGTTACTAGATGAAGCCTATGATATATATATAAAAGTATTAAAGTTGGACCCTAAGAATAATACAGCGGAAAAACAAATAAAGAAAATCTCAAAATTAAAAGAAAATAATTCCCCTAATATAGCTTATAAAAAAGGTTTTTAATCTAATTAGAAGAATCAATTTAAATAAACAATGAGCAAGAGTTCTGTATTAAAAATTGGCAGCAAATGCTTTAATAGCAGGCTACTTCTAGGGACTGGAAAGTACTCAAGCATTGAGACAATGCAACACAGTCTAATTAACTCTCAATGCGACATTATTACAGTTGCAATAAGAAGAGTCCAGTCTGCAGCTCCTGGCCATCATGGATTAATGGATGCAATAGATTGGAGCAAATTTTGGATGCTCCCAAACACAGCTGGATGCAAAAATTCTGAAGAAGCAATCAGGATTGCAAGACTTGGTAGAGAACTTGCTAAGTTATCAGGCCAAGAAGACAATAATTTTATTAAACTTGAAGTAATACCAGATTCCCGTTATTTATTACCTGATCCAATTGAGACTCTTATAGCAGCAGAACAATTAATTAAAGAAAACTTTATTGTTCTCCCCTATATTAATGCTGATCCTTTATTAGCAAAAAGACTAGAAGAGATTGGCTGTGCAACAGTTATGCCTCTGGGATCGCCAATTGGATCAGCGCAAGGAATTAAAAATGAAGCAAATATCAAAATTATTATTGAAAATGCAAAAGTACCTGTAATTGTTGATGCAGGCATAGGTGTACCTAGTCACGCCTGCGAGGCCTTGGAGCAAGGAGCAGATGCCGTTCTAATCAATAGCGCTATCGCTCAAGCCAAGCAGCCTTCTCTAATGGCAGAAGCTATGTGTCATGCCGTTAAGGCTGGTAGGCAAGCATTTCTTGCAGGCAGATTACAAGAAAAAGACACAGCCAATCCAAGCTCCCCGACATTAGGAATTAGCAAAACACAAATCTCGTAAAGCAAAGTAACAAAACTCATAATATTTGCAATTAAGTCCATAGGGTCTCCGAAGAATTGCGCAAGAAAATGACAGTAACTGAAGAGTCGGGAGGTCGTCTTAATGCTTTTGCAAAAGAACCCGAAATTGAAGTAATTTCAGAAGAAACAAGTAATAGCAAGCGTTTTCAACAAATAGCGGTCCTAGTGTCAATCTTCCTAATTGGTACTATTGGCTTCTCTTTGGTCATTAAGTGAAAACCCTGTAGTAGCTTTCATAAGTTAAGTCTTTCGATCTTACCTAGAGGAGATTTAGGTGAAAATTTTCGTTCTTGGTGGTGACGGCTTTTGTGGCTGGCCTTGTTCTGTAAATTTGGCCGATCAAGGCCACGACGTTGTCATCTTAGATAACCTAAGCCGCAGAAAAATAGATATTGATCTCGAAGTAGAGTCTCTGACTCCTATTTCTTCAATAGGCGATCGTTTAAAAGCCTGGGAAGAAGTGAGCAACAACCCAATGAGATTTATCCAACTTGATATTGCCAAAGAATATCAAAGGTTGTTGGATCTGATCATTGATGAAAAGCCTGACTCAATTGTTCATTTTGCTGAACAACGTGCTGCTCCTTACTCAATGAAAAGCAGCTCAACAAAAAGATATACCGTTGATAACAATGTCAATGGAACGCATAATCTTCTTGCAGCTATCGTTGAATCTGGGTTGGATGTACATATTGTTCATTTGGGTACAATGGGAGTCTATGGATATGGATCTCACAGAGGAGCAACGATTCCAGAGGGTTACTTAAAAGTAGAAGTTCCACAACCAGATGGAACAAGATTTGAAGAAGAAATCCTTCACCCTGCTAGCCCAGGAAGCGTTTATCACATGACAAAAACGCTAGATCAACTGCTTTTTCTTTATTACAACAAAAACGACAATATTAGAATCACTGACCTTCATCAAGGAATTGTTTGGGGTACCAATACTAAAGCAACCTTAAAAGATCCTCGTTTAACAAACCGTTTTGATTATGACGGTGATTACGGAACAGTACTAAATAGGTTCCTAATGCAAGCTGCAATCAATTACCCTCTTACAGTTCATGGAACAGGAGGACAAACAAGAGCATTCATTCATATTGAAGATTCAGTTAAATGCGTACAATTAGCACTAGAGAACCCTCCACAATCCGGAGAAAGGGTCAAAATTTTTAATCAGATGACTGAAAGTCATCAAGTTGGTGAACTAGCCAAGAAAGTTGCTGAACTGACTAATGCAACAATCAATTATTTACCTAATCCACGAAATGAAGCAGTTGAAAATGATCTAATTGTTGATAACAAATGCTTCCTTGAACTTGGCCTGAATCCAACTACCCTGGACAATGGACTTTTAACTGAAGTAGTTGACGTTGCCAAACGTTGGACTGATCGGTGTGATCAGAAAAGAATTCCATGCATATCTGCCTGGACTTCTAGTCAAGCAAAAGCCATCAAAAAGACCTAAAGTTAGTAAACTACAGTGAAGATAGCGTTTTTTACAGAAACATTTCTCCCAAAAGTGGATGGAATTGTCACCAGACTGACTAAAACAATAGAAAATTTAACCAAATCTGGTGAAGAGGTCTTGATTTTTTGTCCAGAGGGATGCCCTGATGAATATATGGGAGCAAGAGTTATTGGTGTGCCAGCAATGCCGTTACCCCTCTACCCTGAACTGAAACTTGGTCTTCCTGGACCAGCAGTATCAGGAGCAATTGAAGCCTTTAAGCCTGACATTATTCATGTTGTCAATCCAGCGGTACTTGGCTTAGGGGGAATTTGGCTGGCAAAAACAAATGGAATACCTTTAGTAGCTAGCTATCACACTCATCTACCCAAATATCTTGAACACTATGGAATGGGTATGCTAGAGCCATTGCTTTGGGAATTACTAAAGGCAGCTCATAATCAAGCATCTCTAAATCTGTGCACCTCCTCAGCGATGGTTCAAGAGCTTAGTGAAAAAGGAATTCAACATACTGCGCTATGGCAAAGAGGAGTGGATACAGAGACATTTCGTCCAGAATTGCGCTCTGAGGAAATGAGAAAAAAATTATTAGGGGAAAACAGTGACGAAGGCTCTTTATTGATTTATGTAGGAAGATTATCTGCAGAAAAACAAATTGAAAGAATTAAACCAGTTCTTGAAGCCCTCCCTCATACAAGACTTGCACTAGTTGGAGATGGACCATATAGACAACAATTAGAAAAAATCTTTGAAAATACCCCAACAACTTTTGTGGGATATCTCTCAGGAGATGCTCTGGCAAGTGCATATGCCTCTGGAGATGCCTTCTTGTTCCCTTCAAGTACAGAAACGCTGGGATTAGTATTACTTGAAGCCATGGCGGCTGGCTGCCCCGTAGTAGGAGCAAACAAAGGAGGAATCCCTGATATTATTTCTGATGGGATAAACGGGTGCTTATACGATCCAGACGAAGTAAATGACGGAACAGAAAGTTTGATTAATGCAACTAAACAACTTCTAGGAAATCAAATTGAGAGAAAGGCAATGCGAAAAGCAGCAAGATTAGAAGCTGAACGATGGGGATGGTTTAAAGCAACAGAACAACTAAAAGGTTTTTATACTGACGTTCTTGAAAAACACTCCTCAAAGATAGCTGCTTAAATTATGCAGCCTGTGGAGGAGGGGTTGGTGAACCTTGAGGTTGAAAAGGTAGAACCAAAGTAGCCAATCTTTCAGGATGAGTAGGACGATGTTTTCGCGATCTGCGAACCCCAAAAGGAACTCTCACAACATTCGTCCCTTCTATCTCAAACAACTTTCCAGAACTAAGAATCTCTTCTAGAGCTCCAGTAAAGAAAGGAAAGTCCAAATTATGTTTTCCAAGCTGTTGAAAATTAGCTGAATGATTGTCTTTTGACATACTGTCCTCAAACTTAAAGTTGACATCTCCACATAGCTAAGAGGATGAACTCTTAAATATGTAGGAAATTAAAAACCATAAATTTAGTTTTCGCTGAAAATTTAACTATTAAATCGGTTCTCGGCCAGTCCTAAAAAACTAATTTGTCTCAAAATCCTTTACTGGAGTACATGCACATACTAAATTTCTATCTCCAAAAGCATTATTAATCCTTGACACAGCAGGCCAGAACTTGTTTTTAATCTGATTTGGTAAAGGGAATGCAGCTACTTGGCGTGAATAAGGTTTGTCCCAATTATCCTTGGTTACTTCTTCCAAAGTATGAGGAGAAAGTTTTATAGGGTTATTTTGAGAATCAAACTCACCCGATTCAATTCCACGAATCTCTTCTCGAATACCAATCATTGCATCACAAAAACGATCCAATTCTCCCAAACTCTCACTCTCAGTAGGTTCTACCATCATTGTTCCTGCAACAGGCCAACTAACAGTAGGAGCATGGAAGCCATAGTCCATCAATCGTTTAGCGATATCTTCAACTTCTATTCCCGTTAAATTTTTAATTGGTCTCAAATCTAAAATGCATTCGTGAGCGACTCTATTATTGGCACCTTTAAAGAGAATAGGGAAATAATTAGTCAGCCTATTAGCCAGATAATTAGCAGACAAAATAGCCAAAGAACTTGCTTTTGTAAGTCCTTTAGCACCCATCATTCGTATATACATCCAACTAATTGGCAAGATGCTTGCACTGCCATAAGGAGCAGCAGCAATTGCACCAATATCACGTAGGCCTCCTACAGATTTAAAAGGATGACCTGGAAGAAATGGGGTCAAATGCTCTGCAACTGCTATTGGTCCTATACCTGGACCACCTCCTCCATGAGGGATGCAAAAAGTCTTATGCAAATTTAAATGACATACATCAGCTCCATACTTGCCAGGGCGACATATACCAACCTGGGCATTTAGATTCGCCCCATCAAGATAGACTTGACCTCCATGCAAGTGAACTAATTGACAAATTTGTCCAATACCTTCTTCAAATACACCGTGAGTAGATGGATAAGTAACCATTAAAGCAGCAAGATTATTTGAATGTTCCTCAATCTTTTCCTTAAGATCTTTAAAATCAATATTGCCTTCTAAATCACACTTAACTGGAACAACTTTCATGCCAGCCATGACTGCGCTAGCGGGATTAGTACCATGAGCACTAGTAGGAATTAAACAAATATTTCTATTGATTTGATTATTAAATTTATGCCATGCTTTGATAACTAAAAGTCCAGCATATTCCCCTTGAGAACCAGCATTTGGCTGCAAAGAAACACCTTTAAAACCAGTTAATATTGCAAGCCATTTTTCAAGATCATCAATTAAATGTTGATAACCTAAACATTGCTCATCAGGAACAAAAGGGTGCAATAAAGAAAACTCATTCCACCCTACAGGTATTAATTGAGAAGCAGCATTTAATTTCATAGTACAACTGCCTAAGGGAATCATTCCATTTGATAAAGAAAAATCCTTATTTGCTAGACGATGAATATATCTCAGGAGTTCTGTTTCACTTCTGTAAATATTAAAAACAGGTTGAGTAAGCCAAGGTTTATTTCTTAATGGTAGGTCACTAAAAGGCATGAATTTTTCTATATCACTAATAATTATTTCTTGATAAGACTGAGCTTTCGCATCCGCAAAAACTCTAGATAGTTTATTTAATTCTTTTACTGTTGTTAGCTCATCGATTGAAATACCAAAACCTTCAGACTCATCAATAGAAGAACCTAACGGTAAAATCTTAAAATTAAACCCTTCTTTTGCCCCTAGCAAATGGATCAGTTTTGATTCTTCGCAAAAAACATCAATCGTATCAAAGCGTGAAATATCCTCAATATTATAACCATAACTTCTCAAGGATTGTTCAATTAATCTACAAAAGAAAGATACTCTTTTAGCAATTAATTCTAAACCATCTTTACCATGATAAACAGCATAAAAAGATGAAATAATAGCGAGAAGAACTTGAGCTGTACAAATGTTACTTGTTGCTTTATCTCTTCGAATATGTTGCTCCCTAGTTTGCAAAGCCAACCTCAATGCAGGTTTACCATCTTTATCAACTGACTGACCAACTAATCTTCCCGGAATTTGCCGTTTAAAAGACTCTTTTGTAGCAAAGAATGCTGCATGAGGACCACCAAAACCAATCGGGACTCCAAATCTTTGCATACTACCAATAGCAATATCTGCACCTAGATCACCTATAGGCTTTAACAAAACTTGCGCCAAGGGATCTATCCCAATAGTAACAATTGCATTAACATCTTTGGCTTTTTTAGAGCAAATAGATGGATCCCAAAAATGACCATTACAGGCAGGAATTTGTAAATATATTCCAAACACTTGTTCATCAATTTCATCAGCAAAAGGATCAAATAATTGCAAGTTAATATTTAACGAATCTGCTCTTGTCTGCAAAACAGAAAGAGTCTGAGGAAAAGTAAATTTATCAACTAAAAACTTCTTTGCAGATTTTTTCTTTGTGATCGAATAGCTTAAACTCATTGCTTCTGCAGCTGCAGTTGCTTCATCAAGCAATGATGCATTTGCAATAGGAAGACCTGTCAATTCAGAAATTAAAGTTTGAAAATTAAATAATGCCTCCAAACGGCCTTGAGCTATTTCCGCTTGATATGGCGTATAAGACGTGTACCAAGAAGGGTTTTCAAAAATTTGTCTCTGTACTACTGAAGGAGTTTTCGTTCCATAATATCCAAGTCCAATTAAAGATCTTCGCAAAACATTTTTAGAAGCTATTTCAGTCAGCTCAGACAATGCATTGGCCTCACTACAACCATGAATAAATAATTCAGAAATAGGGTCACTTTCTAAAATATCCTTTGGGACAACGGAAGCAATAAATTCTTGCAGCGTCGAATAACCAAGTTGAGTCAGAATTTTCTCTTCTTCAAAGGGAGTTAGACCAACATGTCTATTAACAAAGGTCTCAAAATTACTATTTACCTTTCTCATGAAGAAGGATGCACTTCAAACGAAATCAAGCCTAATAAAAGTTGAAAGATTTTGATAAGAAACAGAAACACATTTTATGAAGATACAACTTTAGACGCATAAGCTTTGGCATCCATCAGAAGCTTCAATTCATCTAAGTCAACAGGTTTTACTAGTAACAACCAGCCTTTCTGATGAGGATCACTTTGCAGATTCTCTGGAGAATCAATAACGCGCTGATTAATTTCGACAATTTCACCACTGATAGGAGCATTCATATCTTCAACAGCTTTTACAGACTCAACAGATCCAAAGCTATTGCCTTGAATTATGCTCTCACCTACTTCCGGGAGTTCTACGAAAACAATATCTCCCAATTGATCTACGGCAAATTCACTAATTCCTATGCGGACGTACTCGCCATCAACAACTGCATATTCATGAGAATCAGCAAAACGAAAATGATCAGGAAAATTAAAATCCATTATGCACAAGTAACTAGTAATTTAATCCATGTGATCTAATTTTATTAGATCAGCATTGTAAAGAGCAATAAGAGCATTTCTAATTGCAATTTTTATATGAGCTCTATGAGTACCTCCTTGCACAAATAAGTTGAAAGGTGCGCGCAGAGGGCCATCAGCGGAAAACTCACTAGTACTACCTTCAACAAAAGTGCCTCCGGCCATTATTAAATCTGATTCGTAACCTGGCATTGAGCTTGGTATAGGGTTCAAATAAGAACCCACAGGCGAGGCCTCTTGAAAAGCCTTACATACTATTTTCAAAGCCTCAGGTGAATTAAACCGTATAGCCTGAATCAGATCTCCACGAGAAGCATTAGGAAGTGGATTCACAGTAAAGCCTAATTCCGAAAATACACCAGCAATAATGTCTGCACCAATCAACGCTTCACTTACCATTTGAGGAGCCAAAAATAAACCCTGTAAGACAATCCTATTTAAATCAAAAGTCATCCCACCACTGATTCCAATGCCAGGAGAAGTCAAACGGCAACAAGCCTTTTCGACCAAGTCAGCTCTACCTGCTACATAACCACCTGTAGGAACAATTGTCCCTCCAGGATTCTTTATTAAAGAGCCTGCAATTAAATCTGCACCAACTAACGTTGGTTCATTTTCTTCTACAAATTCACCATAACAATTATCAACAAAACAAATACACTGAGGTTGTATCTTATGAATATAAGTACAAGCTTCTTGAATTAATTGGATTGATATTGTTGATCTCCAAGAATAACCACAACTTCTCTGAAAAAAAATTAATTTACGAGGCAAAACTAACAAAGAATCTAACAATTGATAATTTATTGATTGATCTTCAAAAACCAGATTCTCCTCATAATTGACTCCAAATTCAATCAATGAACCTTGTCCTTTTTTTCGTAATCCAATAACTTCTTCGAGCGTATCATAAGGTTTTCCAGAAATAGATAAAAGGTTATCTCCAGGTCGTAAAATCCCAAATAAACAACAGGCAATCGCATGAGTGCCACTTACAAATTGAAGCCTTACTGCTGCCTTTTCGGCTCCAAATATACATGCATAAATTTTGTCAATAACATCTCTACCTATGTCGCTATGAGCATATCCATTTGAAGAACTAAAATGATGGGATCCTAATCCATTCATTTTAAAAGATTGAAGAATTTTTTCTATATGAATCCCAACTCTCTTTGAACGAATATTAGCTAAAGATGAAAATTTAGTTTCAATATTATCAACAAATATAGATGCAATTTTAGCGATCTCATTTTTATTATTCAATGTGCAGAAAAATTTATAATAAGAATTCTACTAGAAACAATATCAAGCAATTGCATTATCTTGTATTTAAAACTTTATTTCGGCGCAACTCATTCAAAAAAGCATCTACTCCTCTTAAATCAGATGAACTGAGTTTTTGATAAGTAGCATATAAATCTAGCAACTCTCCATCCAATTCTTCAGCTGTGTAATCTTTCAAGCCTGCCATTACGGCTGCAAACCTTTCTCTTCTAAGGGGCTTAAGAACTGGATATGCATTCATTACAGCTTCTCGACATTGTCTCCAAGGCTTAAAATCACACAAATAATCAGCCAAAGCAGCACTAATATAAGTTGCTTCATCTTCCTCTATAAACCAATCAAAAGATGAGGGCAAAGGAGACAAGCCAACAAAAATTTCAAAGAAATCTCCTCCAGTAAGTGGTTCGTGATTATCACCTATCAAAGGTTCTGCAGAGTCTAAAAGTACCTTCAACAATTCAGGATGATCATTAATCAGACGGTCCCTAATAACTCCAATCCCTTGATAAAGAACATAATTAGCTTGTGCTAAAGCAAGAAAAACTTCTGGACTTGGAGATGAAAGCTTACCATTACGCAAATTAGATATCTGTGAATTATGAACACGTCCAAGATCTAAAGTTTCGGATAATGCAGGCAAAACCTTATGAGACCATCCGTTGCGCTCATGCCAAACATGAATCAAATGAGCCATCGCTCTGCGCCCACTAGCAAGTCGATCCCTAAAACCAGCAGTCAAAACATCATTCAAAAGATTACTTTTGTTTTTCGATATGGATCATTATCAGCTAGTATAAACCACAATAAATTGGATCGATGTGGTTTTGAGTGTAATTGAGGCCAGCGCTCCTCTACGGAGGCCAGTCCCAGCAGACCAAGCTAAGGCAGCTTCGGCAAAACTGCATATGCTGTCAAATGATCTTTCTTTATATCCTTCAAGGTTTCAAAGGCGCTGGGGAACAATAGTTTTTATGTTAACAATCCATCTTTTATCTATATATGCATTAAGTCCAAAATTTTGGAGTCTACAAAGTGTTATCGCATTATTTTTTCTTTATTGGGTGACAGCATGTTTAGGCGTAACACTGGGTTATCACAGATTGCTCTCTCACAGATCTTTTAAAGTTCCCAAATGGCTTGAAAGGTTCTTTGCGACATGCGGAGCCATTAGCTGCCAACATGGTCCTATTGACTGGGTTGGTCTACATAGGCATCATCATACTTTTTCAGATACCGAGCCTGATCATCACAATAGTCAAAAAGGATTTTGGTGGAGCCATATGGGATGGATGTTTGAGGATGTTCCTGCCTTATCAGTTGTCCCCAGATTTAGTGGCGATTTAATTAAAGATCCTTATTATCGGTTCCTAAACAAATACTTTCTTTTATTACAAATCCCTCTAGGGTTCCTACTGTTTTGGATCGGCACTTCAACTGGTATTAATGGCTGGGCGATGGTCTTATGGGGGATTCCTTTAAGATTAGTGGTGGTGTATCACATTACATGGTTAGTGAATTCTGCAACGCATTGCTGGGGGAAAGCCCCTTATGATAGTGGTGATAACTCTAAGAACAATGCATGGGTAGCAGCATTAACTTTTGGAGAAGGATGGCATAACAATCATCATGCTTTTCCGAGTTCTGCCAAGCAAGGATTGCAAAAAGGTCAGATTGACCTTACATGGCAACATATTCGATTATTAAATGCATTAGGGCTTGCTAGGAAAATTCGTCTTCCCATGGGGCTCTAAGCTAGTTATATCAAATTTCATTGACATCACGATTCATTAATCATGGCAAAGAGAGTACAAGTTGTTTTAAAAGAAGACATTCTCAGTCTTGGCAAAGATGGAGATGTAATTGAAGTTGCCCCAGGCTATGCAAGGAATTTCTTACTTCCTCAAGGGAAAGCTCAAAATGTGACTCCTGCAGTAATGAAGCAAGTAGAACATCGCAGAGCAAAGCAAAAAGCTTTAGAAGCTGCAGAAAAACAATCAGCTATAGATTTTGAAACTGCTTTGAAAA